>DASSHA010000122.1:0-17265 GCA_035693145.1 Candidatus Limnocylindrales bacterium
GTGATCTGCTTGATGTTCTTGACGGCGGCTATTCGCCGCCGAATGTCTCTCTGGCTGGCCATTCAGGATCCTTGCCCTCGGCCGCCACGGCGGCGGGACTCGACTCGAAGTAAGGGCCGCCTCACGCGAGGAAGCTCTCGCGGAAGGTGTTCAGGGCCTGGTCGAGGGAAGCGGAGATCTCGTCGGAGAGGGCCTTCGACTCGCCGAGCTCCTGGAGGATCTGCGGCTGCTCGGTCTCGAGGAAGCGGTAGAACTGGGTCTCGAACTCCTTGACGCGCGGGGTCGGCACGTCGTCCAGCTTGCCCGTCGTCGCGGCGAATAGGATCGCGACCTGCTTCTCGACCGGCAGCGGCTGGTACTGCGGCTGCTTCGCGACCTCGGACAGCTTCTCACCGCGGGTGAGCTGGTCGCGGGTCGCCTTGTCGAGGTCGGACGCGAACTGCGCGAACGCCGCGAGGGCGCGGTACTGGGCGAGGTCGAGCTTGAGCGGAGCGGCGACCTTCTTCATCGCCTTGGTCTGAGCCGCCGAGCCGACGCGCGAGACCGAGATGCCGATGTTGAGCGCGGGCCGCTGGCCGGCGTTGAACAGGTCCGTCTCGAGGAAGATCTGGCCGTCGGTGATCGAGATGACGTTGGTCGGGATGTAGGCCGACACGTCGCCGGCCTGTGTCTCGATGAGCGGGAGGGCCGTCAGCGAGCCGCCGCCGTTCTCCTCGTTGAGCCGCGCCGCCCGTTCGAGCAGCCGGCTGTGGAGGTAGAACACGTCGCCCGGGTATGCCTCGCGGCCGGGCGGGCGGCGGAGGAGGAGCGCCATCTCGCGGTACGCCCAGGCGTGCTTGCTGAGGTCGTCGTAGACGACGAGCGCGTCCTTGACGGTGTGCCCGTCGACCTCGACGCCGTTCTCCATGACCTCCTCGCCGATCGCGCAGCCGCTGTACGGCGCGAGGTACTGGAGCGGTGCCGGATCCTCGGCACCGGCGACGACGACGATCGTGTGCTCCATCGCGCCGTGCTTCTCGAGCGTCGCGACGGTCTGCGCGACGGTCGACAGCTTCTGGCCGATCGCGACGTAGATGCAGACGAGGTCCTTGCCCTTCTGGTTGATGATCGCGTCGATCGCGATGGCCGTCTTGCCCGTCTGGCGGTCGCCGATGATCAGCTCGCGCTGTCCGCGCCCGATCGGGATCAGCGCGTCGATCGCCTTGATGCCGGTCTGGACCGGCGTATCGACGGACTGACGGACGATGACGCCGGGAGCGATCCGCTCGACCGGGCGGCTCCGGTCGGTCTCGATCGGACCCTTGTCGTCGAGCGGACGTCCGAGCGGGTCGATGACCCGGCCGAGGAGCGCCTGGCCGACGGGGACCTCGACGACGCGCCCGGTCGTCTTGACCGTGTCGCCTTCCTTGATCGCGCTCGGATCGCCGAGGATGACCGCGCCGACAGTCTCCTCCTCGAGGTTCAGCGCCATGCCCATGACCCCGTTGGGGAACTCGAGCAGCTCCGAGGCGAGGGCAGCGTCGAGACCGTAGATCTGGGCGATTCCGTCGCCGACCTCAACGACGGTGCCGACGCTGCGGCTTTCGGCCGTCTCGTCGAAGCCCTCGATCTGGCGCTTGATGATGCTGACGATCTCGTCGGATCGGATGGCCATCGGCGTGTCCTTCGCGGTTCAGGTGGTTGGGTCGCCGGCTGAGCGGGTCCCGGCGACGAGCTGGGCGCGGAGCCGCTCGAGCCGGCCCCGGACGCTCGCGTCGATCAGCTGGTCGCCGACGCGGACGGTCAGGCCGCCGATCAGCGACTCGTCGACGTGCTGTTCCAGCTGGACCGTGGCGCCGCCGCGCATCGAGGCGATGCGCTCGCGGACGACGTCGAGATCGGCCTCCGACAGGGGAGTGGCGCTCGTGACGTGGGCCGTCACCACGCCGCGCTCGCGATTGAGCAACCGGTCGCACTCCGCGCAGACGATCGGGAGGATGTCGCCGCGGTTCCGCCGGAGCAGGATGCGTGCAAGCTTTCGAACCGGCTCTCGCACCCTGCCCTTCAGGGCGGAGTCGATCGCGGCTTCGCGTTCGGCAAGCGGAATCGCCGGATTGTCGAGGAACCGCTCGATGCGCTCGTCCGAGGCGATCCCGGCTGCCAGCCGAAGGTCCGCGGCCCAGCCCTCGAGACTGTCCTCGTCGTGGGCGAGGTCGAACGCCGCTTCGGCGTAGCGACGCGCCGCAGTCGTGGGACGCGCCATCAGGTCCGCGATCTCCCGCCGTTGCCATTGCCGGCGGCGACGGTCGGAGCTTCCGTGAGGAAGTCCTCGACCAGCCGCCGCTGACGCTCACCCGTCATCGTCTCGCTCACGACCTTGCCGGCCGCCGCGAGTGCGAGATCGACGACGTCGGCGCGAAGGTCGATCAGCGCGCGCTGCTTCTCTGCCTGGATCTCCGCTGTCGCGCGCTCGCGCATCCGGTCGAGCTCGGCGCGCGTCGCGGCGATGTCCTGCTCGCGCGACTCCTGGGCGACTCGCTGCGCCCGGGCGAGGATCTCGTTCGCCTCGCGGCGCGCGTCGGCGAGGGCCGCGGCACGTTCACTTTCGGCCGCCTCCCGATCCTGGCTCGCCTGCTCCGCGTCCTTCAGCCCCTGCTCGATGCGCGCTCGGCGCTCCGTCAGGATCCGGGTGATGGGTCCGACGAGGAACCGGTTGAGCAGGAACAGGATGATGACAAAGTTGACGATCTGGGCGAGCAGTGCGAATCCGCTGATGCCCAGCGCTTCCATCGGGGTTCGCTCGCGATCGGCGGGTTAGACGAACGCCAGGACGAGCGCGATCAGCAGCGCGTAGATCGCGACCGCCTCGGCGAACGCGACGCCGATGATCATGTCCGTCCGGATGACGCCTTCGGCCTCGGGATTCCGGCCGATGGCCTCCATCGCCTTGGAGACGGCGAGGCCGATGCCGATGCCCGGGCCGATCGCGCCGAGGCCGATCGCAAGACCGGCGGCGAGCGGTGAAAGGTCCATGTGCGCGGATACCTCCGTGTGATTGGAACCCCGATGGGGTGTCGAATTCGGACCGCAGTCAGGACGCCGCGGGCGAGGTGACGCCTCCGGCGTG
This sequence comes from Candidatus Limnocylindrales bacterium, assembly GCA_035693145.1. Lineage (GTDB taxonomy): Bacteria > Chloroflexota > Limnocylindria > Limnocylindrales > CSP1-4 > DASSHA01. Next base: position 3,107 of record DASSHA010000122.1, read on the forward strand.
GTCGCCGGCGTTCGTCCCCGTCTCATCGCTCGGACCGTGGCTCGGTCCGTGCTCGAGGGTCGCCAGCAGGATGTACGTCATGGTGAGGAGCGCGAAGATCCCGGCCTGGACGAGGCCGAACAGGAGCTCGAGCAGGATGAAGACCGCCGGAATGACGAACGCGGCCGGCCCCAGGAAGCTCAGGAACACGATCTGGATTGCCTCGCCGGCGAAGATGTTGCCGAAGAGCCGGAGGCTCAGGCTGACCGCCCGGAACAGCTGCTGGAGGATCTCGAGGGGCGCGAGAGCCGGCGGGTTCGCGAAGGTCTTGACGTAGCCGGCGGGACCGTGGACGGCCACGCCGAACCCGATGAACACGAAGAACGAGACGAGGGAGAGGGCGAGCGTGGCCGACAGGTCGGCGGTGCCGGCCCGCAGCAACGGGACCAGGACCTGGTGCCCTTCGTGGTCCTGGAGCAGGCCGATCGTCCCGAAGCCGGGCAGCAGGCCCATCCAGTTCATCGTCAGGATGAACAGGAACATCGAGATGACGAGGGGAAAGTACTGCAGGCCGCGCTGATGGTCGACGCCGGTGACGAGGTTGAGCATCCCCTCGATCGGCCATTCGATCAGCGACTGGAGACGGCCCGGAACCATCGACAGGTTCCGCCGGACGACGAAGGCGAGGGCGATCAGGAAGAGCATCGCGAGCCACGTCCCGATCAGGCTGTTCGTGACGTCGAACGGCCCGATCGAGAAGAGCGTCTCCGGCGCGACAGAGATCTCAGTCACTGCCTGTTGCGGTCTCCGTAGGTGCGTGAAACGTCGTAGAGAGCGTAGAAGGCGATGCCGACGCCGAGGAGGACGCCGAGGAACAGCAGCACGGGTGCGGTCGAAAGCATCCGGTCGAGCGTGATCCCGGCGAGCACGCCGACGACGATCGGGACTGCGAGGCGCAGGCCAAGGTCGAACATCAGGGCGAACGCGCGGGTCGCGTCCGGCGGGCGCGACTTCCTCTTCTCCCGCTCCTCCTGCTCAGGATCGATTGAAATGCCGCCTCTCCCGGAGGTACAGCCACCGCACGCCCAGCCAGCCGATCAGGTTGCCGAAGGCGAACCCGACGACCGGGAGGAGCGGTCCCGTCTCGAACCGTTGCGCGATCACGATCGACGCCACGGTCAGCCCGAGGATGGGGACAGACAAAATGGCGCCCACCATCAGCACCAGGCCGACGATGGGAGCTCGACTTGGGTAGTTATCCATTGGGCGGACCCGGCGGAGTATATCAGCGGCCGGAGCAGGCGCCCGTCATCTGCTCACCGGTGCGGCTCCCGGCGCGGCCGCGTCGGCACGGTCGGCGGGCGGACGGCATCGCCGGCGTCGGTGTCGGTGTCCGTCGCCGCCTCGGCCCGCGATGCATACGCCTCGGCCTCGAGCCCCGAGATCATCGATCGCCGGGCGAGGACCGTGAGGAGGACACCGAGCCCCACGAACACGCCGAGGAACGCGTAGAGCTGGCCGCTGCCCGAGAGGCCGAGCGACAGCACCGCGAGCGCGAGGCAGATCGCGTAGATGAGCAGGACCGCCTGGCGGTGCGACAGGCCGAGATCGAGGAGCCGGTGGTGGAGGTGACCGCGGTCCGCCGAGAACGGCGCCCGCCGAGTCGCCAGCCGGCGGACGATGATCCAGAACGTGTCGATGATCGGCACGCCGAGCACGAGCAGGGCGATCGCGACCTTCGCCGTCCCCACGACCGCGAGCAGGGCGAGCGTGTAGCCGATGAACATCGTCCCGGTCGTGCCCGCGAAGATCGTCGCGGGATGGAAGTTCCAGCGCAGGAACCCGAGCAGGGCGCCGGCGAGCGCGAAGCAGAGGACGCCGATCAGCGGCTGGTCGAACGACGCTTCGAAGCTGATGATCCCGATCGTCAGCGCGGCGATGAGCGCGATCCCCGACGACAGGCCGTCCAGGCCGTCGATGAAGTTGATCGCGTTGATCATGCCGACGATCCAGAACAGGGTGAACGCGACGCCGATGATGCCGCCGAGCCTGATCACGGAATCGCCACCGACGGGGCTCGTCACGAACGAGACCGTGATCCCGAGCGCGATCGCCCAACCGGCCAGCAGGAGCTGACCGGCGAGCTGCCAGCGTGCGCGGACCTGGAGGAGGTCGTCGATCAGCCCGAGCAGCGCGGCCGCGACGCCGCCGGCGAGAAGCGCGACGAGCTGCGGTCCGTCGAGCGTGGCCGGGATCGGCATGACGTCCTCCCGGTCGTTGAGGAACAGGACGACGACCGAGACGAGGACGAACGCCGTGACCACGGCCATCCCGCCGCCCCGCGCGACGGGCCGGTCGTTGACCCGTCGCTCGTCGGGCTCGTCGACCATCTCGAGGCGGATGGCGACGAACCGCACGAACGGCGTGAGGACGAAGGCGATCCCGGCGGCGAACAGGAACGCCCCGATGGCATAGGGCAGCGCCGCCGCGAGGTCGTCCGGAAGGGTCACCGAACGGAAGGCCGGGGCCGGCGCGAGACCCGGCGCAGGATCACGCCTCGGGCAGCCCCGGGACCGGGAAACGGGCGGTGATCGCGCGGACCTCGGCCGCCAGCCGGGCCTGCTCGGCCGGCTCGTCACGGGTGGCGATCGCGTCGACGATGAGCCGGCCGATCGCGCCCATCTCGGAGACCCCGAAGCCGCGGGTCGTCGTCGCCGGCGTTCCGACCCGGATCCCGGAGGCGACGTTCGGCGGCTGCGTGTCGAACGGGATCGCGTTCTTGTTGACGGTGATCCCGATCTCGTCGAGGAGGTGCTCGGCCTCCTTGCCGCTCACGCCGAGCGGCGTGACGTCGACGAGCATGAGGTGATTGTCCGTGCCACCCGAGACGACCCGCGCTCCGTCGGCGGCGAGGGAAGCGGCCAGCACCTGGGCGTTCTCGACTGTCCGCCGCTGGTCCGTCCGGTACTCGTCCGTCGCCGCGAGCAGGAGCGCGACCGCCTTTGCGGCGACGACGTGCATGAGCGGTCCGCCCTGGATCCCCGGAAAGACCGTCTTGTCGACCGCCTGGGCGAGCGTCGACTTGACCGTCGGGAAGCGCGACCGGTCGATCCCGGCGGGCAGCTCGGCCCGCGAGAAGATCAGGCCGCCGCGCGGTCCGCGGAGCGTCTTGTGCGTCGTCGTCGTGACGAGGTCCGCGTGCGGGAACGGTGACGGATGCAGGCCCGCGGCGACGAGCCCGGCGATGTGGGCCATGTCGACGAACAGGAGCGCGTCGACCGCGTGGGCGATCTGCGCCATCCGCTCGAAGTCGATGGTTCGCGGGTACGCCGACGCGCCGGCGACGATGACCTTCGGCTGGACCTCGCCGGCCTGGCGTTCGAGCGCGGCGTAATCGATCCGCTCGCTTTCCCGTTCGACGCCGTACGCGTGGACCTCGTACATGCGACCGGAGAAGTTGACCGGCGAGCCGTGCGTGAGGTGGCCACCGTGGGCGAGGTTCATGCCGAGGATACGATCGCCCGGCTCGAGGACGCTGAAGTAGGCCGCCATGTTCGCCTGCGCGCCCGAGTGTGGCTGGACGTTGACGTGCTCGGCACCCGGGAACAGGGCGAGGGCACGCTCCTGGGCGAGTCGTTCGGCGACGTCGACGAACTCGCAGCCGCCGTAGTAGCGCTTGCCCGGCAGGCCCTCGGCGTACTTGTTCGTCAGCCAGCTGCCCTGGGCCTCCATCACGGCCGAGAAGACGTAGTTCTCGGATGCGATGAGCTCGATCTTGTCGCGCTGGCGGTCGCGTTCGCCGAGCATCGCGGCCCAGAGCTCGGGATCGACGTCCGAAAGCGGTGCCCAGCCGAGGCGCGATCCGCCGGATACCGTCAACGCTCACCTCCTCGAACCGCGCCCGCGCCACTGCCGGTCGCGCGCTCGGGACCGGAGGATCGAGTCTACCGTCCCCGGATCTCGTGACCGATCCCGGCGGCGTCGAGCAGCGCCGCGAGGGTCGCCGCGGTGATCGCGCCGGGACGCAGGACGACGGGGCGCTCGACCGAGCAGTCCACGACGCTCGACGCGGTCCCGCCCGCGCTCGGCCCGCCGTCGAGAATTGTCACGAGCCGGTCGCCGAGCGTGGCGGCGACCGCGTCCGCCCGCATCGCCGCCGGCTCCCCGGACCGGTTCGCGGACGTGGTGGGGAGCGGACCGAGGACGCGTGCGAGGGCGCGCGGCGACGGATGGTCAGGCACTCGGACGCCGAGCGTCCGACCGGCGCCGACGAGGGCGGGCGGGACGACGGCCGCGTCGAGGAGGGGCAGCACGAGCGTGAGTCCGCCCGGCCAGAGCTCGGCGAGGACGCGCGCGGCGCGCGGCCACGCGACGAGCGAGGCGACCTGGTCGGGGCCGTCGACGAGGACCATGATCGCCTTGTCGGCCGGCCGGTCCTTGGCCGCGAACAGCCGCTCGATGCCGCCCGGCGTCGCGAGCCCGACCGCAATCCCGTAGACGGTGTCGGTCGGCAGCCCGACGAGCCCGCCCGCCCGGAGTGCTGCGATCGCCGTCTCGCGCCCGAAGGCGTCATCCGGGACGATCGTCGCTCGTGTCACGCGGGCCGGCCCGGCCGATCGGCCACGGCCGCGCGCCAGATCCGGGCGACTCGAGGCCGTCCGGAAAGGTCGGCCTCGATCGCGATGCTCCAGCCCGGCAAGCTCGCCCCGACCGCCGCTTCGATCGCGGCCGCCTGCTCGGACCCGATCTCGAGGAGCGCGACTCCCGAATCGGCGAGGGCCTCGGGGAGCCGTGCGAGCAGCCGGCGGATGAGCGCGAGGCCGTCCGGGCCGCCGTCGAGCGCGGCGCGCGGCTCGAACGAGGCCGCGATCGGAAGCCCCTCGACGTCTGCCGAGGGGATGTACGGCAGGTTCGCCGCGACCAGGTCATACGGCCGCTCCACGACGGGCGTCAGGAGGTCTGTCGAGACGAACCGGACGCGATCGGCGACCCCGTGCCCCACCGCGTTCACCTGGGCGACGGCGATGGCGTCGTCCGAGTCGTCCGTCGCGATGAGCTCGACGTGTTCGAGCATCCGCCGCCGTCGGAGCGCGACGGCGAGCGCGATGGCGACAGCGCCGCTGCCCGTCCCGACGTCGACCACCCGGAGCGGATGGCCTCCCGGGCTCCGAGGCGCCGACGTCAGGCGATCGGCAACCTCGTCCTCGGCAAGCTCGACGAGCCGCTCCGTCTCTGGCCGTGGGATGAGGACGCGCCGGTCGACACCCAGCGCGATCCCGTAGAACTCCTTGAAGCCGCGAATGTAGGCGACCGGCTCTCCGTCCTCGCGACGGCGGACGTCGGCCGCATAGCTCGCCGCCTGCCCGTCCCCGACCGGGGCGTCGGGGTGGGCGAGAACGGCGGTTCGATCGGCGCTGATCGCCCGCGCCAGCAGCAGCTCGGCGTCGAGGCGGGGCGATTCCGAACCGCTGGCGCGGAGACGGCTGATGCCCTCGTCGAGCAGCTCGCGCACGGTCGGCATCGGCGTTCGCTCGTCGCCGCGATCAGAGCCGGATCGTGATCGAGAGGTCGCCGACCTTCCGGAGGACCTCGGCGCTCGTCGTGCCGCGGTAGGTGTGGAAGAGCAGGTCGACCACGGCGTCGCCGACCCGCAGGTTCGTCAACCGGACGCTGCGCAGCCAGTTGGGCAGCTCCGGCCGTCGAAGCTCGAGCTCGTGTCGGTCGGCGTGAGCGTCGAGACCGAGCATCGTCTGGAGGAAGAGGAACGGCGCCCCGGCGGCCCAGGCCTGTGGCGAGCAGGCGACCGGATAGGGAACCGGGACGCTCGTGTCCTCGCGCTCGAACCCGCAGAACAGCTCTGGCAGGCGATAGGCGGGGAACTGCTGCGCGGCTTCGAAGACCCGGCCGATGAGCAGGTTCGCCTCGTCGTGGAAGCCGTAGCGCTTGAGACCGGCCGCGATGAGCGACGTGTCGTGGGGCCAGACCGTCCCCGTGTGATACCCGATCGGGTTGTAGCCCGGCTGCCCGGCGGCGTATGTCCGGATCCCCCACCCCGAGAAGAGACCCCGGTCCAGCAGGCGATCGGCGACGTGATGGGCTCGGTCGGAGGCGACGATTCCGGTCCAGAGGCAATGGCCGGCGTTCGAGGCGATCGCGTCGGCCGGACGCTTGTCCGCGTCGAGCGCCATCGCGTAGTAGCCGAGGTCCTCGACCCAGAACGCCGCCTCGAACCGCTCCCGAAGCGAGTTGGCCTCCTGCTCCAGCCGAGCGGCCAGCTCGACCTCGCCCCGGATGCCGGCGAGGTGGGCCATCCGTCGCTTGGCGTCGTAGACGTAGCCCTGGACCTCGGCAAGCGCGATCGGCGGCTGGGCGAGCCTGCCGCGCCGGTCGCGGACCGCGTCGGCGGAATCCTTCCAGCCCTGGTTCACCAGGCCGCGCTCCGACCGCCGCGCGTATTCGACGAAGCCGTCGCCGTCGCGGTCGCCGAAACGGTCGATCCATTCGAGCGCCGCGAGGGCGTTCGGCCAGTACCGGTCGACGAGCTCGCGGTCGCCGGTCCAGTCGAACGTCGCGCCGAGGAGCACGAGCCACAACGGGGTCGAATCGACCGAGCCGTAGTAGGGCGTGAACGGCAGCTCGCCGGCGCGCGCCATCTCGCCCTTGCGCAGCTCGTGGAGGATCTTGCCGGGCTCGGCATCGCGCCAGTCGTCCGTCGCGGTCGCCTGCCGGGCGGCAAGGACGCCGAGCGCCTCGATCGCAATCTGGGGCCGGAAGGCGAGCGCCTGGAGGGCGCTGATGATCGCGTCGCGCCCGAACAGCGTCGCGAACCATGGAACCCCGGCGGCGACGTACCGCTCACCGGGATCCGGGCCGTCGTTGACGAGGAGTCGCAGGTCGGCGACCGAACGCTGGATCGCGAGGTTGAAGAGCTGATGGTCCGCGTCGACGCCGGTCGTCCCGCGGGACCAGGCGTGATAGGCGGCGGCCGCCTCGTCGACCCGAACGGCCGGCGGATCCGGAAAGAGCTCGTCGGCCGTGGGCCTCGTCGAGTCACTCGCCGGGCCGATCGGCTGTCGGGAGTCCCAGACCCGCCATTCGATCGCCCGTTCGTCACCGGGGTCCAGGTCGAACCGCCAGCTGGCGCGGACCTGGCCGCCGGACGTGCCGGCGGCATCGTCCGTCGCTGAGGCACGAATCCGGGCCGCTTCCGAGAAGGCCACATGGGTGAGCCGCCGAACGCCGTCGAGCCCGTCGTACCCGAACGTCACCTGTCGGCCCGTCTGCTCCACGGCGACCGGCCGGACGTCGCCGCGCTCACGGCGCGGATAGCCACGGACCTCGAAGATGTCCGCCCCGTCGTCGGCGAGCTCGAGGTCGACCGTGACGGAGGCCGGATGCTCGGCATGGTTGACGATCCTGACGCGCTCGCGGAGCGCTCCGGCAATGAGGCGCTCGCGCCGGATCCCCAGGCTCCGCCGGGCGAGCTCGACGTCCATCTCGGGCTCGATCTTTGCGTGGACGTCGCGGAGCGGCCCGGGATTCGTCATCTCGATCGCGCCCTGGTACGTCCCGCCGACAGGCGACTGGAGGAGGGCCAGCCGGGCGCCATTCACCCGAAGGGCCGCACACGAGAGGATCCGCGTGTCGTCGCGGTACAACCCCAGGCCACGGCTGTCGGGGTGGATGTCGCCGAACTGGTCGGTCAGCAGGAACAGATTGGCGTGCTTCAGGGTGAGGACCGAGCCAAGGTCGGTCGCGGGGACGATCGATGGCTGCCCGGTCTCGATCCATGTGACGTCGGATGCGGCGGTTGCCGCGTCGCGCCCATCGGTCCTCGGGGTGCCCGTCGGCTGGCCGCCGATGGGCGGGCCGGCAGGGACGTCCTCGATGCCAGGCGGCTCAGCGGCCACGCCGCGCCCCACCCGTGCCGTTCGAATCGTTGCCGTCGTCGACGACGTCGCGCAGGCGCTCCGCCTGGTCCTCGGTCGCGAGCGCGTCGATGACCTCGTCGAGGTCACCCTGGAGGAAGCGAGGCAGATCGTGGACGTCGCGGCCGATCCGATGGTCGGTCACGCGGTTCTGCGGGAAGTTGTAGGTACGGATCTTCTCGGAACGGTCGCCCGCGCCGATCATCCCGCGCCTGGTCGCCGAGTCCTCCGCGCGCTTCTTCTCGATCTCGAGGTCGTAGAGACGCGAACGCAGGACCGCGAGGGCCTTGGCCTTGTTCTTGTGCTGGCTCTTCTCGTCCTGGATCTCGACGACGAGGCCGCTCGGTAGGTGCGTGATTCGGACGGCCGAATCGGTCGTGTTCACGGACTGACCGCCCGGCCCCGACGAGCGCTTGACCTCGATCCGCAGGTCGCGGTCCTCGTCGATCGGGACCTCGATCTCCTCGGCCTCGGGCATGACGACGACCGTCGCGGTCGAGGTATGGATCCGGCCCGACGATTCGGTGACGGGCACGCGCTGGACGCGATGGACGCCGCCCTCGAACTTCAGCCGGCTGTAGGCGCCGTCGCCGCGGATCTGGACGATCGCCTCCTTCGCGCCGCCGTTGCCCGTCTCGTGCAGCGACATCACCTCCGGATGCCAGCGCCGCTCGTCGGCGTAGCGGAGGTACATCCGGAGCAGTTCACCGGCGAACAACGCAGCCTCCTCGCCGCCGGTTCCGGCGCGGATCTCGACGATGACGTTGCGGTCGTCGTTGGGGTCACGCGGGAGCAGGAGCACCTTGAGCTGGTCGACCAGCCGCGCCTCCTCGTGCTCGAGCGACTCGACCTCCTCGCGCGCAAGCTCGCGTACGCCGGAGTCGGGCTCCGATTCGCGCATCTGTCGTGCCTCGTCGAGGCTGGTGCGCAGATGGAGCAGCCGGCGATACGCCTCGACCACGGGCTCGATCCGGCTGATCTCCTTGCCGAGCCGTCGAAGGGCGTCCGGGTCGCGGGCCACCTCGGGAGTCGAAAGCTGCGCCTGCAGGTCGTCGTACTGTCGAGCGACGGCCGCCAGCTTCGCGTCGAGGCCGTCCATCAGGCGGAATCGGCGGGCGCCGTCCGGCCCGGAAGCAGCATCGGCTCGGCGTGGAGCTCGACCGAGTCCGCCGGGCGGGGCTCGCCGTCCGCCTCGAGCGCCTGCTCCATCGACACGATGGCGACCTCGATCATGTCGTCGGTCGGCTGGCGAGTCGTGATCTTCTGGACGAGGATGCCCGGGTACATGACCGCCCGGACGAGTGGATTCGCGCGGTACCGTGCGCCGAGCTTGAGGAGCTCGTATCCGACGGCCGCGATCACGGGAATCAGGAGGATCCGGCTCGCGACCGAGACCGGCAGGGACTGCTTGCCGACGAGGCTGAACGCGATGATCGAGAGCGCGACGACGACGACGAGGAATTCGGTGCCGCAGCGCGGGTGCGCCGTCGGGTAACGACGAACGGCGTCGGTCGTCAACGGATCCCCGTGCTCCAGCGCGTGGATCGTCATGTGCTCGGCGCCGTGGTACTGGAAGACCCGCTTGACGTCGGGTGCCTGGGCGATGACGAGCAGGTAGGCGACGAACAGGGCGACGCGGATGAGGCCCTCGAGGAGCGACGCGGCGAGGCCGTGCTCGTCGCCGCCGGCGGCTGCGACCCCGGCGGTCGCGAGACCCGCCAGGAACAGCGGGAGCAGGAAGAAGATCCCGATCGCCGCGACGAGCGTGAGCCCGAGCATGAGCGCGATCGACCCGCGCCCGAGCTCGATGCCCTCCTCGCTGGCAGCGACGGAGGCGCTGCGGACGAGCCAGCGGGTGCCGACGATCAGCGTCTCGTAGAGGACGACGAGGCCGCGGACGAGCGGCAGCCTCGACCAGCGCGAGCCGTGGATGCCCGTGTCCAGCCGCTCACTCGCCCAGACGATCCGACCGTCGGGGTGGCGCAGGGCAACCGCGATTGCGTCGCGGCCGCGCATGAGGACGCCCTCGATGAGGGCCTGGCCACCGTACGAGAAGCGAGGCACCGCCGCAGTCTATCCGCGTTCGCGGCGCGGGTCGGCAGGCTCGCTCGATCGAACGTCCGCCGCTCGGCGAGGCTTCGTCAGGCTCGAACCTGGCGCTCGAGCCGTCGCTGGAAGCGTTCGACCTGGCCGGCGGTGTCGACGATCGTCTGCTTGCCCGTGAAGAACGGGTGGCAGTTGCTGCAGACGTCGACTCGGAGCTCGGGCCGGGTGCTCCCGACGGTGAACGTCGTCCCGCACGAGGCGCAGTGCACCTCGGCTTGAAAGTACTTCGGATGGATGTCGGGCTTCATGGTCTCTCCTGGACGCCGTCCGTGCGCGGTCGCACTGCCTCGCCGGTGGTCATCGTGGCTCGGTCAGGCGGTGGGTGCCGCCTCGACCCGAATGCGCTTCTTGTCGCGTGTCTGGTGCTCGAACCGGACGCGGCCGGTGACGGTCGCAAAGACCGTGTAGTCGCGGCCGAGGCCCGTGCCGGTGCCCGCGAGGAACGTCATCCCCCGCTGGCGGACGATGATCGAACCGGCAGATACGAGCTCGCCGTCACCGGCCTTGACGCCGAGTCGCTGGCCGACGCTGTCGCGGCCGTTCTTCGAGCTGCTGCCGGCCTTCTTGTGTGCCATCTCTAGTCGTCCTTCCCGGTGTCGGCCGCCTGCGCAGGTTCGGTCTGCCCGGTCGTGACCGGTTCGGGCGTATCGGTCGCCGTCGGCTCTGTCGCCGTCCGCTCGACCGCGGTGGGCGTCGTCTCGGTCGTCTCGGTCGTCTCGGCCTCGCCGACGGCCGGGCTCTCAGCGTGCGCGGCCCGCGCTCGCTTCGGCTTGGCCGGCCCGCGTGGGGCCGCCGGTTCCGTGGCACCGGTGGACCCGGCCTTCAGCGCGGCCTTCGACCGCGAGGGCTTCGCGGCCGGCTCCGGTGCCGGCGCGGCACGCTTGGCGAGCTTCTCGGCAAGGGCCGCGTCCTCCGCCGCCTGCCGGGCGGCGGCGTCCTGGAGGCGCTGGCGTTCGGTCCTGGCCCGCTCGTCGGCGGCACGGGCGTCGTCCGCGGCGCTGCGGCCGTTGAACCGGATGTCGCTGATGCGGAGCACCGTCCGCTCCTGACGATGCCCCTTCTTCACACGGCGACGGGCCTTCGGGCGGTACTTGAAGACGATGACCTTGTCGGCCCGATCGTTCGTCACGACCTCAGCGGCGACCGCGGCGTCGGTGACGAGGGGACGACCGACCGTGGCCTCCTCACCGTCGGCCACGAGCAGGACACGATCGAGGGTGATCGACGCACCGGGTTCGACGTCCAGCCGCTCGACGGCGAGCTGCGTGCCGAGCTCGACGCGGTACTGCTTTCCGCCCGTCTCGATGACTGCGTACATGGATCTCCGGGGTGGGCGCCCGCTCGGGATCCGAGGTCGCGGCGCGGACATGAAGACGCCGCCGGCGTCGCCGGGGCGCGAACCGCGATTGTATGAACGGGGGCCGGAAGCGTCAATCGAGCTCGAGACGACCCGCTGAGGCGGGCGGACCGGGCGGCTGTGCCGCACCGGACAGGTCCGCCGGGGCGGGCGGATCGCGATGATCGAGGTAGGCGCGATAGACGTCGGCCAGCGACGCGGGCGGATCGTCGTCGGCGAGCCAGACACGGACCCTGGCGAGGTCGGAAATCTCGAGCGACGTCTCGAGCTGCTCCGCGAGCGCCGCGACGACATCGTCGGGGCGCCCAACGCCACGTTCAGGGTCCACGCGGACGCGGACCAGCAGTGCGTCCGGCACGACAGCGAGGTCGACGACGAGCGGCCGGAGATCGAACGTCGCGCCCTCCTTGCCATGGCGTCGTGTGCGTTCGAGGCGATCGGCAGCGAGGAGACCGGATGTCGCCTGCTCCAGCACGTCACGGGTCGACCCCTGAACGCCGATGACATAGTCGGCGGCGCGACCGATCGCCGCGAGCGATCGCCCACCGAGCCACACGTCGTGGAGGACACGCAACTCGTATCCCGGCGGCCTAACCGGGGCGAGGCGCGATCGGACGGTGGCGATCGGGAGGCGCTCGAACAGGACAAGATCGAGTGGCTCGTCCTCGGCGGTTGCTCCAACGACGAGCGGCGGTCCAAAGACGAGGTGAGGGCGCGGCGGCTGGCCAGTCGTGACGACGGGAAGCCCGCTCGAGCCGATCGCCTCCGCCCACACGACCGCCTCGTCGCGCCGAGTCCGATCGGCCACCGTCCCGTCGCGCGCGTATCGGATCCGCCAGCGCTGGCGGCCGAGCGCGCGAGTGTCCGGCTTGTCGATCACGTCTGCTAGTGTGCGCGGGCGCACGGGCTCGAGACCGACGCCGGGCTGGCGAGGACGATGACGAACGGGTTCGATCCCTACAAGACGCTCCAGGTTGATCCCGAGGCCGATCCGGACATCATCCAGGCCGCGTATCGACGGCTCGCGCAGCGGTTTCATCCGGATCACGCGGGCGGTGCCGCGGACCCGGACAGGATGGTCGCGATCAACCGAGCGTGGTCCGTCCTCTCCGATCCCGCGCGTCGCGCGGCGCACGATCGACAGCGTGCGATCGCCGCCTCGGAGCGCGCGGGGTCCGCCCAACCGGCTGCTGGCCCGGCGACGGCCGGCTCGCCGGCAACGGCTCGGCGGCGTCCCCACGACGCCGACGAGGGGCAAGCTGTCGCGCGGGCGAAGCCGGCCTCCGATGCTGCGCGAGGCGAGCCTGTCCTCAACTTCGGGCGGTATGCGGGCTCCTCGCTCACCGAGATCGCGCGGGTCGACCCCGAATACCTCGAGTGGCTCGATCGCATGCCAATCGGGCGCCCGTGGCGAGCACAGATCGACCAGCTGCTGCGGTCGGTCGGTCGGCGGCTGTCGCCCGAGGTCGAGGCGGCCCAGCGGCACGGGCTCTTTCGTCGCCGCTGATAGCGCCGGTCAATCGCCGGCGCTGTCGGCGACCCGGCTCTCTCGCTGGCCATTCGCAGCCGCAGGCCCGCGCCGCATCGTGTTCACCGCCCCGACACCGAGGCGACGCAGCAGCGCCTCGACGGTCGTGGCCTGAACGACGAGGGTGAACAGCACGACGCCGAATGCGATCTCCTGGATCTGTGTCCGACCCGGCACGTCCGGAGCGAGCGACAGGGCCAGCGCGACAGCGATGGCGCCGCGCAGTCCCGACCAGAAGATGACGTGGAGCCACTCGACGGGCACCTCCTCGCGAACGTCCGAGCCGCGGACGTGGCGAAGCGCGCCGAGCAACCCGTACACGACCAGGCCGCGCGCGACCAGGACCCCCGCGACGGCGGCGAGGATCGCCGGGAGCGCCCCGGCCATGGTCGTGATCGGAATCGCGAGCCCCACGAGCAGGAAGACGAGCGCCGTCAGGAGGTAGGCGAGGAACTCCCAGACGGTGTCGAGGGCGTCCACGGCCGCCGACGAGAGGCCGAGACGGCGACCCTCGTTCCCGAGGACGATCCCGGCGACGGCCGTCGCGATCACACCGGACTGATGGAGCGCGTCGGCGATCAGGTACGTGCCATACGCGAGCAGGAGGGAGATCCCGAGCTCGACCACTCGTTCCTCGACTCGGACGATGAGCCGTGTCCCGAGCTGCCCGCAGGCGAACCCGATGAGGCCGCTGACGAGGACGATCGCGACAAACTGGAGCGCGGCGTCGCCGAGTGAGATCGGTCTGACGAGCGCGGCGGCGGCGATCGAGAAGACGACGATCCCCGTCCCGTCGTTGAATACGCTCTCGGCCTCCACGAGCGTCGAGAGTCGCCGCGGCGCACCGATGTGGCGAAACGTCGCGATCACCGCTGCGGGATCCGTTGCGGACACGATGGCACCGACGACGAACCCCGTTGCGAGTGGCATGCCGTCCGCGGCGTGGAGCACGAGCGCGACGACGACTCCCGTCACGAACACGCCAGGTCCGGCGAGCAGGACGACCGCCGGGAGAGAGCGGCGGAGGATTCGGCTGTCGATCTTGTACGACGCCTCGAAGATGAGGCCCGGGATGAGCACGAGGAGCACGAGCTCTGGCGGGATCTCCGCTTCGGACAGCCGAACGAACAAGCCCGCGCCGAGGCCGCACGCGACGAGGACGACCGCGTGCGGAAGGGCGGTGCGACGAGCTATGAGCGACACGGCGACGCTGACTGCAACAAAGACGGCAAACAGCCGGATCAGCACGAGGGTCGCGTCG
>DASSHA010000123.1:0-12016 GCA_035693145.1 Candidatus Limnocylindrales bacterium
CGGGGCCAGGCGACGGGGCCAGGCGACGGGGCCAAGCGACCGGACCAGGCGACCGGACCAGGCGACGAGGATGCGCCACGGTCGTTGCCTCCCCGGGTATGAATTACGCCTCATCTCGTCGCGTCGTCGCCCGGCAGGCAACGATTGGGCGTTCCCGCCGGCACGAGACCGCGTTTTACGCCGGCAAATTCCCTCACAGGCAACGCCGCGACCGGTCGTCGCCGGAATCATGGCCTGGCAGGCAATCACCGCACGCGCCGACTCCGGCGCACGGCACAATCATCGGGTGAGGCTGGTCCGTCACGTCCGGTCGCGCGTCGGCGCGGTCGCCACGCTCGTCACGCTCGTCGTCGGCTTCGTCGCGTTCGCGCTCGCGCTCGCGTCCGTGGTGGCCGCGGCGGGCCCGCCGTACCCGGACCGCGTTCCCGGCACGGCCGTCTACGACACTGCCGGCGTGTTCAGCGCCTCGACGATCGGGTCCGCGGAGCAGACGATCGCGGCGATCAAGGACCGAACGGGCGTCGAGATCGTCGTCTACACCCAGGTCAAGCCGGAGAGCGATTCGCCCGAGCTCGCCGAGGCCGACGCCGACGCCCTCGGCACCCAGTGGGGCGTCGGCCAGAAGGGCTTCGACAACGGCCTCGTGATCCTGTTCGACCTCGACGAATCGAAAGTCCACGGACAGGTCCAGCTCGACGGTGCCGAGGGCTACAAGTCCGTCTACCTCTCCCAGTCGGACCTCCAACGCGTCTACGAGAACGACATGCTTCCGAAGCTCAAGGACGCCGACCTCGACGGCGCGCTTCTCGTCGCGCTCGAGCGGATCGACGCCGGCACGAGCGTCGAGGCCGCCGCGAAGCTGCGGCTCGCGCGGCAGGTCGACGCGGCCGTCGGGCTCGTCGGCGCGCCGATCCTGTTCCTGCTCCTCGCCGGCTGGGGCGTCTGGGAGTGGCGGCGCTACGGCCGCGACCCGATCTATCTCGACGACCCCTCGATCCATATCCCCGAACCGCCACCCGATCTCACGCCGGCGTCCGGCGCGCTCGTGTTCGATGGTCGCTCGTCGCGCCGAACGCTGACGACGGCGATGCTCGACCTTGCGAGCCGCGGCATGCTCTCGTTCAGGGAGGAGAAGAGCGGCGTGCTCGGTCTCGGCAAGACGAAGCTCGGCGTCGCGATCGGGGCGCCGGTCGCCGCCGACGCCCGGAGCGAGTTCGAGCGCACGAAGGCGTCACGCCAGCCGCTGGGGCCGGCCGAGGAGTACGCCTACGGCGAGCTGGCGGACCTCGCCGACGGCGACTACGTCGACCCGGCGGAGCTGCTGAAGTTCGGCACGAAGGTCAGCGGCTTCGATCAACGACTCGAGCAGCACGTCACGCAGAAGGGCTGGTTCACCGAATCGCCGCGGAAGGTGACCCAGCGATGGCTGCAGCGAGGAGGGCTGATCGCGCTCCTCGGCGGCGTCGCAATCTGGGCCGGGCTCAACGTCCCGAGCAACGGGTTGCTGCTCGTCGGGATCGGGGGCCTCGCCGGTGGTCTCGTGATCGCCGGCCTCGCATCGGCGATGCCAGCACGGACGATGCCCGGCGCGATGATCCGGGCGATGCTCGCCGCGTACCGGCGGACGCTCGAGAAGACGATGGCCCAGGCCCGCTCGATGGACCAGGTCGTCGCAGACGCGAACCTGCCGTGGCTCGAGTCGCCGGACCGCGCCGTCGTCTGGGGTGTCGCCCTCGGTCTCCAGCAGCAGGTCGAGGCCGTCCTCGCCCGAAGCCTCGACGACCTCCGCGACGGGCGGACGACGACCGCCTACCTGCCGGGCTGGTACGGCACCGGCGGCGCACAGGGTGCGAACCTCGTCGGCGGCCAGAGCGGTGGTGGAGGCGGCGTGTTCTCGAGCTCGGCGGTGCCGAACTTCGGCGGGATGATGGCGGCGCTCGGGACGATCGGCAACTCGCCCAGCTCGTCAGGCAGCGGCGGCGGGGGCGGCTTCAGCGGTGGTGGCGGAGGCGCCGGCGGCGGCTTCTGAATCCTCGGACGGATGGCCTCCACCGAGCGGCCTCCGTCCTCGGAGAGCGATTACCGGCCCAACGTCGAGGGTGCCAGTCGCCGTCACGCAATACACTCGGGCCATGGGTGCGGTCGACACGATGGAGGAGTTCTTCGACCTCCTGAACAACGGCAATCGCGAGGACGCCGTCGCGCTGCTCGACGACACCGCCGAGATGCGGATCCACGTCGGCGACAGCGTGCAGACGCTCCGTGGCAGCGAGCGGGTCGGTGGCTGGTTCCTGCGCGCGGACAAGGGCTTCAAGATGATCCCCGGCGACGTTCGCGACATGGGCAACACCTACCAGGCGGATCTCGTCACGGTCCGACCGGGCGCGCCGTCACAGCACCTCGATGCCTCATTCCGCGTCGAGGCCGGGAAGATCACCGCGATCAACATGTCGCCTCGTCGCTGACGAGGCGACGGCGCGTCAGGCCGAGGGCGAGGGCGAGGCGGGCTCTGCCGACGCGTCCGACCCATCGTCCGACGGCGACGGGACGGGGATGACGATCTGCTCCCCGAGCGCGATCTTGTTCGGATCCTTGATCGTCGTCGTGTTCGCCTGGAGGATGTCGTCGACGGTGAGGCCGAACTTCTTCGCGATCTTCGAGAGCGTGTCGCCCTGCTTGATGACGTAGACCTGCGGCGTCGGGGCCGCCGGCGTCGCGGGCACCGCCGACGCGGCGGGAGACACGGCCGCCGACGGTGACGCGCTCGAGCCGCCGCCGCCGCCGGGGCCCCCGCCGTCGCCGCCCAGGTCGAGCAGCGCCGGGACGATGAAGAACAGGGCGAGGGCGGCGATGGCGAGCGCCGCCACCGCGCCGGCGAGCGGACCGAGACGCGGCAGCGACATCGGCGTCTTGAGTGCCGGATAGGCCTCCGACCGCTTGCGCGGCTCCCACGGAGGGACCGACGCGTCCCGCTCGGCGCCACGCAGTCGTCCCGCGGCGATCGACCGCCGCCGGTCGGTTCGTTCCCGCGCAACCTCGTAATCCGCGTCGTCGTCGTCCTCGGGCCCGGGCTCGGGTCCGCGCGCGGCGCGTGCCGCAGGCGAGGCCGCGAGACCAGCCCCGCTCAGCGCCGCCGCCCTCGGTGCGCCAGGCGCAGCGCGCGCGTCGTCATCGGCCCGTGGATCGCGGGACGACAGCGCGTCCCGCTCCGCGAGGAACGGCGGCGGTGCAGCGTTCGGATCGTCCGCTGGGCCCGCGTCGGCGCCACCCCATGGCGGCGGCTCGGCCCAGTCACGCGGCTGCCGACGCCGGGGCGGGATCGCAGCAGGGTCCGACGCGTTGGACTGGGCGTCGTCGCGACGCGGCTCGCCCCGCTCCCGGACGTCACCATCCGCTTCGGCGTCCGTCCAGGCATCCCATGGCCCGGGCTCGATCCCGTCGCGCCGCTGCGCCGGCGGCTGCGGGCGGCCATCCCTGTCTGGCGGGGCGGCCCGGTCGGATGCTCCCGCGGCCGCCGCGGCGGCAGCGATCGGCATCGCCCCGGCAGGCTCTCGCTCAGAGGTCCTGCGCTCCGTCGATGCCCGGTCCGCCCGGTCCGCGCCGCCGCGGGCGACGTTCGCGGCCTCGCGGTTCGCCCAGTCCTGGAAGACGGGGCAGCCCGGAAAGGACGGCGACAGGCAGTACGCCTCCTGGTGGGCGATCGCGCGCGGCGCCGGTGGCGCTTCCGCGTAGCAGCGATGCCGGTGGTCGGGATGATCGAGGCGACGGTCGCGGTCGTCGTCGAGGGCGACGAACGGACAGACGCGAGCGGCCTCGGTTGCCCCTCCGCGGACGGTCACGGCCGGATCATAGCGGTCCGAGGGATCGCCTCGGGGGCCCCGTTCGGGGCCCACGGTTGACGGTCTCGGCCCGCCTCACCACACTTCAGTCAATCGTGAGATCGCCACCGGGCCCACTTCGCTCGGCGGGCTGCACACCCTCAGTGCCCGAAGGGAGATCGATGTCTCGTCTCACCCGTCTGCTCGCCCCGAGCGTGACCGCCCGAGCCCATTGCGACATCCCGTGCGGGGTGTACGACCCGCAACAGGCCCGCATCGAGGCCGAGTCCTGCTACAAGATCATCCAGAAGTACAACGACTCGAATGACGAGGTCTTCCGCCAGCGCTGCATCCACGTCAAGGAGGAGCGCGCGGAGCTCGCGAAGCACCACATCGACGTGCTCTGGAGCGACTACTTCAAGCCAGAGCACGCGGAGAAGTTCCCGGACCTCCAGGAGACCTGCTGGAAGGCCGCGAAGCAGGCATCCCAGGTCAAGCGGACGGTCGACATCGCCGAGGCCCAGAAGCTCCTCGACCTCATCGACCGGATCGACCAGATGTGGCGCGCCACGGGCGGCCCGCAGACGACCCGCATGCAGCAGCTCGAGCCGGTCGGCGCGGCGAGGTAGACCACCCGATATCCGCGGCAGCACGTCGATGACGAGCCAGGAGCCCCGCAGGATGGCGGGGCTCCGCCGCGTCGTGGACCGCGCGCGACGCGGACCCTGGCGGATCGCGGTCGCCGAGGGATCGATGCTTCCCGGGATCGCGCCCGGCGACTGGCTCCTCCTCGACCCGACGATCGCTCGCTGGCCGCGGCGTGGGTCGGTCGTCGTCTTCCGCGAGCCGGCGAGCGACATCCTGGCGGTGAAGCGGGTCGCGGCGCTGCCCGGTGACACGGTCCCGTTCGAGGGCGGCTTCCTCCACCTCGGCCCAGACGAGGCATGGCTCGTCGCCGATGCCGACCCACCGACCGCGGCGATGGCCGGCTTCGGGCCGCCGATCGACTCGTCGCGCTTCGGCCCCGTGCCGCTGTCACTGCTCGTCGGTCGCGCCTGGCTCCGCTACGGACCGATCCGCCGGATCGGGCTGCTGCGTCGGATCGTCCCGCGCCTCGCCCGGCCCCCACAGGGGCTCGCGGAGCCGCCGGTGGCGGACGCCACCGCGCCGACGCGCTAGAGACCCTCTAGCCGGCGGACGCAGCGCCGGCGAGGAGCTCGATCCCGGCCGACGCGCAGTCCTCGGCGAACGCCGCCTGCGCCTCGACCGTCGGCGACCAGCGCGTCGGGAAGGCGATGACCCGCGCGAGGCCCGTCTCGGCGTACTGGGCGAGCAGGTCGATGCGCGCGGCGCCCGGCTCGCGAACCTCCTCGTCGCGCATGTACACGGACAGCCGGAGAGTCCCAGGGTCGCGGCCGATCTCGGCGCACGCTGCCTCGATCTCGGGCCGACGTTCGGTGATCTCGGCCGGCGTGAGGAACACGTAGTTGAGCTCGTCGCCGTAGCGGACGGCGTATCGCATGATGCGTGTCCGTCCGTTGCCGCCGACGATCACCGGGATGTGGTCCTGGATCCCCTTCGGGACGTTGATCGCCCCGCGGACGCGTGCCTGCTCACCGTCGTACGTCGCGCGGCCGGGGGCCAGCATCCGCGTGATCACCTCGAGATGGTCACCCAGCGCGTCGACGCGCTCGCGCAGCGTCGGAAAGCTGTAGCCGTACGCCCGCCACTCGTCTTCCTTCCAGCCGGCCCCGATCCCGAGCTCGAACCGTCCGCCCGAGACGACGTCGAGGGTCGACGCGAGCTTCGCCGTTAGCGCCGGGTTCCGGAAGCCGGTGCAGATGACCATGTGCCCGAGGCGGACGCGATGTGTCGCGGCGGCGATGCCGGTCAACGTCGTGAACGACTCGAAGGTGATCTCGTCGGTGGGTTCGGGGACCGTATGGAAGTGGTCGAACACCCACTCCGACTCGAACCCGAGCGCCTCCGCGTCCCGCGCCAGCTCGACGGTTCGCGCCCATGCGTCGGCCGGCCGCCAGCGGTCGTACTCGCCCTTCCAGCCCTGCGGGATCATCAGCCCGACGTCCATCCACACCTCCATGCTGCGGCGCGATCCGTGCCGCCTCGTTCCTATGATCGCGCCATGAGCCAATCGCCGCCGCCCAGCGACCGCCCGAACCACCGCGACGACGGTGATGCCGGTTTCGCCAGCGGGGCTGCGGACGCCCCGGTGCCGGCGCCGCCGGAGCCGTGGCGGCCGTCCACGATGCCGCCTGTCCGTCCTGGTCCGCCGTTCCTCATGACCGAGATGATCGACGCCGAGCCGAACCTGGCCGTGCGGTTGATCCGCCGCCTCGACGACGCCTCGTCGTCGGCCGCACGCCTCGCGAGCGCGGTCGCCGACGCACTCGCGCGGGACGAACCCGTGGTCGTCACCGGCTGCGGGACGAGCGAGCACGCCGCGCTGGCGATCGCGGAGCAGATCCGGGATGCGATCGGCAACGCGCCCCGAGTCGGCACGGTGCGGGCCGCCCAGGCGTTCGAGCTCGCGCTCGACCCGCCGACGAGGGGCCTCGTCATCGGGGTGTCGCACGAGGGCGGCACCGCGGCGACGAACCGCGCGCTCGAAGCCGCCCGCCACGCCGGCGCCTCCGTCGGTCTCATCACGGCCGCGGGCAGCTCGCCGGGCGCCGCAGAGGCGGCGCCCGAGCTCGTCGTCGCGACCGAGGAGCTCGACCAGAGCTGGTGCCACACCGTGGGGTACGTGTCCCCGATCGTCGTCGGCGCCATCGTCGCCGCGCGCCTCGCGGATGCGACGCTGGACGCGGGCGCGGTGCGGGAACTGCTCGCCGCCCCGCTTCGGGACACGCTCGCCGTCGAGCGGATCGCCTCGCGACTGGCCGGGGTCGATCGGCTCGTCGTCGTCGCGTCCGGGGTTGACCGTGCCACGGGCAGGGAGCTCGTGCTCAAGGTCGAGGAAGGCGCCGCGCTGCCAGCCGCATACCGTGACCTCGAGACCTTCCTCCACGGCCACCTCGCCGGGGTTGACGAGCGAACGGGGCTCGTGCTCGTCCTCGCCGACCGGCGGCAACGCGGCCCGCGGATCGAGCGCTCGCGGCAGCTGCTGGCCGCGGTCGGCGCGCTCGGGCTGCCGACGGCCGCCATCCTCGCGGTCGACGTGTCGGCGTCGATCCCGGCCGACTCGACGACCGCCGGCCGGATCGTCGTTCGCGAGGCGCCCGAGCTGACGGCCTCGACCGCCGCGTTGCTCGGGACGGCCGTGCCACTCCAGCTGCTCGCCGAGCGGCTTGCACGCGCCCGCGGCCGCAACCCGGATGCGATCCGACGCGACGACCCCCGCTATCTGGCCGCGGCCGCGGCGGCCGAGTAGCCGCTCCGGCACCACGCGCGCGGACGGCTCAGAGGTGCGGCCTCGCCTCGACGCGACCGAACGCGAGCTCCGGCCGGAGGCCGAGGATCGAGCCGACGCGATCACCGGCGGCCTCGATCGCGCCGCGTGCCGCCGGCGAGAGGTCCATGAGTGGCTCGACCGTGATCTCGACCGTCTCGCGCCGCGGCGTCCGCTTCCAGAGACCCGCAACCGCGCCATCCACGACGACGACCGGGAGCGTGGCGTGCAGGTCGTGGCGGGCGAGGCCGCGATGCGCCACGGCGGACTGGACGGCGCGAGGCACGAGCACGTCGCGCGGGCGGGAGCCGACCAGGTAGGGGTCGAAATGCGGCAGGAGCTGGGCACTCGGGCCGTCCGCTCGCGGTCGGGACAGGCCCACGGCGTCGAGCGCCGCCGGGAGCCACCACGAGCGGCGGCCGTCCACGCGGACCTCGACGAGCTCGTCGCGGATGAGGTCGAACGCACGCCGGGCCGCGCCCGTCGAGGTCATCGTCCATTCCCGAAAGTCCCGAACCGTCGCAGGCCCATACGATGCGAGGTAACGGCGGACGAAGGTGGCGAGCGCGCGATCGGACGAGACCGGCCGCTGCGGACCGACCCAGTCGGAGGGACGGACGTACGTCACCCGCACGCCGTCGTTCGGTCCGAAGCAGACCAGGCCCGCCCGGCAGGCGTCGGGCAGGAGCGACCGAACCCGGGACTGCCCGCTTCCGAACGCCTCGCCGCGCCGCTCGCCGACCCACGCACCGACGCGCAGCGCGACAGCCTGCTCGAGCTCGGTGAGCGGGAGCGGCACAGCACCGACCGCCTCGCCGATGGCGTCGACGACCTCGTTCGCCACCTTCTGCGTGACGCCGATCGCGTCGAGCATCCTGCCGCGGTTCGGAAACGGGAGCGCGTCGAGCGCCGACCGCCACAAGGCGAGCTCGTCGGCGGGGTACACGTGGATCGTCCCGCGCAGGCCATACGTCCGGACGAGCGCTCGCGACCCCCAGAGGGCGGCACGGACGTCTGCGCGCGTCGTGTCCACGACGCGCAGCCCGACCGACAGCTCGACGCTGGCGAGCAGCTGCCCGTGCATCCCGCAGACGTCGCCGACGACCGCAGCGACGGCATGTCCGTCTGCCGGTATCGCGAGGCGGTGGGCGTCAAGCCGGCGTCGGAGAACGTCGGGCCATGTGAGCTCCGGGACTCGTCCGGCAGATGGCGTCACGCCTGCGAAACGAGCTCCGCGCCGAGCAGGTCGATCATCTCGAGGTCCCGCGGGACGAAGTCCTGGAGCATGATCCGCTCCACCCCGACCGCGGCGAACCGCGCGACCGTCGCCCGCGCCTCGTCCGGCGTCCCGAGGATCCAGCGGCGCCGACGCTCCTCGTACCAGGCTTCGGCGTCGCCGTCGTTCCGGCCCGTCATCGCGAGGAGCGCCAGGCGCCTCCGCTCCACCTCCGCGTCGTCGCGCCCGACGAGCACGCCGATCATCGCCGAACGGGTGAGGCTCGCCGGGTCGCGCCCGGCCTTCGCGAGCGTCTCGTCGAGGAGCGCGTAGCGATCGGCGATCCGATCGGGGTCCGACGAGGTGATGTTGAACTCGTCGGCATGGCGGACGGCGAGGCGGATCGACCGCGGCGTACCGTCGCCGCCGACGATGATCCGCGGGCGCGGCCGCGGCTTTGCCCGGAACAGCGCGTTGCTTACGCGGTAGTGGCGGCCCTCGAACGACCAGCCGTCGGGTCCCTCCCACAGTCCGCGGACGATCTCGAGCTGCTCCTCGAGCATCTCCGCTCGCACCGAGATCTCGGGGAACGGGAACCCGTGGGCGGCGTGCTCGACCTCGTTCCAGCCGGCTCCGATGCCGACCTCGAGCCGCCCACCGCTCATCTGCTGGACGGTCGCCCCGAGCTTCGCGAGGTTGCCGGGCATCCTGAACGTCACCGGCGAGACCAGTACGCCGAGCCCGATCCGGCTGGTGTCGCGGGCGAGACCGGCGAGAACCGCCCACGCGTCCGTCGTCTGGTTGTCGGTCGCGCCGGGGAAGCTCGAGTAGTGGTCGGAGCGGAAGACCGTTTCGAACCCGGCCGCCTGCGCCCTCCCGAAGATCTCGGCCTGCTCGTCGTAGCTCAGGCCCTGCTGCGGCTCGAGCATGAGTGCGAAGCGCATCTGTTCCTCCGGCATCGATGGATGGTCGGTCTTGACAGGATCGTCGTCGCCCGTAGGATAGTTCAGCGTTTCTGAATAATGGAGCGGGAGCAAAGCACATGGCCCTGGCGGCCGAACGACCCTCGGAATCTTCCTCGACCGTCGAGCCGCTCGTCGGCGAGATCATCGCCGTTCTCGGCGAAGCGCTCAGCGAGATCAAGTGCATCGGCAGCGAGCGGATGGCGCGGTCGGGGCTGAGCATGACCCACTGGCACGTCCTGCTGCTGCTCGCCCGTCACGGCGAGATGTCGATGTCTCGACTCGCCGAGGCGCAGCAGATGTCACTCTCGAACGCGACGGGCCTGGTGGACCGGCTCGTCGAGCGCGGGCTCGTGGAGCGGGTCGGCGTGCCCGACGACCGCCGCGTGGTCCTCGTCCGCGTGTCGGCGCGAGGGCAGGATCAGATCGCCCAGGTCGACCTGCTCCGCGAAGAGCTCATTCGGCGCGTCATCGGCCAGCTCGACGAGTCCCAGCTCGAGCGGCTGCGAGGATCCCTCGCCGACGTCCGTGACGCCCTCGCGCTGGTCCTCAGGGAGGACCCCGATCCCGCTCTCCGAGAGCACCTCGAGAGCTATGCCCACGCCGCCGCCCGCGGCATCGATACCACCCCAGCAATGGAGGGGAGGAGCTGATGGAAGCCTTTCCAATCGAAGCGAGCGCCGTCGAGCCGGACCTCGAGCACGATCCCGCGCTCGGGCTCAGCCAGCGCCGGAAGTTCGAGATCCTCGGCGCGATCCTGCTCGGGCTCTTCCTCGGAGCCCTGGACCAGACCGTCGTCGGAACGGCACTGCCGCGGATCGTCACGGATCTCGGCGGCAACGAGCTCTACACGTGGGTCGTCACGATCTACCTCCTGACCTCGACGATCACGGTCCCCTTTTACGGCAAGCTGTCGGACCTGTTCGGCCGCAAGCCGTTCCTGCTCGGCGGCATCACCCTGTTCCTCGTCGGCTCGGCACTGTCCGGCCTGTCGCAGAACATGGCCGAGCTGATCATCTTCCGCGGGATCCAGGGCGTCGGCGCGGGAGCGCTCTTTCCGATCTCGCTGGCCGTCATCGGCGACCTGTTCACGCCGGCCGAGCGCGGCAAGTACCAGGGCCTGTTCGGCGCCGTGTTCGGCATCTCGTTCATCGTCGGGCCTGCCCTCGGTGGCTTCCTGACCGACAACATCAGCTGGCACTGGGTCTTCTACGTCAACATCCCGATCGGGCTCATCAGCCTGTTCGTGATCAGTCGCCTGCTCCCGAACGTCAAGAACCCGAATGCCACACGGAGCCTCGACTACCTCGGCGGCCTGATCTTCACGATCGCGATCGGGTTCCTCCTCGTCGGCCTGACGAACAAGCAGACCGGCGACTGGTTCGATCCCACGGTCGGCGGCTTCATCGCGATCGCCGTCGTGCTCCTCGCCGCCTTCCTGGTCGTGGAGTCGCGGGCGAAGGAGCCGATCGTGCCCCTCGACCTCTGGCGCGGACGGGTCTACTCGGCCTCGATGATCTCGACGTTCTTTGTCAGCTTCGCGTTCTTCGGGGCGATCATCTTCCTGCCGCGCTGGTTCCAGTCGGTACGGCACGAGAGCGCGACCAACTCGGGCTACCTGCTCTTCCCGCTGCTCATCGGGCTCATCGGCAGCTCGATCGTGTCAGGCTTCCTCGTCGCGCGCAGTGGCCGCTACAAGGCCGTCATCGTCGTCGGCCTCGCGCTGACCGCGGTCGGCCTCGCGCTCATGACACAGCTCCAGGCGACGACCGACTACGTACCGCTCTGGGCCTGGATGTTCATCACGGGCGTCGGGATCGGCCCGACGTTGGCCGTGTTCACGATCGCCGTGCAGAACGCGGTCCCGTTCTCGAAGCTCGGCGTCGCGACGTCGAACCTGACGTTCTTCCGCCAGATCGGCGGCTCGGTCGGCCTGGCGATCTCGGGGACCGTGTTCGCGACCCAGCTGACGAACGATCTGCCCTCCCGGCTGGCTCCTGTCCGTGACCAGCTCATCGGCTCCGTCCCCGAGCAGTTCCGGGCCCAGGCCGAAGCGGGCTTCTCCGCGCTGGCGAGCGGCGGCGGAGGCCAGAATCTCCAGGACTTCACCGGCGTCGGCCAGAGCTTCGGCCAGGCGATCCTTCAGGCCGCACCACCCCAGTTCCAGTCCCTCATCGCGCCGTTCGTTCCGCAGTTCGACGCGGCGTTCCACCAGGCGTTCACGAGTGGCCTGGTGGCGACCTTCGCGTTCGGCGTCGTCGCGACGCTCGTCGCGTTCGTGGCTGCGCTTGCCCTCAAGGAGGTGCCGCTGCGTCGAACGCTCGGTCCGGAGCCGGCGGCCGCGAACGGACCGGGCCCTGCCGTCGCCGCGGGCGAGGCCGCTGTGACGCCGTCGGCGCCTGCGCCGTCGGCTCCGGCGCCCGTCGCGTCGTCGCGTCCGGCCGCCGAGCCGCCGACGACGGGAGCCGACGCCCCAGTTCCTCGCGCCGCCAGGCCGGCGCCGAGCCCGGGTTCGCTGGCCGAACCCGGCGGTGCCGCATTCGTCGCCGCGGAGCGATCAGACGCCTACGTCGACAGGACCGGCAACG
The DNA here is from genome assembly GCA_035693145.1 of Candidatus Limnocylindrales bacterium. Classification (GTDB taxonomy): domain Bacteria; phylum Chloroflexota; class Limnocylindria; order Limnocylindrales; family CSP1-4; genus DASSHA01. The sequence goes on from DASSHA010000123.1 coordinate 11,994, forward strand.
GGTCGACACGAATCTCGTCGGCG
>DASSHA010000124.1:0-6981 GCA_035693145.1 Candidatus Limnocylindrales bacterium
CGAGGGGCAGCACCCGGTCGTGTGAGCGGCCGCCGGCGTCCGCGACGAACCCGACGCCGCAGGCGTCGTGCTCGAACCGTGGGTCGTAGAGCGGGGCCCGGACGGTCCTCGTCATCAGGGCCGTCAGCCGCCGAACGCGACCTCGCCGTGGACGGCGAGATCGAGCCCCACCTCCTCCTCGGCACGCGGCACGCGCAGCCCGAGGACGAGGCCGACGACCTTGACGATGATGAACGTGACGCCGGCCGAATAGACGTACGTCGCCGCCACGGCGAGCGCCTGGACGCCGACCTGGCCAAGGTTGCCCTCGATCGCGCCCGACACACCGCCGACGGCGTTCACGGCCAGGACGCCGGTCGCGAGGGCACCGAACGTTCCGCCGACGCCGTGGACGGCGAAGACGTCGAGCGCATCGTCGATCCGGACCCGCTCGCGCAGGAGCGTCGCGGCATAGCACACGGCGCCGACCGACAGGCCGAGCACGACGGCGCCGCCCGCCGTGACATATCCGGACCCGGGAGTGATCGCGACGAGCCCGGCGACCGCGCCACAGGCGGCGCCGATGACGCTCCACTTGCGACGGTGGATCCAGCTCGCGAGCACCCAGCTGAGCGTCGCGGCGCCGGCCGCCGTGTTCGTGACCAGCAGCGCGTTCGCCGCCTGCCCGTTCGCACCGAGCGCCGAACCGCCGTTGAAGCCGAACCAGCCGAACCACAGCAGGCCGGCACCGAGCAGCGTCAGGCGTGGATCGTGCGGGGCGGTCGAGTCGGACGACACGACCCGCGGGCCGATGAGGACCGCCGCGACGAGCGCGGACACGCCCGACGAGACGTGGACGACCGTCCCGCCAGCGAAGTCGATCGCACCGAGCGAACGGAGCCAGCCATCCGGCGCCCAGACCCAGTGCGCGAGCGGCGAATAGACGAACGTCGACCACAGGATCGTGAACAGGACGAACGCCCCGAACCGCTTCCGCTCGGCGAAGGCGCCGGTGATGAGCGCGGGCGTGATCGCCGCGAACATGAGCTGGAACGTCGCAAACAGGACATGGGGGACGGCGGTCGCGTACCGAGGATCCACGTCGCCGGTCACGCCGGCGAAACCGAGGAAGTCGAGACCGCCGAGGAGGCCGCGGCCCGTCGCGTCGGGAGCGAAGGCGAGGCTGTAGCCCCACAGGACCCAGACGACGCTGACGATGGCGAGGCCGAAGAAGCTATAGCCCATGGTCGAGAGCGCGTTCTTGCGGCGGACGAGGCCGCCGTAGAACAGCGCGAGGCCGGGCAGCATGACCATGACGAGCGCCGTCGCGACGAGCAGCCAGGCCGTGTCGCCGTGATCGATCATGCCGTCCTCCGCTCAGCCACCCCGCGGGACGCCGACGCACCTTGCCCGGCGATCGTCGCGGCCTCGTGGCGTGGCGTCAGCGGGCTGAGGGTTGCCCGATCGGTTGCCGTTCGGTGCCGGCCCGGGTTGACGAACGGTTGCGAAGCCCAATGGCCGAACCGGCGTCCCGGTCGGCACGGGTTGGGCTCCGTTGGGTCGACACCTGGCACTCCCCCGGCCGGCAGCCGCGCTGAAGGGCAATGCGAGCATTCAGCCGCGAGCAGTCGCGGCGGCGGACAGACGCGCCATTGCCCACGGGGGCATGGTTCTGACGCTCACGCGTCGCCCCGTTGCCTCGGAGGGTAGAGAGCGACACCGAGAGGCCGACATCCGTGTCGGTCCGTCGTCTGGCAGTCAACCTTCCGACCCGGCGACGCCGGAATCAGACCCTGGCAGGCAACCAGGCGTAGCAAGGCAATGCGGCCGGCCCTCAGCCCGCGCCGTCCGTGCCTGACGCGCCTCGCGCCCGCACTACCCGTTCGTCGTCATCGGCGCCGCGGGCTCGATCTCGACGGGACCGGGTGCACGTGGCGACCGATTTCGCACGGCGCATGCGCGTTGGGCATGCCTCCAGCTCGATCGACAGGGACATGCCCCCGCCGCGCAGCCGAAGCCGGAGGACGCGGCAGGCGAACCTAGCCGCGGACCCGCGCCACGGCGGCGATCGATTCGACGGCGGCCGGGTTCTCGAGCGCCGACACGTCGCCGGCGTCGCGCCCCAGCCAGGCCGCGCGTGCGACGCGGCGCATGATCTTGCCGCTCCGCGTGCGCGGCAGATCGGCGACCTGGACGACGGCCGCCGGCCTGCTTGGCTTGCCGAGCTCTCGCACGACGAGTGCCGACACCTCGGTCTCGAGATCCGCCGGAACGATCTCGGCATCGCGGCGAACGACACAGAGCACGACGATCGATTCGCCCTTGAGCGCGTCCGGGACGCCGATCGCCGCGGCCTCGATGACCGCGGGATGCGCGACGGCCGCGGCCTCGACCTCGGCCGGCCCGACCCGCTTCCCGGCGACCTTGAGCGTGTCGTCCGAGCGGCCCTGGAGATACCAGAACCCGTCGCGGTCGCGAACGGCCCAGTCGCCGTGGACCCACGTCTTCGGCAGCCGCCGCCAGTAGGTCTCGAGGTACCGCTCGTCGTCGTCGGGCGCGCCCGGCCAGAAGCCACGCGTCATCCCCGGCCACGGCGCCCGCAACGCGAGCTCGCCGACAGCGCCGACGAGCGTTCGGCCGTCCGCGTCGACGACGTCAGCCGCCATGCCAGGGCATGGGCCGTTGAACGAGCTCGGGCGGATCGGGCGGAGCACGTTGCAGCCGAGGATCCCGCCGCTGATCTCCGTCCCGCCAGAGTAGTTGACGATGGGGAGCCTGCCCCGCCCCGCCGTCTCGAAGTACCAGGTCCAGGCTTCGGCATTCCAGGGCTCGCCGGTCGAGCCCAGGACGCGAAGCGCGGACAGGTCGTGCGAGCGGACCGGTTCGGCGCCGTGGACGAGCAGGGCCCGGACGAGCGTCGGTGACACGCCGAGATGCGTCGCCCGCAGGCGTTCCGCGACTGCCCACAGCCTGCTGGGGTCCGGGAAGTCCGGCGCGCCTTCGTACAGCACGAGCCGCGCGCCCAACAGGAGCGCGCCCGAGATCGCCCACGGACCCATCATCCAGCCGAGGTCGGTGAACCAGAACAATCCGTCGCCGGCGCGCAGGTCGAAGGTGTGGGCGAGGTCGTCGGCGGCCTTGATCGGGAAGCCACCGTGGACGTGGACGGTGCCCTTCGGCAGCCCGGTCGTGCCGGACGTGTAGATGACCATGTACGGCGATTCGGGGTCGGTCACCGGGACTGCCGGCCCGTCCGCCTCCGCTGAACCGGTCTCGGGCAGCCCGGCATCCCACCACCGGTCGCGCAGCTCGTCCCATGGGATGGGTTCGCCGGCCTCGGGTGAGACCGCCGCGTTCAGCCGGCGAACGACGATCACGCGCCCCACCGTCGGGGCCTCCGAGACGGCCGCGTCCGCCGTGGCCTTGAGCGGGACGATCGACCCACGCCGACGGAACCCGTCGGCGGTGATCAGGTGTGTCGCCTCGAACGCTCGCAGCCGCGTGGCGATGGCGGGAGCCGCGTAGCCCGAGAAGATCGGCGTGAAGACGGCGCCGAGGCGGCCGAGCGCGAGGACCGCCAGGACCGTCTCGACGAGCATCGGCAGGAGGATTCCGACCCGCGAGCCAGTCCCGATGCCGTTTGCCGCGAGCATCGACGCCGCCCGGCGCACCTCGCGGTCGAGCTCGGCATGCGTCAGCCTGCGAAGCTCGCCATCCTCGCCCTCCCAGGCGACGGCCTCGCCGTCCGGGTCGCGCCGAGCCCACGGCTCGGTCGAGGCAATCGCGTGGTTGAAGGCGCCGCCGGGCCACCAGCGGGCGAACTCCGGCCCGCGCGCGAGGTCGAGCGCGGCCGCGTACGGGCGCTGCCACTCGAGCGCGAGGTCGGCGACGGACGCGCCCCAGAACCAGGCCGGATCGGCGACGGCGCGCGCCTGCAGGGCCTCGAGATCGGCCACCCCCGCGGCACCGATGAGCCCCGAGAGCCGGCTCGTCTCGACGAGCTCCGGTGGCGGACGCCAGGGCGCCTCAGCGTCCGGCCGGGCGAACGTCGGGGCGGATGCGGTCGGCGCCATCCGCTCGATGATAGGACCGAGCCGTCGCGCGGCCGGATGCAGCCGCGCGACCCGCGGAGCCGGATCGGGCGATCGTCGACCGGAAGAAGTCGACGAGCCGGTCCGCGTGCGCGTCGAACGAGAACTGCCGGCGCGCCGCGAGGACAGCCGCTCGAACGGCCTCGATCTCGTCGAGGTCGCGCAGCCGCTCGGCGACCTCGCCAACCCCGTCGAAGAAGACCGACGTCCCGAGCGCACGAGCGAGCGACTGGGTGGCGACGATCGCACCCGGGTTCGCGCGCTGGAGCATCGGCAGGCCCGCGGCCGCGAGCGTGGCCATCCGCGCTGGAAGGTTCAGGTCGTCCCAGTCGGCCCGCCGGATGTCCCCGCCGTTGCGGCTCTCGAAGACGTGGAGCCAGCCGGCGTCGTAGCGGCTCAGCTCACGGGCCCAGCCCGTCTGGTCGACCGTCGGGTGCAGGTGGAGCCGGCCGGGTGCGAGCGCGGTCGCGCGGTCGATCCAGGCTCGCCATTGGCCGTGCGTGAAGTCGCCATAGAAGTGGAGGTGGACGCCTTGCGCGGCGAGCTCGGCGACCGTTTCGGGGTGGAGGCCGATCGGGCGGCCGGGGACGACGGTGTGCAGCTCCCCGTCGACCTCCGACAGACGCCGCGCGAACGACCCGTCGAACCACTCGGCCTTCGGCAGGTCGCCGTCGAGGACGAACGTCCGGTCGGGCTCGCTGGCGCCCGGAACGACGGTCTCGAACCAGTCGCGCATCTCGGAGCTGGCATGGATGACGCCGTCGGCACGAGTCGTCAGCTCGACGAGGTCCGCCCAGTCGCCCTTCTCGAGCGAGATGAACGGGCCCTCCTTGAAGTGCCAGACGAACGGGACACCGGGGTTCTCGCGGAGAACGTGTGCGGCCCACGGAACGGCCTGCCAGTTGAGCAGCGCATAGACGACGTCCGGCCGTGTCTCGCGGATGGCCTCGCGCGGATCGCGCGACGTGGCGTCGACCACGTGACCGAACGGCAGCGGGCCGACCGTGTTGTACCAGTACGGGTCCGGCATCCAGAGTCCGAACAGTCGATGGCCGCGCTCCTCGAGGGCGAGGATCCGGTCAGCGTTGTAGGCGAGCTCGCCGACGAGGAGGATCCGCAACCCGTCGGCAGTTGGTTCGGGCGGCGACTCCTCGCGAAACCGCGCGTAGCGCGCCCATTCGTCGATCCGGTCGCCGGTCGTCGTGTGAAAACGAAGGGGATGACGGACCGCGAATCGCTGACGGTAGGCGTTGATCCCCCCGATCGGCTCGCGGAGGAGCTTGTGGAGCTGCCCGGGATGGTCGACCCACTCACAGGTGACGGTTCCACTGGCGACGAACGCGCCACGCCGTCGAAGCCGGTCGAACAGCATCGCGCCGAGGTCGTCCGTCACGAGCTCCGACCGCTCGATCCAGCGGTCTTCGGTGCGGCGATGGACGACCTGGACGAGCTGAAGCCCGTCGCCCTCGAGCGGGTCGAGGGTCTCTCGGTTGTAGTGATGGCGGAGCCCGGCGTACGCGAGCGGCGCCTCGGGTCGCGCGTCGAGGAGAGCAACGAGCGTCGCGAGATGGTCGGCGTACCAGACGTCGTCCGTCGGCAGGTACGCGACGAGCGCCGCGGCGGTGAGGTCGAGGCCGGCGTTGAGCGCGGCGCCGAGGCCGCGGTTCTCCGGCAGCCGCTCGAGACGGATCCGCGGGTCGCTCGCCACGAACCGCGCGACGATCCCGGCGGTGTCGTCCGGTGACGCGTCGTCGACGACGATTGCCTCCCAGTCGTCGAACGACTGACCCTCGAGCGAGTCGAGGGCCCGAGCGACGAACGCGGACTGCGCGAAGGTCGGAATGACGACGGCGACGCGGGCCACGGCACCTCCCCAAGATGATCGTCGGATCCTGCCGGCCACCCGATGCCCTCGGTCGCCGCCAGTCCGGGGCGCTCATTGCGAATGCCTTTCGCAACGTCGCCCTCATCCCGCGATGTATCAGCTGGCCGGCCTCGAGATCGACGGACCCACGGTGTTCGACGAGTCCGGCTACCGGACGCTCGATCTCGCCGCGGTCGCCAGCCCGGGGCCTGCTCGCCCACGAGCGCTGACCCGGTCGACGCGTGCGCAATGAGAGCGCAACGCGAGTCGGGCCACGACCAGCGTCCAAGGCAGACCGCGTCCCCGACATTCGAGGCCAGGGCGCCACACCCGGGACTGGGAAGGAGGAAGTCGAGTGCCGCCCTCGGACGTCGTGTACTTCTCGCGGCCCGAGGCGTTCGCAGCCGCGATCGCCGACTGTCTCGCGCAGCCAGAAGCCGCCGTGGCCGAACGGCAGGCGCAGGCTGATCTCGCCCTCTCGGGGCTGTCGTGGGATGCGACATGGTCATCGATGGAGTCGATCGTCGAGGCGACGATGGCACCGCGGCGCGTCGCGGCATGAGGATTCCATGGCTGGTCGTCGGTGCCGGCCTGGCCGGCTCCGTCCTGGCCGAGCGGATCGCGAACGTCCTCGACGAGCGCGTCCTCGTCGTCGATCGGCGGTCCCACGTCGCCGGGAACACGTACGACGAGCGCGACGAGGCGGGCCTCCTCGTCCACCGCTACGGCCCGCACATCTTCCACACGAATGCGGAACGGGTCGTCGACTACCTGTCGGCGTTCACGGCGTGGCGGTCGTATGAGCATCGCGTCCTGGCCCGCATCCGGGACGTGCTCCTGCCGATCCCCATCAACCTCGACACGATCAATCGTCTGTACGGACTGGCGCTCGATGAGGACGAGGTGGAGCGCTGGCTCGCCGAGCGGGCCGAGCCACGAACACCCGCACGCACCTCGGAGGACGCCGTCGTGTCGCGCGTCGGGCGCGAGCTGTACGAGCTGTTCTTTCGCGGCTACACCCGCAAGCAGTGGGGCCTGGACCCGAGC
>DASSHA010000125.1:0-10891 GCA_035693145.1 Candidatus Limnocylindrales bacterium
GATGAGTCGGCCGCCGTTGCGGACGTGGATTGCCAGGGCGAGGGCGTCGGAGGCGACGACCCGCGCCGCGAAGAAGCGGTCGATCTCGTCGGCACGCATCGGCCCGTCCTGGTATCGCGTCAGGCGGGCGACCTCGGGATCGGAATACCAGCGCCGGAATGCAGCGAGATTGGCCGGGACGTGGCGTCGGAGGATGACCCGCGACCCCGTCAACCGATCGGGGAACCACGAGCGCTGAAGCATGGCCGGGGAGCGTATACCATCGCCCGCATGCGCCGCTGGAGCGAGCTGGCGGAGCGCGTCGCCGCGACGTCGCGGACCTCCGAGAAGACGGCGCTCCTGGCCGACTACCTGCGCTCGCTCCCCGCAGACGAGCTGCCGATCGCGGCCGTCTTCCTGGCGGGGCGTCCGTTCGCCGCCGCCGCCGATCAGCGTGCCGGGCTGGGCTGGGCGACGATCTCGGCGACCGTCGCGCGGCTGGCCGACGCTCCGGCCGGCGCCCTCGGCGAGGCCTACGACCGTTCGTCAGACCTCGGCGTCGCGGTCGCCGAGGTCCTCGCGACCCGGCCGCTCCAGCCGACCGCCGCCGACGCGCCATCGCTCGCCGACGTCGCGGCCGGATACGCCGGGATCGAGGCCGCATCCGGCCCCGCACGAAAGGCGGCGATTTTCGCGGCGCTCCTCGAGCGGAGCGACCCGCTGACCGCGAAGTACATCGTCAAGATCCTCACCGGCGAGCTCCGGATCGGGTTGCGGGAGGGGCTCCTCGAGGCGGCGATCGCGCAGGCGTTCGATCGCCCGCTCGACGACGTCAAGTGGGCCGGCATGCTGACCGGCGACGTCGGCCGGACGGCGCTCCTCGCGCTCGAGGGCCGGCTCGGCGATGCGGCCCTGGTCCTCTTCCACCCGATCAAGTTCATGCTGGCATCGCCCGCCGAGGACGCCGGCGAGATCGTCGCCCGCCTTGGCCCGACCGTCTGGGTCGAGGACAAGTACGACGGGATCCGCGCGCAGCTCCACCGCTCCGGCGACGAGGTCAGGCTGTACAGCCGCGACCTCCACGACGTCTCGAGCCAGTTCCCGGAGGTCGTCGACGCCGCGCGTCCGCTCGGCTGGGACGGGATCCTCGACGGCGAGCTGCTGGCCTACCGCGACGGAGCGGTGTTGCCGTTCCTCGCCCTCCAGGCGCGCCTGGGACGGAAGAGCCCGCCCGCGTCCATCCTCTCCGACGTCCCCGTCATCTACGTCGCCTTCGATGCCCTGGGGCTCGGGCCGCGGCGCTCGAACGGCACCGAGGCGGCAGTCGAGCCCCTCCTCCGTGAGCCGCTACGGCTGCGCCGTGAGCGGCTCGAGGCGCTCGGGCTGCCCTTGGCCGACGACGGTGGTGCCTTCGCGCTGTCGCACCTCGCGTCGGCCGGTTCGACCGACGCCCTCGAGGCCGCGTTCACGGAGGCGCGTGGCCGCCGGAACGAGGGGCTGATGGTCAAGGATCCCGAGAGCGGCTACTCGCCGGGCCGCCGCGGCTACGGCTGGCTGAAGATGAAGAAGGCGCTCGCCACGCTCGACTGCGTGGTCGTCGGCGTCGAGGTCGGTCACGGCAAGCGACACGGAGTCCTGTCCGACTACACGTTCGCGGTGCGGGACGACTCGAGCGGCCGCCTGGTCACGATCGGCAAGGCCTACACCGGCCTGACCGATGCCGAGATCGCCGAGATGACGCGCTGGTTCGAAGGTCACACGATCAGTCGGCTGGGTCGCTACCGCGAGGTCGAACCGAGCGTCGTCGTCGAGATCGCCTTCGACGTCATCATGCGATCGAGCCGCCACCGGTCGGGCTTCGCCCTGCGGTTCCCCCGCATCAGCCGGCTTCGGCCGGACAAGAGCGTGGACGAGATCGACACCCTCGCCACGGTCGAGGCCATCTGGCGAGGCCTCCAGCACGGCGTCGAGCACCTGGTGACCGCGGGCGCCAGGAAATCGGCCGGCTCGCCCACCTGAGGGCGTCGGTTCGGCGATTCGCCCGCCCGGGCGGGCACGGGTGTGCGATCCTCAGCGCCGATGTTTCAGGGCCTCGCCCCCGAATCGCCGTTCGCCGTCACGCTCTACACGGATTCGTATGTCGTCCGCGGCACCGTCGCCACGCGGCAGCGCCGCCTGACCGACATCCTGAACCAGGCCGAGCACGGCTTCATCGTGCTCACTGCGGTCACCCTCGACGAGTTCGGCTCGCGGACCAGCCCGATCGAGTCCGAGTACGCGCAAGTGAACCTCGGGGCAGTCCTCTTCGGGGTGAGCGACGAGCCGGTCGAGCCGCTCCCGGAGCTGCGGATGCCGAAGGTCGCCGAGCAGGCGCTCATCAGCATTCCGCCGTTCCGGATCGTCGGCCGAATCCACCTGCTCCCGGAGCGCGACCTCGGCGACGCGCTCGACGAGCTCACGGGGACGTTCGTGCCGGTGACGGAGGCGACGTACTGGTCCGAGACGGTCGGTGAGCCGCGGACGAGCGTGCGGGCCGTCGCCGTCAACCATGCGCGGGCGCAGATCCTCGCTCCGCACCGCGAGGTCGATCCGTGGGCCGGGTTGGCGCGCGGCGGTGGAGCGGCCACATCGGATCAGGGGAGCGGGGGAGCGGACGCCGGCTGATCGTTCGGGCCGCGCCGATGATCCGGCCCGAAGGCGCCGTCCCCGACGGCCGCCTATCGATCGACGGGCAGATCCAGGCGATTGCCCCATTCGGCCCAACCACCGTCGTAGACCGCGACGTCGTCGTAGCCCAGGTACGTCAGGACGAACGCGAGCTTGGCCGCCGCGATCCCCGAGCCGTCGTAGCAGACGAGCCGGCGTGAGCGGGTGACGTTTGCGCGAAGCAGCGACTTCTGGAGGTCCTCGACAGGGCGAAAGCGCTGCGTTCCGGGCAACGTCATCGTCGCCACCGGCAGGTTGACGGCACCGGGAACGTGGCCGAGGCGCCGGGCGTTGCCCTCGTGTCCGAGGTACTCCGCCGGCGCGCGCGCGTCGACGAACTGGACCTCCGGGTTGCCGAGCAGCGCGCGGACGTCGCTGGTCGTGAGCCGCACGCGGAGCTGTGCGCGCGGCGTGAACGTCGAATGCGCGGTCTCGGAGGCGGCGGAGGACACGAGCCGTCCCTCGCTCGTCCACGCTTCGAAGCCGCCGTCGAGGATCCGACACGACTCGAAGCCGTAGGCCCGGAGCGTCCACCAGACGCGGCTCGCGTAGAGCGACGCGGTGTCGTCGTAGATCACCGCCGTCGTTCCGTCGCCCACCCCGGCGGCCGCCATCGCGGCCGCGACCTGGCCCGGACCCGCGAGCAGGAACGCGTTCTGGGCGTCGTCGGCGTCGACGAGCTCGGTCGACCAGTCGAGGTGCGCGGCGCGCGGGACATGACCGGCGGCGTACACCTGTCGGCCGCTCCCGTCCGGGCGCCAGCGGACGTCGACGATCCGAACCGCCGTGCGCTGGAGGTTGTCGCCGAGCCAGGCGGTCGAGGCAAGCAGCTCGGGGCGGACAGGCATGCCCGGTACGATACGACGGTGGTCTCCCCGTTTCTGCCCGATGCGGCGAAGCTGCGGAGCGTTCGCGAGGCGATCCCGGCTTCAGGTGCCGGCATCTACGTCAACACGGCCGAGGCGGGGCCTCTCCCGGCCGAGACGGCGGCCGCCATGCGCGAGATCGCAGATCACGAGACGCGCTTCGGTCGCGGCCACGCGGCAGACCTCGAGGACGCCGCGGCCCGACGCGACGAGGCTCGCGCGGCGCTCGCGGCGGTGCTTGCCGCCGACGTTGGCTCCGTCGCCCTCACGCGCGGGTCGACCGACGCGCTCGCCGTCGCGCTTCGGGGCATCGAGTGGTCGGCCGGCGACAGGCTGGTGACCGTCGCGGATGCCGGTCCGGGCATCGCGGCCGCAGCCGCCGGCGTCGTAGAGCGCCGCGGCGTCGAGCTCGTCGTCGCCGACCGCCGACGCCATCCCGCGGATGGGACGACGACGACCGCGCCGCTCACAGAGCTGATCGTCTCCGCGACGCTCGATGGCGATGCTCGCCTCGTCGTCCTGCCGCATGTCGGGGTTGCCGGCCGGCGGCTCCCGATCGCGCAGCTCGTCGCGGCCATCCGGTCCGTGCGTCCCGATGTCCCGATCGTCGTCGACGGGCGGCTGGCGGTCGGCGCCGTCCCGGTCATGGTCGACGAGCTCGGCGTCGATGCCTACGCGGTCGGGGGTGACGCCTGGCTCCTCGGGCCGGCCGCGACCGGCGGCCTGTGGGTCGCGCCGAGCGGTCGATTGCACCCGGACCTCGCCGGACCCGACGCGCTGACGCCTTCCGGCCGGACGGGCATGCCGATCCGGGAGCGCGACGCTCGTGCGTTCGAGCCCGGGGAGCTCCCCACCACGTCCGTCGTGGGTCTTGCCCGGAGCGTCGGCTGGCTGTCGATGTTCGTCGGCCTCGACTGGGTCCTGGGCAGGGCGCCGGAGCTGGCGGGCCGTCTCGTCGACCGCCTCGCGGAGATCGACGCCGTCGAGCTGCTGACGCCGGCCATGGCGGCGGAGCGTGCCGCGATCGTCGCCCTCCGGATCCGCGGCTGGCCGGCCGAGGAGGCGGTCGGGGAGCTCGGGCGCCGAATCTTCGCGATCGCCGGCGTCGTAGCCTCGCCAGACGCAGGGCCGCCGATGATCCGTCTCTCGACCGCCTGCTTCAACGAGCCGTCCGAGCTCGACCGGTTGGCTGACGCCATCGGCCTGCTGGCGGCTCACACGCCCGACACGCTGCCTAGGCCAACGGCGCTGACGATCGTCCATGGCTGACATTCGCGACGCGGCCGGCCGCCCCGACCCCCGACGCCGGGGCGAGGTTCGACGGCGTTCAGCCGTGGAGGTGCGCTGGCGTCAGTTCCGGAATGCGCCGCGTCCGGTAGCCCGGGCCGTCGCCAGCAGCCTCGGGGTCGCGATCGTGCTCGGCATGGGGTACCTCGCGTACGACGTCGCCCTCGCTCGCGGCGCGACGCTGCCCGGCGGAGACCTTCGAGTCGGGGTGGCGGCGCTGTTCGTCGTGGCGGTTCTCGTCGCCGGCGCCGTCCTGACATATCTCGTCGTCCCACAGCCGACGGGTTCCGCCGGCGGGCCGCCGCGCCGGTCCGCGTGGAGTGCGGCGCTCGGCCTCTTCGCCGCCCTGCCGGTGGCGTACCTCGTCCTCGTCGTCGAGGCGCAGATCCTTCGGCCCCTGCTCGGCTGAGGCGTCCGCGCCGGAACCGCTCCGGACCGTCACTGGTCCGTCCGTACCATTCCGTCCCGCGTTGTCGTCGCTATCATCCGCCCCGCGCCCCGCGTCCCGGGCGCGACCTGATCCCGAGGCCGCCCTGTGTCGATCGACGAGCAGACGCACGTCGCGCTCCCGAAGCTCTACGGCCAGCCCGCGTACGCACGTCCGCCGCGTCCGCATGCGCCGTCCGAGCGGCCGGGCACCGTGGACGACCTGCCGATCTCGGCATTCCGGACGCAGGAGGAGGAGGCGGCCGCCGCCGCGCTCGAAGGGGCGACCTACGACGAGCGCCGTTCGAGCGGCACGCCCGCCGCCCAGCTGCACGGCGGTGGTCTCCAGCCGCGACCATTCAGCCTGCGCACGATCGGTCGACTGTTCGGCCACAAGGGCTAGGATCGGGCGGCGCGAGGAGCGCCCGTCGCGGCGGGGGAGTAGCTCAGCGGTAAGAGCAGGCGTCTTATACACGCCATGTCGGTGGTTCGAATCCACCCTCCCCTACCAACCCGCCCGGCCACCCGGCACGCGCCTCAGATCGCGGATCGGACCAGCGCGACGAGGTTGGCACGGCGCGTCGGCGTGAGGCTGCGCTGTGCCGGCAGGGCGGAGATCCAGGCGCCGAGCTGCCCGGGCGCGACGACGGCGCAGCCGGCTGAACGCTCGAGGCTGCCTTCGGGCGCGACGACGACGGCGAAGACCTTGACGACGTGGTCGCGATCGTCGTCCTCGAGCCAGCGGCGAACCCGCTCGGCGTCGCGACTCGCGCGCTCCAGCGGATGCTCCATCGGCCGCCATCGGCCGTCGGACGTCCTGACCTCCCAGCTCGAGCCGCGGTGTCGGGTCGCCGCCGCCGGCGGCAGCTCCTCCACGACGGCACAACCGAACGGCCCGAGGACGAGCTCGGGGACGACGCGCCCGTCCGGCAGCGGGACGCGGACCGCCACGACGTAGTCGTCGGACAACGCGCCCGCGAGCCGTGACGTCCGGCTCGGCCTGGCGCGCGCGCCATTCGCGAGCTCGATGACGCCCAGCAGGCGGACCAGCCCGACGATCCCGAACAGCGCCGGCGCGGTCAGCGCGAACGCCCATGCGATCGCACCGGCGATGAGCTGGCCGTCGTTCGCGCGACCGGCCGGCGTGAATCCCCGCAGGAACGAGGTGCCGAGGGTGAGGTAGGCGAGCAGGACGGCGCCGCCGAGAAGGACGAGCCCGACGATCGAGCCGAGCAGGATCGCGGATACGAGGTTCGCCTGCCGGGGGGCGCGGCTCGGCGCGATGACCTGCATGCTCGCCATCCTCGGGGAGCGAGCCTTTCGCGAGGTATGGCCACTTCGACCTACCGCCGAGGGGCGAGGTCGGTCGGCGCGACCGCTCCAGACCCCTCGTCTGCAGCCCGGACCGCTCCGCATCGCGGTGCATTCGGGCACCGGCGGGCCGTGGCGCACCGCCGGGACCGTCCCGGACCCGGGGGACGGCCGTACCATTGCGGCCCCCCACCTCGGCGGCCGATGCTCGCCCCAGCGACCGACGCTCATCGTCGGCGCGGAGGCATCATCGTGTCGATCATCTGGCACGCGCCGAGGGCGACGCCACAGTCGGGACGACGCCGTGGGCTCGCGGCGGCAGCGACTGCGACCGTCCTGCTCGCGCTTCTGGTTGCGCCGGTCCTCGCCAACGAGGGGCCGACGAAGCTGTTCGATCCGGCCGTGTCACCTCGCTCCGCGATCGTCGGGGCGCAGGTCTCGTTCGCGGTCTCGTATCGGAATCGGGAAGGATCCAGCCCGTCGTTCGTGCGCGTCCGAGTCGCCGGCGGTGTCCACGCGCTCGCCCGCCTGAGCTCCAGCGGCACGATCCACGACGGCATTCGGTACGGGGCGTCGCTGACGCTTCCAACCGGCACCTGGCCGGTCGTCTTCGAGGCCGCGGACACCCGACGCTTCGAGTCCACGATCTCGGCCGGAAACGTGACGATCAGCGCGCCGGCTCCGACGCCACGGCCGACACCGGTGCCAACGAGCCACCCGAACCCGACACCGGCCCCGACCGCACGTCCGAACCCGACCCCCGCACCGACGGTGACGGCACGCCCGAAGGGGACGACACCTCCCGACCCCTATCCGACAGCGTCAGCCACGTTGAACGGAAGTGGGACGCCGGGCAGCGAACCGTCGCCGAGCCCTGGTCTCGCCACGCCGACGCCCGGTCTCGTCGCGCCGACGCCCGGTCTCGTCACGTCCGGCTCGAACGCGCCGGGCGACGGTTCGTTCCCGCCGTTCGGCGGGGGGTTGACTGCCGATGCCGAATCCACGGGCGACGGCGGCCCGCATGAGTCGGGAGGCGCTTCGGCGGGCGACGGCTGGCCGGCGACCGCGTATGCCTCGGCCTGGCTGCCGCCGATCCTCGGCGGATCGGACCTGTCACCTGCGATGCGCGTGCTGTCGACGACCGTGACCGCGGCCGCCGGTGCGACCGTCGTCATCTCGTTCGCCCTGTTCGGAAAGCGGCGCCGCGACGGTGAGCCGACCGAGCCGGACGAGGTGCTCCAGGCCCGCGCCGCACGCCCGGGTGAGCCGGCGGATGCGACGCTCGCCGCGGTGGCGGCGCCGGTCGACGCCGAGCTGGCGATGCCGCGCTGGCGTCGGCCGTCGCTCCTCGAGGCGCGCCGGACGGATCCGAGCCGCGTCGCGACGACCCAGGTCCGGCTGACGTTCGACCACGGCTTCGTGGACCCCGTAGCGGGGCTGGAACGGCGGCGGATCCGCTATCGCGTCGTCCGACTGCTCGACGGCCCGGACGAGCTGCTCGCCTCGGAGATCGGCCTCCTCGACGAGGGCGACGAGGTCCAGCTGGCCGAGCGGAGCGGGTCCTTCTGGCGCGTGCTGTGCCCCGACGGCCGGAGCGGCTGGGTCCACCGGATGGTTCTCGGCGAGGTCGTCGGTGCCGCCGGTACGGACGATCCGAACGACGTCGACGAGGACGTCCTCAACGCGTTCCTGGCCTCGCGGGCACAGGCCTCGTAGTCCTCGCGCGGATGGCCTCCGCCGAGCGGCCTCCGCCCTCGAGCACGTTTACCGGTTCGGCGTGGAGGGTGCCCGCACGCTATCGGCGGCGTGACTCGCGGCGGAACACCAGGACGTGCTGGTGGACGATGTTCGGGACGAAGGCGTTCGGGTAGCCGTACGGCCGAAGGCGCGTGCCGGCCTGGTACCACACGAGGTCGCCTTTCGGGACGAGGCCGACACGCTCGGCGCGCGCTGCGAGGTCGGCGGCCGTGAAGAGGTAGCGGCCGGCCTGGTACGCGTCGCGCACGATGACCGTCGCGTAGCGCCTGGGGCGAAGGACCCGTGCGAGCTCGCCGAACACGCGCTCCATGGCATCCAGGAAGGCCGGGTATGAGGTGGCATTGGCGAGATCGGCCGGATCGTCCGAGACCATCGCGTAGTCGGTGCGGCGGTTCGCGTGCGTCTCGGCCAGGCGTCCGCCGGCCATCGTGAGCGGCAGCTGGATGTTGTACGGCGGGTCGGTCGCGACGAAGTCGACGGATTCCGCCTCGAGCGTCGGGAGGATCACCGTCGCGTCGCCGGTGCGGAGCTCGCAGCCGCTCGGGTCGAAGGTCCTGATGCCGCCGGGATCGGCGGGTCCGAGGTCGACGAGCCGCGGGCCCAGTCCGTCGCGTTCGGCGACCGCGTCGCGGACGACCTCCTCGTAGACGGCAGCCCAGCGGCGATCGAGCTCGAGCCCGAGCGCACGACGCGGCCCGCGCGCGATCGCGGCGCCGAGCAGCGTCCCGCCGACTCCGGCGAACGGGTCGAGCACGAGCTCGCCGCTCGTGGTGAAGAACTCGATGAGCCGCGTCATGAGCCTCGGTGGCTTGTTCGCACCGTGCGCCCGTCGTAGGTCGTGGCCGAGCTCGCGCGGATAGGCGGTCGTCCACAGGGATTTGGTGAAGTAGAGCCACTCCTCTCCGGTCAGCTCGTTGAGCCGGTTCGCGGGGTGGCGACCGCCGCTGCCGGCGCGGGTCGAGGGCTCGGCCATCGAGACGAATCGTAGCCGTCCGCGGTGGGGCGAATCGGCCACCTACAATCGCGACGATGGCGGCCGTCACGAGCGCACGCTTCGTCGGGCGGGAATCCGAGCTGGCGCGCCTCGGCGGAGCACTCGACGAGGCCTCCGCCGGCCACCAGACGTCCGTCGTCATCTCCGGACCCGCCGGCGTGGGCGTCTCGCGTCTGATCGACGAGCTCGAGCTTCGGCTCGGGCGGGTTGCCGAGCCCTGGACGGTCGTCCGATCGCGATCGTGGGCGCCATGGGCGGGCCGGCCGCTCGACGGTGTGGTCCGGCCGCTCGTTCGCCTGATCGACGCCCTCCCGCCGGAGGAGCGTGAACGCATCCTCGGAGCCGCCGTCGACCTCGCCCAACCCGATCCGGCGGGGCGCGGGGTCATCGAGCCGGAGCGCCGGCAGGCGCGCCGCCTCGAGGCGATCCACGGCGTGCTCAGCCGCCTCGCGGCACGGCGGCCGGTCCTCCTCGTGCTCGAGGATCTGCATTGCGCGGATTCGGCCACGCGCGCGCTCGCGGCATTCCTCGTGCGCGTGACCCGGCCTGCCCGGTTGTGCGTGATCGTGACCTACCAGCCGGACGACGTCGTCCGCGACGACCCCTTCCGCGAGACGCTCGCGGCGATCGAGGACGCGGCGCGGCCGCCGACGCGGATGACGCTGCTGCCGTTGGGACGCGACGATCTCGCGAACCTGGTGGCCGACGTCGAGGGCGAGCGCCCCTCGGCCTCGCTCCTCCTCCTCGTGACCGAGCGATCCGGCGGCAACCCGCTCGTCGCCGGTGAGCTCCTCGCCGCCCGCCGCGAGCTCTCGTCCGCGCCGCTCACAGGCGGGTTCGCACAGATCGTCGCCGTCCGGCTCAGGGTCCGGTCCCCCGAGTGCCGGCGGATCCTGCGCCTCGTCGCCCTGGCGGAGGCACCGCTCAGCCTCGGCGAGATCGCCCGGACGTCGGCCGAGTTCGACCGCAGCGTCGTGCGACTCGACCCCGCCGCCGGGGTCTCTCGCCGCCGGGCGGTCGTCGGCCTGGCGAGCGACCTCGAGGCCGGCATCGACGAGGCGATCGAGGCCGGATTCCTCGTCGCGCAACGGATTCCCGGCGAACCGCCCGCGATCGCCTTCCGCCACGAACTCATCCGCATGGCCGTCGTCGCGGACATCCTGCCGTTCCAGCGGGTCCGCTACCACACCGCCCTCGCGGCCGGCCTCGATGGTCGTGACGGGGAGGTCGCACGCCACCTCCGAGCGGCACTTCGGCCGGACGAGGCGCGCGCGGCCGCGATCCGCGCGGCCGAGGTCGCGGATTCGGTCGACGCCGTGGATGACGTGGTTCGCGAGCTCGAGCTCGCGCTCGCGCTCTCGAGCCCGCCGGACGCTCCGCCGGAGCTGAAGGCGCGGGCGGCCTCCGCGGTCGCGGCGGCCGGCGAGCCGGCCCGGGCGACCGCCTACCTCGAAGCGGCGATCGCCGGCCTCGACGAGCGGGCCGACCGAAACCGGCTCGCGATCCTCCACGACCAGCTCGGGACGCTCCGGCGTGCGGCCGGCGACGGCGTCGGCGCGCTCGC
>DASSHA010000126.1:0-24110 GCA_035693145.1 Candidatus Limnocylindrales bacterium
GTCGAGCGTCGGCCGCTCGTCGGAGGTCACGATCCCGCCTCCATCGCCGCGGATGCCGGGAGGCGAGCCTCGTCCCCGGGCCCGCTCTCGCCCAGGCCGCGCATCGTCTCCGCGGCCCGTTCGACGGCCAGCCGCGGGCTCGACAGGACGGGGACAGGAACCGAGCCCGGTGGGAGAGCATCCACGACCCGCGCCATCGATGCCTGGGCGAGGAGGACGACGTCGGCGTCCGCCGCGACTGCCGCGAGACACTCGACGACGAGCCGATCGTGGGTCGCGCCATCTCCGCGCTTGAGGGCATCGAACGCACCCTCGCATACCCGGGCCGTGACGCGGATATCGGGCGTCACGCCGTCCGACGCCGGCTCGGCGGCGCGCCGCCGGACGAGGTCGGCCGTGGGCTCGAGCGTCGAGCGGAGCGTCGCGAGAACGCCGATTCGACCATCGCCCCGCCGCGCGATCGCGACCGCCTCGTCGACCATCGCCTCGTCGATCCTGAGGAGCGGGACGGAGGCGAACGGCCGCGTCGCCTCGACTGCGGCCCCGACCGACGAGCAGGTCACGAGGACCGCATCGGCGCCCGCCGCCTCCGCTGACGCGACGTACGCTGCGAGCCGGCGCGCAGTCGTCGGCGTCAGCCTGCCCTCGCGGACCGTCGTCCGGAGGAGGCTCTCGTCGACGATGTTGAACGTGTCGACGTCCGGAAGCAGTTCCGACGTCAGGCGGTCGAAGACCGGCACGAGCGAGGCGACCGTGTGGATGAGGGCGAGCGTTGGCACGTGACCATTCTCCCGCGCGCCGGCAAACGCGCCAAACCGGGGTGATGCCGGCGCCGCGGCGCGCTCGTTGCCGAGCGTTGAACCGACGGCTGCCGGCATCGTCAGGATGGCGTTCGGAGCGCCGCGCCGCGCAACCGGCTCGCCGCCTCACGTCTCAGGACCGTCTCAGCGCGCAGCCCTAGGAATCGCGACATGGATTTCTTCGAACAGCGCACGGACGCCGTGCCTCTCCCTCCATCCGCACCGGTTCGGCCGCATCGCCGCCGGCTCCCTCGTCGCTCGCTCGGCCTCGCCATCGGCGCGAGTCTCCTGTCCGCCTCGATCGCCTCCGCTGCCACCGCCGCGATCGCCCTGACGGTCGTGCCGCATCCCTCGCCGGCACCGGTTGCCGATCCCGTGTCCACGACCACGTCCGGCGGCACCGCCCGGACGACGATCGACAACACCGCGGCGTCGAACGCCATCGAGGCGGTCGCGAGCGAGGTGAGCCCGGCGGTCGTGACGATCACCAGCTCGTCGGCCGGGAGCCGTGTCGATCCCTTCTCGATCCCGGAGACCGGCGTCGGCTCCGGGTTCATCTACGCCTCCGACGGACGGATCCTGACGAACAATCACGTCGTCGAGGGGGCCGAAACCCTGACGGTCACGCTCAAGGACGGGACGGAGCTTCCGGCGCGCGTCCTCGTGACCGACGCGGCTCACGATCTCGCGATCGTGAAGATCGACCGGACCGGCCTGCCGACGGTCACGCTGGGGGACTCCGCGTCGCTGAACGTCGGTCAGCTCCTGATCGCGATCGGCAGCCCGCTCGGGCAGTTCACCGAATCGGTGACGAGCGGGATCCTGTCGGCGACCGGTCGCTCGATCGACGTGCGTGACGCGGGCACCCGCGCGGCGAAGCATCTCACCGACCTCCTCCAGACCGATGCCGCGATCAACCCCGGCAACAGCGGCGGACCGCTGCTCGATGCGGCCGGTGAGGTGATCGGGATCAACACCGCCATCGCGAGCAGCGCGGAAGGGATCGGCTTCGCGATCCCGATCGATTCGGCGAAGGCCCTCGTCGCCCAGGCGGCCTCCGCAACCTGATGCAACGGCGTCTCCAATCGGATCTCGACAAGGGAAGGAGCGAAACGATGGACGAACGGGCACCGAACAGCTATTCCGCCGGCGGCCGGCTGGGGCGGTCACGGGGGCCGGCCGCCCTCGTCGCCTTTGCGGCCGCCGGCCTGCTCCTCATCGGCGCCGCTGGCTTCGCATTCGGTGCGTCGCCGGCGGCGTCGAGCTCGACCGGCGCCGACGCGAGCAACGCGCCGGTGAGCCCGGCGCCGGCAGCCTCGAAGGGGCCGAAGGACCGACCGGGCGGACGGCTCGGACTCGGTCCCGCAGGCCTGCTTCGCGACCTCGTCGGCCCCCGGCACGGCTTCGGCGACATCCACGTGACCGCGATCGACGGCTCGAACCTGTCGCTCGCGACAGATGACGGCTGGACGCGGACGATCACGGTCGGCTCGGACACGAAGCTCACCCGAGCCGGCGCCGCGATCACGCTCGCTGACCTGAAGGTCGGCGACCAGGTCCGCTTCGCCGAGTCAAAGGCGGCCGATGGCAGCTGGTCGATCACCAGGTTGCAGGTCGTCCTGCCGAACGTCGTCGGCGAGGTGACGGCGAAGACGTCGGACTCGCTGACGGTCAAGCGGCTCGACGGGACGACGACGACCGTCCACGTCTCCGCGACGACTGCCTACCGGACCGCGGGCAAGCCGGACGCCTCGCTCGCCGACGTCAACGTCGGGTCGGCGGTCGTCGCCGTCGGGAACGCTCGCGACGACGGGTCACTCGATGCGATCCAGGTCCTGAGCGGCCAACCCAAGGCGATCGAAGGCCGCGGCCGCGGTCTCGGCGGTCCGCACATGCCGAAGGGACCCAAGGATCGGAACGCGCGTCCCGTCTCTCCGGTGCCATCCGCAGGCTCCTCGGCGACCCCCGGCTGACCACGGAATCGACGACGCCGCGCCGTCCTCAGGGACGACGCGGCGTCTTCGTGCGTTTGCCGGCCCGGTCAGATCCGAGCGCTGGCGCTGCCCGCGAGCGCGATCGCGAGAACGATCGCCCAACCCAGCACGAGGCGCACCATCTGACGCGCCACCGCTGGCTCGAACGCTCTCATGCGTGAGCCTCCGCTCTTCTTCGGCAACCCGGCTGACTCACCTCGCGACGAGTCCCGTGGCTTTGCGTCCCCAGGTCACCCTGGGTTTGCCTTTGTCGGCCAGCGCGGCGCTGGACGGAGCTCGACGAGCTCGACGGCATCGTGCGCCCGGAAGCCGCCGACTTGAACGGTCCCTTCGTCCCGCCTCGTCATGGCCCCTTCGGTCCGCGCCGGCCCGGACCGCCTAGTCGCGGTGCGCCCGTCGCCTCGCCGTTACGGCGGCCGTCGCCTGTGTAGCCGTGGCGTCTCGCGGTGTCACGCACGCTCGAGGGCGATGGTGGCATGGCACGGCACGGCGACGTGGGAGCTGCTCGACGGTCGCCTCGCGGACGACGAAGAGGTGTGGGTCGAGCTTGGCGGCAGCGGCGGCCGTGCCGTCGTCGGAACGGATCGACGGTTGATCGAGGTGGCAGACGGCCGGGTGAACGTCGACTGGCCGTGGGAGGAGGTCGACGACGTGTCGCCGTCCGGGACAGGATCGACGATTCGGATCCGGCGTCGGGACCGAACGGCGGAGATCGTCCTCGATCCGGTCGGGGACAGCGGGACCGTCATGCAATCCGTCACGATCCTCGCGCTTCTCGCCGTCGACGCCGCGCGGTACGGCGCACGAATCGGGGCGCTTCGACGGTCCGGCGCTCGAAACGGCGACGAGTCAGCGAGGCCGTGATGGACGACCGCTTGAGCTCGCCCGATCGGTGGTGGCCGAGCAACCCGACTGGTCGCCGGACGAGATCGATCCAGGGTCGAGGTCCGAGCTCGAGTTCGATCCGGCGATCCTGCGGTCCAGCGTGACCCGTTCGAGATCGCTCGCAACACCGCTGAAATGCCGCCCGCTGGGCGTTGCCGCAGATGGGACGACCGCGGGGCGACGGTGATGGGTGGCGTTCGTGCCGACGGCGCGAACGACGTGGTTCCATGCGGGTCATTGGGCACGACCCAGGAGGTGGTTGCGATGCTTCAGCGACGCCCGCCCGAGCGGCGGCTGATGCCGGTCCGAAGCGCGTTCGACTGGCTGTTCGAGGATCCGTGGCTCGACGGCCGGCGCTGGTCCGAGGGCGCGATGGCGCCGTCGATCGACATGCGCGAGACCGACGATTCATTCGTCGTCGAGGCCGAGATGCCGGGCGTCAAGCCCGACGACACGGAGGTGACCCTGGACGGCCGGACGCTCGTCATCCGCGGTCAGTACGGCGAGGAGACCGAGACCGACGGCGAGAAGGGCCGGTACCTGATGCGAGAGCGGCGCAGCGGCACGTACGCGCGGGCGATCACGCTGCCGGCCGAGGTCGACGCCGACAAGGTGAGCTCCTCGTTCCAGGACGGGGAGCTCACGGTCACGCTGCCGAAGGCAGCCCAGGCGCGCAGCCGCCGGATCCCGATCTCGTCGGGTGGTGCGGACGCCCGCCCGGTCGGGTCGTCCTCCTCCAGCGGCGGCGGCTCGAGCCAGTAGCCGGAGGCGCCGGCGCGGTCATCGCGCCGGCGCCACCACCTTCGACGACGCAGGTGCGCGGAACTCATCGGGTACGCGTGCCCGCCTCTTCGCTGCGCCCAGGGGACTCCCGGTCGTGGTGCCCCTCCTCGACGCACGTGCTGAGCGGGACCGTCACCATGGCGCTGAACGGCACGATGGAGGCGACGTGAGCGTGATGGATGACGCGATCGACCCGACGGTTCCGCCGAGCGGCGCGGGCTGCGTCGAGTGCCTGGCGACCGACGGCTGGTGGTTCCATCTGCGTCGCTGCGCCCGCTGCGGCCATGTCGGCTGCTGCGACTCCTCGCCCTCGCAGCACGCGAGCCGTCATGCCGCCGAGGCGCGCCATCCCGTCGCCCAGAGCTTCGAGCCCGGCGAGGACTGGTTCTGGGACTACGCCAGCGCGGAGTACGCGAACGGACCCGCGCTCGCCTCGCCTCGCCATCACCCTCCGGAGCAGCCTGTGCCCGGACCCGCGGGTCGGGTGCCCCCGGACTGGCAGCGCCGACTTCACTGAGGACGGCTTTCGATCCCGAGCATGCGTACAATCCGAGCGTCCCCGGCGCTGGCGACCGTGACGGCTTCCCCCCAAAGCCCTTGCAATTGAACCGGTCGGGGACAGACTGCGGATCGCGCGGTCGTCCCCTCGCGCTTCGGCCGCTCAACTGCTGACGGCGCCGGTCAGCCGACCTGCGGCGCCTCCAGGGCGACGAGCACCTTGCGGAGCAGGGACTCGAGCGTGGAGACCTCGTCGGCGCTGAGTGGTGAGAGGATCTGCTCCCCGTTCACGGTGTTTGCGGCGACCGCCGCGTCGACGAGCTTCAGCCCCTCATCCGTCAGCTCCACGATCACGCCGCGCCGATCGTCCGGGTCCGGCGTACGTCGGAGGAGGCCTCGACGTTCGAGCCGATCCAGCCGACTGGTCACGCCCGCGGACGACAGCATCAGGCCCTTGCCGAGGCGCGTCGGCGACAGGCGATGCGGCGGCCCGGCCGTTCGGAGCGTCGCCAGCATGCCGACCTCGCCGCGGTTGAGCCCGAACCGCCCGAACACCTCCTCCTCGCGGACGGCGATGTGCCGCCCGAGGCGTCCGAGTCGGGCGCTCACCTGGAGGCGGTCGACCCCGAGATCGGGCCGGACCTCGGTCCAGCGATCGATGAGCCGGTCAGTGAAGTCGCGTGTCATGCGTCCATGCTATCCCTTTCAGTTATACGCTAGTATCTTTCTCCGAAGTTAGTTACATGGCAGGGACCACCCGTGGAGACGACGGCTCGACCGGCGACGCAACCGAACGACGACCCGTCGCTCGTCCGTCGCATCGCGATGGGGTCCGAGTCTGCGCTCGGCGCTCTGTACGACCGGCATGCGGCAGCGGTCTTCAGCCTTGCCCTCTCTGTCGGCCACGACCATGGCGTGGCCGAGGAAGTCGTGCAGGAGACGTTCCTCGCCCTCTGGAACCGCGCCGAGGTGTTCGATCCGACGCGCGGGTCCCTTCGGTCCTGGCTCTTCGCCATCGCCCGGAACCGGGCCCTTGACCACATCCGCTGGACGGCTCGCCGAGTCCCGGCCGCACCGTTCTCGGTCGCGATCGGGGACCGGCCCGACGAGGCGGGCACCGTCGAATGGCTCGCGTCATCGGGTGTGATGGTCGGTGCGGGCGCGCCGGAACCCGACCCGGAGGCCGCCTTCGACCTCGGCGAGACGCAGGCGAGCGTCAGCGCGGCGCTCGGCGTTCTGTCCGACCTCGAGCGAGAGACGATCCTGCTTGCGTATCGCGACGGGCTGTCGCAATCGGAGATCGCCACCCGTCTCGGCTGGCCGCTCGGCACGGTGAAGACCCGCTCGAGACGGGCGCTCCGGCGCCTGCGCGACGCCCTCGAGCCGACCGAGCGGGTCTGCTGCCCTGGCGCCGCGCCCTCGGCCTGACGATCAGCGCCGGGCCTCCATGACGCGATAGCCCACGCCCGGCTCCGCAACGATGAGGCCGCGGGTGTCCGCGTCCGGGGCCGCTGCGGCGATCTTCCGTCGGATCTGGCTTACGTACACGTGCGTGTAGTGCGACTCGTCGCCGTAGCCGGTTCCCCACACCTCGCGGAGCAGCCGGCCGTGCGTCACCAGCCGGCCCGCGTGTGTCACGAGGACCTTGAGGACCTCGAACTCGCGTGCGGTGAGCTCCACTGGTCGGTCGGCGACGACGACCAGCCGGTCGACGAGGTCGACGCTGAGTGGCCCGATCTCGATGCGCCCCTGCCGGTCGGCCGAGGGACCCGCCGCCCGCCGCATCAGTGCACGAATCCGTGCGGTCAGCTCGGCGATGCCAAACGGCTTGGTCAGGTAATCGTCGGCGCCGAGGTCCAGGGCAGCCACGCGGTCCGCCTCGAGGTGGCGCGCCGACAGGACGAGGATCGGCGTCGGCGCGTCGCGGCGAACACGACGGATGACCACCGTACCGTCGCGGTCGGGTAGACCCAGGTCCAGGAGGATGAGGTCGGGGCGCTTCGCCTCCCATGCGGCCAGGCCCTCCCCGGCGGATGCGGCCACGCGCACGGCGTAGCCGTGCTCACGAACCGCGGCCGCGATGAACGCCGCCAGGTCACGATCGTCCTCGACCAGCAGCAGCCCCGGGCTCGACCGCCTCGCCGTCACGCCGGTCGTGACAGCTCGCCCTCGCGCGGCGAGGTGGCGGCGACGGGAAGATCGATGTCGATCGCGAGGCCGCCCAGCTCCGACGGACGCGCCCGGACCCGGCCACCGCTCGCTTCGACGAGGCCACGGACGACGGCGAGGCCGATGCCGCTTCCGCGCGGCGCGGCCGCTCCGGGCGCGGGTGCCCGGTAGAACTTCTCGAAGAGATGTTCGAGCGCCGCGGGCGGCACGCCCGGTCCGCCGTCCTCGATCGTCAGACGGATGCAGTCGGGCGCGAGCGAGCTGCCATGGATGAAGATCGGAGCACCCGGAGGGGCGTACGCGACCGCGTTCTCGAGGACGTTCGTGATGATCGCGTCGAGGTACACCTCGTCGACGAGGACCGGCGGGAGGCTCACCGGGAGGTCGGTCGTGACCGACTTCGCCGCGCCCAGTCGTTCGATCGTGTCGGCGACGGTATCGTCGAGCAGGATGGGCGTGCCGTCGGGTCGGAGCGCGCCTGCCTCGATCCGGCTCATGTCGAGGAGGTTCGTGACGAGCCGGTCGAGATACGCCGCCTGACGATCGATGACCGCCGCGGCGTTCGGATGGTCCGGCTCCGGCCGTCCGGCTCGACGGTTCGAGCGCCGCCCGCCCTCAACGAGGGTCCCGACCGCCGCACGGATCGTCGCGAGCGGCGTCCGGAGATCGTGTGACACCGAATCGAGCAGCGCCGTCTTGAGCGCCTCGCTCCGGCGCGCAACCTCGAGGCCGGTCGCCTTCGTTCGGAGGCGATCGCGTTCGAGCGCCTGCGCGATCTGGTCCGCGGCCGCGGACAGGAGACGCGTCTCCTCGTCCGACGGCGTCCCGAGCGACCGCAGGCGGAGGGCCCACAGTGATCCGAGCGATCGGTTCTCCAGCTCGATCGGGACCCGGTGGGCCGCGAAGTCGGGATCTCCGACTGTTCGACGAACGCTTGCCGGCGTATGCACCCCGACCCATGCCGACCGCCCGGGACGCGCGCCCCGCCTCAGAACGGCGTGTCGTGACGACGTGGGGACGGGAGGCCCGACCGCGCTGTCGGCAACGACCCGTTCGAGTGGCGTGCCGCCGGCGAGACCGATCCAGACGCGGCCCATCCGGGTCTCATCGGCCAGGATCCCGACGATCGCATGGAGTGCCGTCCCCGTCTCATCGGCCGAGGCGAGGACCTGGCTGACATGGAAGAGACCTCGCGCCTCTCGCTCGCGCAGCTCCGCGGTCTCGGCGCGCCGTCGCTGCCGTCCGGCGAGCTGGCCGACGACGAGGCTCACGATGAGCAGAAGCAGCAGGTTCAGCCATTCGCCCGAATCGACGATCGCGAACGTGTGAACCGGCTGGACGAAGAGGAAGTCATAGGCGAGGAAGCTGCCGATGGCCGCCGCGACGGCCTCGATCGTTCCGAACCCGACGGCCAGGACGATGACGGCGAGCAGGTAGGCCGACGACGCATTCGGAACGCGGACGACCGTCTGGAGGAGCACGACGACTCCGCTCGCCACGCCGAGCGCCGCCGTGATCGCCGCGGCGCGGATCGCGACCGCTCCAGCTTCGGGAGGACGCCTCGACATCCGTCCATCCTAGGCGCGCCATGCTCGGCATCCGCGCGGAGGCCGCGCGGGGACAGCGGCGCGAGCAGCCGATGACCGCCACAACTTGACTGATCCTTGAGCGCGAGGGTCGGCGATCCGGGAACTGCCTCTTGGGAACCCCGCGTACGGTCGATCCATGGACGAGACGTCCCGGCAGGTAGGCGCGGCCGTGGATCCCGTGGTCCCGGATCCGGTGGAGCTGGCGCTGGTGGAGGTCGACGCGGCGATCTCGCTCGTCGTGCTCGGCGTTGCCGTCAGGGTGAGCCTGTGCGCCCTGGCCGGGGCGGAACGGGTCGCCGTCGCCGGCGCGTCGCGGGCGCAGACGGCCGGTGTCGCCTTTCGCGTGCGACGCGACGGCGTGGGCGCCGAGACGCTCGTTATCGGTCCGCGAATCGGGCCGACGGCGGTTCGCTCCCGGTGACGAACGCGCAGGCTCCACTCCGGGGTCGCCGCGTCGGTGACCGGCGGATCCGCGTCCCGACGCCGCACAACCCATATTTCCGCTACACGGGCCCAAACCAGCTCGTGGCCCGAGAGGCGGCATCCCGACCGCGGACCAGGCGTGGACGCGCGCTGGCGCGACTCCGGGCTCTCGTGTTCGGGCGGCCGCTCTCGAGCGAAGAGGAGATGCACGAGCGGCTCTCGAAGAAGAAGGCGCTCGCGATCTTCAGCTCGGATGCGATCTCGTCGTCTGCCTATGCGACCGAGGAGATCCTGCGCGTCCTGCTCGTGGCCGGCGCCGGAGCCCTCCTGCTGTCCGTCGAGGTCGCGATCGCGATCGCGCTGCTGCTCGCCGTCGTGTCGCTCTCGTACCGTCAGGTCTGCCGCGCCTACCCCGGCGGCGGAGGCGCATATGTCGTCGCGAGGACGAACCTGGCACCGATCTACGGGCTCATCGCGGCCGCGGCGCTGCTGATCGACTACGTCATGACGGTCGCCGTCTCGACCGCGGCTGCGATCACGCAGATCCAGTCCGTCATCCCGGCCGCGTACGACGTCCGGATCGAGATCGCGTTCGTGTCGATCGGGCTCATCACGGTCGCAAACCTTCGCGGCCTGCGCGAATCCGGGAACATCTTCGCAATCCCCACCTACCTGTTCGTCGCCCTGGCGCTCGCCATCGTGGGCATCGGCGCCTTCCGGATCGTCACCGGCAGCGAGATGCCCGTCACACCCGAAGTGAGCGCCGTTCCCTTCGGCGCCGATTCGCTGGGCATCCTGCTCCTGCTCAAGGCGTTCGCCGGCGGTTCGGTGGCGCTGACTGGCGTCGAGGCGATTGCGAACGGCGTCCCTGCCTTCAAGCCTCCCGAAGCGAGGAACGCCGCGAACACGATGACGACGATGGCGGTGCTGCTCGCGGTGCTGTTCGTGGGCCTGACCGTGTTCGCCGTCGCGTTCGGCCTTCGTCCCACCGCCGACGGTGGGCCCTCGATCGTCGCGCTGGCCGCGCGGACCGCGTTCGGTGCCGAATCACCGCTCTTCTTCTCGTTTGCGGCCAGCACGGCGCTCATCCTGTTCCTCGCCGCGAACACGAGCTTCAACGCGTTCCCCCGGCTCGCGGCGATCCTCGCGTCCGACGGATACATGCCGCGGCAGTTCGCGTTCCGTGGCGACCGGCTGGCATATTCGTGGGGGATCGCGCTGCTGGCCGCGATCGCGTTCGGGATCCTGTGGGCGTTCGGCGGCGACACTCATGCCCTCATCCCGCTCTATTCGGTCGGCGTGTTCCTGTGCTTCACGCTCAGCCAGGTCGGGATGGTGCGGCATTGGCGCCGCGTCCGGCCGGCGGGCTGGCAGTGGCGGCTCGGCGTGAACGGTGCGGGCGCCGTCCTCACCGCAGTTGTGCTCGCGATCGTCGTCTCCGAGAAGTTCGTCGACGGGGCGTACCTCGTTGTCGTCCTCGTGCCGACGCTCGTGGCCGTCATGCTGTTCGTCAATCGCCAGTACGCCAGGTCGGAGCGCGAGCTCGCCGTTCGGCCGGATCTCGTCGTCGGACGCCCGCATCGGCAGCAGCGCGTGATCGTCCCGATCCCAGGGATCACCCGCGCGACCATTCATGCGATCAACGTCGGCCGATCGATCGACCGCGACGTCCGGGCCGTGTACATCTCCGACGACCTCGCGGACGCCGCGCGCGTCCGGCGGGATTTCGAGCGTCAGGTCCCGGGCGTGCCGCTGGTCGTCGTCGAATCGCCGTACCGTGCGCTCGCCGGACCGCTCCTCGCCTACCTCGACGTCCTCGACGGCACGTCGTCGCCGGAGCAGGAGCGGACGATCACGTTCGTGATCATCCCCGAGTACGTCGCGTCCTCGTGGTGGGAGCGGCTGCTCTACAACCAGTCGGCGAAGCGGCTCCGAACGATCCTTCTCGGCCGACCGCACACCGTCGTCGTCAACGTGCCGTACCGGCGCGAGTCGCGAACCGACGATCTCGGTGCCATCGAGACGCCGTCGCCCGAGGCGGCGACTCACTGACGGTCATGTTCGTCGCGTCAGGCGGCCCGCTCTCGCGAGCTGCCAGCGCGTCGGTCGTCGATGACCCCGGCGATGTCGATGCAGTGGCGGACGGTCGCCCCGTCGTCCGGCTCGAGCTCGTAGGAGCACGTGCACGGTCCGCCCGCGACGCAGCCGGCGCAGCAGAACGGGAGGCCGACGTGGATCGTCGGCGTACCGACGATGTCGACCTCGCAGGTGACGCACCTCAGGGATCGCTCCCGGCTTTCCGTGGCCATGACTTCCTCACTGCGTCGGCCGGCCGCCGGAACCTCGGGCGGCCGGCCTTGTCGTGGCGATCTCTCGCCACAGCGAACGTATCGGGCGGCCCTGAACGGATCCGGGAACAGGCGTGAACGGCGCATGAAACCGCACGATCGTTTTCACGGTTCATTTACACGCGTCCATCGGAGTTGTGCGCGCGCGTCGTTCATCCTTGCGGGTGGAACCTGCGCCCCCGCTGGTGGGCGCTGCCGCGCAGCGGAGTCGACGACGATGACCCAGACGAACCCGACGATCACCCGAAGCGCTGGCGCGAACGCGCTCGAGGCCGCGCTCGGCCAGTTCGACGCCGCGGCCGAGCATCTCGGCCTCGAGCCCGGGATTCGGGCCGTGCTCCGCGTGCCGAAGCGCGAGTGGACGGTCCGCTTCCCCGTCAAGCGCGACGACGGGTCCGTCGAGGTCTTCACCGGCTACCGCGTCCAGCACAACGTCTCGCGTGGGCCGGCCAAGGGCGGCCTTCGGTTTCATCCCCAGACGGATCTCGATGACGTCCGTGCCCTCGCGATGTGGATGACCTGGAAATGCGCCCTCGCCGACGTGCCGTTCGGCGGCGCAAAGGGCGGTGTGACGTGCGATCCGAGTGCGATGAGCCCGAAGGAGCTCGAGGCGCTCACGCGTCGGTTCGCGACCGAGCTCGAGGGGATCATCGGCCCCGATTCGGACATTCCGGCACCGGACGTCGGGACGAACGCGCAGACGATGGCCTGGATCATGGACACCGTTTCGATGCACCGCGGTTATTCGGTGCCCGGGGTGGTGACGGGCAAGCCGATCCCGATCGGCGGCTCTCAGGGTCGGGCCGACGCCACGGGGCAGGGGGTCGTCTACACGATCGCCGACGCCGCCGCACGACACGGCCGCGAGCTGGCCGGCGCGCGCGTCGCGGTCCAGGGCTACGGCAACGTCGGTGAAGCCGTGACGCGCCTCATTCACGAGGCAGGTGCGCGTGTCGTCGCGGTCACCGACGTCCGCGGCGGAGCGGCGAACGCCGACGGCCTGGACGTGCCGGCGCTGCGGAGCTGGTTCGCGGACCACGGCACGATCGCCGGCGCGCCGGGGACGAAGCCGATCTCGAACGAGGAGCTCTTCGGCCTCGACGTCGACGTCCTCGTCCTCGCGGCGCTGGAGGGCCAGATCACCCGGGAGAACGCCGGCAACGTCAGGGCCGCGATCCTCGCCGAGGCCGCCAACGGCCCGGTCACCCCGGCCGCGGATCCGATCCTCGCCGCGAACGGCGTCGTGGTCGTGCCGGACATCCTCTGCAACTCCGGCGGCGTCATCGTCAGCTATTTCGAGTGGGCGCAGAACCGGGCGGCCCTCGCCTGGACGCTGGACGAGATCAATGACCGGCTGCGCCGCCAGATCCTCGCCGCGGCCGAGGCCGTCTGGTCGCGTGCAACGGAGGACGACATCGGTCCGCGCCTCGCCGCGCAGTCGATCGCGGTTGAGCGCGTCGCGGCGGCGACGCTCCTGCGCGGTCTCTATCCGTGATCGAATCGGGTCATGCGACGATGCCGGCGGATGGACCACGTGACGCGCCAGGCGCCTGAACGATGACGATCTCCGGCCGACCTCCCGGTGCGGCCTCGGCGACTGATGCGGGCACGCCGGAGGCAGCGGTCGAACGGCTGACGACCGCGTTGATCCGCGCGCTTCGGTGCCTGGGCGCGGCAGGCGAGGCGGTGGAGGCGAGCCGGATCGCCGCCGACGCATGGTCGGCCGTCCGCCACGACCAGCCGCGTGCCGCCGATCGACTCAACGGCGTCATGCATCACCTCGCTCGCCTCGAGGCAGAGGCGCCGACCGTCCAGCCGGCACCCGCTCGCTCGTCGGGGGACCGCTGACGTGCGCCGCGACGAGGTCTTCGAGGCTCTCCAGAAGTGGCACGCCGACGGACTCGGCCTGGCGATGGCGATGCTCGTCGACGCCGAAGGTTCGGCCCCGCGGCCGATCGGCGCCCGACTGCTGGTGGCGGACGACGGACGAATGGCGGGCTCGGTGTCCGGCGGCTGCGTCGAGGGCGCGGTCATCGAGCAGGCCCTCGACGCGATGCGCAGCGGCCGCTCGCGCCTCCTCCATTACGGCATCAGCGACGAGGCGTCGTGGGACGTGGGGCTGACATGCGGCGGCGAGATCGACGTGTTCCTCGAGCCGCTCGACGAGGCGCGGCTGTCGCTCTTCCTGCGCGTCGCCGAGGCGGTCGCAGCCGAACGCCCGGTCGCCACGGCAGCCGTCGTTCGCGGGCCGGACGAGATGCTCGGCACACACCTCGCGGTCTTCCCGGACGGCGTCGCCGGGGAGTGGCCGCTCGGCGACCCTGGCGAGGTCCTCCGCGCCCTTCGGACGGAGCTGTCCTCGATCCGTCCGCGCGTCGGGATCGCATCGTTGGGCGGCGAATCGGTCTTCCGCAACGTCATCGCGCCGCCGCCCCGGGCGTGGATCATCGGTGCCGACAACGTCGCCCTCTATCTCGTCCGGTTCGTCGCCGAAGCCGGCTTCCACCCGATCGTCATCGACCCTCGCTCGAGCTTCGCCGACGCCGCCCGCTTCCCGGGCGTCGAAGTCCGGGTCGGCTGGCCCGACGAGGCGATGTCGGCCACCGAGCTTGGACCGCGCGACTATGTCGTCGTCATCTCGAACGACCCGAAGATCGACGAGCCGGCGCTCGCCGCCGCGCTCGCGGGCCGGCCGGCCTACATCGGTGCGATCGGCAGTCGCCACAAGCAGGAGGAACGGCGCGAGCATCTTCTCGCCGCCGGCGTCACGCACGACCAGCTTGCGACGCTCCACGCGCCGATCGGGCTGGACCTCGCCGGGAACGAGCCGCCGGAGATCGCGCTCTCGATTGCGGCGGAGCTCGTCGCCGCGCGCCGCGGGGGGACGGGCCACCCGATGCGCGAGGTTCGACCCGTCCTCGTCGCGCCGGCGTAGCCGCTGGAGACGGTCGGCGTGGGCCGGAAATCACATGGAGGCGATGGACGGAACGGCGCGGTCGGCCGGCGGTCAGGCGTCCGGCGCGGGTCCGCTCAGGTCCCGCGCGGGCTCGCTCGGCGTCTCCTCGAGCATCATCTCGACCTCGTGCTCGATCTCGTCGCGCTCGGGTACGCGCGCAGGTCGGAGCGTTCGCCGGCCGGCCGCCGGTCGGAGCGGACGTCCGGTCGGAGTGGCCGGGCCACGAACCGGCAGTCGGTATCGGCCCACGAGCCGCCGGGGCAGCTCGACGTCGGCGAGCTTGCGGAGCCGCGCGGCGAGCTGGTTGTCCGACGGGCGGCGTGACAACGAGCGTGTCGTGACGCTCGGCTGGGCGTTCCGGCCGGCCGCGAGGCGACGCAGCAGCTCGGCCAGCCGTTCGTGCGTCAGCCCTCGACCCGAGACCTCGACGAGCGCGAGGTCCGCCAGGCGCGATGCGACCTCGGTCAGGAACCGTCGCATCTCCTCCTCGTGCATGTTCTCGGTGCCCTGGCCGGCCACTCGGCCGCCGCCGAACGGCCGCGCGGGCCCCCGGCGCACCGACCCCACGGCACGCCGACGCACGGGGACGTCGCTCTCGAGGTGCTCGATCACCGGCCCCTCGTCGTGCCACCGGGCGATGACGGCGCGCGCGGGCTCGAACCAGACCACGCCCACCTGCTCCGGCTCGAGGTCGCTCGAGGAAGTCCTGGTCTGCTCGTCGTCCATCGGATGCTCCTCGCTGACGCGGATCGATCGCAATTGTCGATGCGAGCGGTCGGGCGCGCTCGCCGCCGCATTCCGCGCCGGTCGCTGACGCGTTCGGTCGGGGCCGCGTAGTTTCGTCCCAGCCCCAACGGATGCTTGAGTCGTTGCGACATCGGAAAAGGGAACGAGGTGACGTGGAGTGGGGGAGACATGACCGGCTCGTCGGCCACTCGTGCCGTCCGCCGCACGAAGCTGATCTGCACCCTCGGACCTGCCACGGTGCACCGGATCCCCGAGCTTTTCGAGTCCGGTATGGACGTCGCCCGGATCAATTCCTCGCACGGCACGTCGGCGTCGCGAGCCGAGACAGCGGCCGCCGTCCGCAGCGCGGCGGCCGCGTTCGGAACGCCGGGGACGGTCATGACCGACCTGTCCGGCCCGAAGATTCGGATGGGCGAGTTGAGCGTCGCCGAGATCGAGCTCGAAGCCGGGCGGCGCTTCGTCCTCCGGCCGAACGCACCGAACGTCGCGCCCGGCGACGTCCACGGCGTCGCCGTGTCATATGACGGGCTCGCGCGCGACGTCCGACCCGGCGATCGGATCCTGGTCGCGGACGGCGCGGTGGAGCTGCGGGTGATCGCCGCCGACGCCGACGTCGTGACGGAGGTCGTGCGCGGCGGCACGATTCGTTCCCGCGCCGGCATCGCGATCCCGGCGGATCGCCTGTCCGCGCCCGCCATCGGCGTGAAGGACCGCGAGGATCTCCGAGCGGCGATCGCGTTCGGCACCGACCTCGTCGCCCAGTCCTTTGTCCGAGGGCCCGCCGACGTCCTCGCGCTGCGCGAGCTGATCGGGCCCGACGGACCGCCGATCGTCGCCAAGATCGAGACGCGGCCGGCCGTCCTCTCGTTCGACGCGATCCTCGATGTCGTCGACGCGGTCATGATCGCGCGGGGCGATCTCGGCGTCGAGATGCCGTTCGAGGACGTTCCGGTCATCCAGAAGCAGCTGGTTCGGCGGGCGCTCGATCGCGGTGTCCCATCGATCGTTGCGACACAGATGCTCGAATCGATGACCCACGCGGCGCGTCCGACGCGAGCCGAGGCAAGCGACGTGGCGAACGCCGTGTTCGATGGAGCCGACGCAATCATGCTGAGCGGCGAAACCGCGATCGGCGAGCATCCGGTGCTCGCCGCACGGGCCGCCGCCGCGATCGCTGCGGCGTGCGAGTCCTCCGGAGGAGCCTTCCTCGCGCCTGGAACGGGACGTGTGCCGAGCAGCGATGTCGAGGCGCTCGCCGTGGCGGCCGTGGAGCTTGCGGCCGCAACGCCCGACGTGGCCGCGATCGCGTGCTACACGCGGACGGGAGCGACAGCCCGGGTCCTGTCGGCCCGGCGGCCGCGCGTTCCGATCGTCGCGTTCTCGCCGGATCCCGCGGTGGTCCGGCGGCTCGGCGTGGTCCATGGCGTCGTGAGCCGGCAGGTGGCCGCCCTGCAGCAGAGCATCGATCGGGTCGCCCGACTCGCGGAGCTCGTCGCCGGGACCGGCATCCTCCCGCCGGGCAGCGCCGTGGTCTGTGTCGCCTCGACGTCGCGGCCGGGATCGGCGCCGAACGTGCTCTCGATCGATCGTCTGCCGGTCAGCGGATCGGCCGGATAGGCTGGCTGTCTCAGGAGGATTCGAACCATGCGTGTCCTGTTCGCCTACGACGCGTCTCCCGGCGCCGCGCTGGCGGCGTCGCTCCTCGAGGCGGTCGCCTTGCCGCCCGACTCGAGCATCCGGGTCGTCTCGGTCGTCGATCCGATGCCGTTCATGCTCGCCGGTGCCGCAGCCGTCGGCAGTGCGCCGCCCTCGTACGCGCTCCAGGAGCAGATCCAGTCGTACCTCCAGTCCGAGCTCGAGGCGATGGTCGAACGCCTCGGCCGAACGTCGATCCCCACCAGCGGCACGCTCCTTCGCGGTCGACCGGCGAGCGTGATCGTCGACGACGCTCGCGACTGGGGCGCCGACCTGGTGGTCGTCGGCTCGCGCGGCCACGGACAGGTCGCCTCGCTCGTGCTCGGGTCGGTCTCGGCGGAGATCGTCGACGACGCCTCGTCCCCGGTGCTCGTCGTGCGGCGCCCGTCGCTCGCCCGGGTGGTGTTCGCCGCCGACGGCTCCTCGTCGTCCCTCGCCGCCGGGGAGCTGCTCGGCCGATCCACGCTCTTCGACGGATGCGCGATCCGCGTCGTCAGTGTCGTCGACGTCGTCGAACCCTGGCGGACCGGCATCGCGCCGACGATGTACGCGCAGGCGATCGATGCGTTCGCGCGCGACCTCGACGAGGCACGATCAGTGCATCAGCGGATCGCCGACGACGGTGTCGCCGCATTGCGAGCCGCCGGTCGCGAGGCCGACGCGGACGTTCGGAGCGGCGACGCCGCCGCCGAGATCGTCGCGGCCGCGGTGAGCTGGAACGCCGACACGATCGTCATGGGTTCGCGCGGACGCTCGGGGCTCACGCGACTCCTGCTGGGCAGCGTCGCCCGGAACGTGCTCCACGCGAGCGCGACGTCGGTGCTCATCGTCCGCGAACCCACCACCGCCTGATCCTGGCGCCGCGGACGGATCACGTCGTTGCGAGGCGAGGCTGCGAACCAGCCGGCGAACGGTGGAGGCGCAGTCGCCGGAGCAGCTGCGCGTTGGCCGCGACGATGATCGTGGACGCGCTCATCGCGATCGCGCCAACGGCCATGGGCAGGTCGATCCCCCACGGCACGAGCACGCCTGCCGCGACGGGGATCGCGACGAGGTTGTAGCCGGTCGCCCAGACGAGGTTCTGGACCATCTTGCGATACGTCGAGCGGGAAAGCTCGATCGCGCCGACGACGTCTCGTGGATCGCTGCGGACCAGGACGATGCCGGCCGATTCGACGGCCACGTCCGTCCCCGCGCCGATCGCGATGCCGACGTCGGCCGTTGCCAGCGCCGGGGCATCGTTGACGCCGTCACCCACCATCGCAACCTTCCGGCCACCCTGCTGGAACCTCCTAACGGCATCGGCCTTGTCGGCGGGCAGGACCTGGGCGGCGACCTCGTCGATGCCCAGCCGCCGAGCCACCGACTCGGCGACGGCCTGGCTGTCACCGGTGAGCATCGCGACCTTCAGCCCGAGCTCGTGAAGGGCCCTCACCGCCTCGGCCGACTCGGGGCGGACCTCGTCCTCGAGCGCGAGCGCTCCGATGACCCGGCCGTCGTCGACGACGTGGAGAACCGTCCGACCGTCGTGCGCCCATGCAGCCGCGGCCGCGAGCGGCGAGACGCCGAGCTCCGCCAGGAGTCTCGGACCCCCGACGCTCACGATCCGACCGTCCAGCCGAGCTCGCGCGCCGCGGCCCGCCAGGGCCTCGAAGCCTGTGACAGCGGCCGGTTCGATGCCCCGGCGACGAGCGCCGTCGACGATCGCGCGCGCGAGCGGATGCTCCGAGTCGGCTTCGACCGAAGCGGCCAGGCGGAGCACATCCGCTGCCACTCCAATGGATGCGACGACGTCGGCCAGGACGGGCTGGCCCTTCGTCAGGGTTCCCGTCTTGTCGAAGATCACGATCTGCAGCTGCCGCGCCAGTTCGAGCGCGATCCGGTTCTTCACGAGGAGGCCGTTTCGTGCGCCGAGCGACGTGCTGATCGCGATGACGAGCGGGATGGCGAGCCCGAGCGCGTGGGGGCAGGCGATGACGAGCACCGTCGCCGTCCGGACGAGTGCGCCCTCGCGGTCACCCAGCAGCCACCAGACGACGAGCGTGACGACGCCGGAGCCGAGAGCGACATAGAAGAGGACGGCGGCCGCCCGGTCGGCGAGCGCCTGGGCCCGGGATGCCGACGCCTGTGCCGCCTCGACCATCCGCATGATCCCCGACAGGGCCGTCGCCTCGCCGACCGCCGAAACGCGCACGCGCAGGCTTCCGCCCGCCGCGACCGTTCCCGCGACGACCGCGTCGCCCCTTTCCTTCGGGACCGGCTTCGACTCGCCCGTGATCATCGACTCGTCGACGTCCGCGCTGCCCTCGGCCACGACCCCGTCGGCCGGGACCCGAGCACCGGGTCGGACGAGGACGACGTCGCCGACTGCCAGATCGGCGAGCGGGACAGTGTCGGTCCTGCCGGTCGCATCCAGCCGCTCGGCCGTGTCGGGCAGCAGCTCGGCGAGCGCGGACAGGGCTCCACGCGCCTGCGCGATCGAGCGCATCTCGAGCCAGTGGCCGAGGAGCATGATCGTGATCAGGCTCGCGAGCTCCCACCAGATCTCGACGTCGAAGAGGCCGAGCGCGCTAGCCCACGAGGTGACGAACGCCACGCTGATGGCGAGCGAGATGAGCGTCATCATTCCGGGCTGGCCCTCGGCGAGCTCGCCCCTGGCGCCGCGGATGAAGACCAGGCCGCCGTACAGGAAGATGAGCGTGCCGAGGATCGCCGGCACGTACGCGATCCCGGGCAGAGACGGCACCGAGTAGCCCAACCATTCCTGGATGTCGTGGCTCAGGAGGACGACCGGGATCGTCAGGACGAGGCTGAGCCAGAACCTGTCGCGGAACATCGCGACCGAATGACCCGCGTGGCGATCGTGACCCCGGCCGCCTGCGCCGTGGTGCATGCGCGGATCTCCTGTCCCGTCGCGGGGTGGCGCGGTGCGTTCCGATCAGAGGCCGGCGGTCAGCCGGATGACGTCCGGCGTCGGACGGCCGGCGTGCTGGAGGTTGGCTGGCGAGGAAGGATTCGAACCTTCAATCCCCTGATCCAGAGTCAGGTGCCTTACCGTTTGGCCACTCGCCAGCGCGATCGACCGCCTTCGCGGATTCTAGCCTTCGACCCTTGCCAGCACGAGGTTCGAACCATGTCGAACGCCCGAACAGCGCCGCACGCGGCGCCGATCATCCTCGTGCCGGGCTTCTGGCTCGGCGCGTGGGCCTGGGACGAGGTCGCGGAGCGCCTCCGCGCCGACGGCCTCGACGTGACGGCGATCACGCTGCCAGGGCTCGAGTCGGCCGACGCCGACCGCTCCCAAATCGGATTCGAGGATCACGTGAAGGCGATCGTCGAGGCCGTACAGCGGGCGCCCGCCCCGGTCGTCGTCGCGGTCCACAGCGCGACGGGCTTCAGCGGCTATGCGGCGAGCGATCGCGTCCCCGACGGGATCGCGGCGATGGTCTACGTCGACACCGCCCCCGGCATCGCGCCGCTCGATCCGGACTTCGAGGGCGTCGAGAAGCCCATGGTGTGGTCCGAGATCGAGGCAGAGGAGAACCTCGACGGCCTCACCGACGAGCAGAAGGAGACGTTCCGCCGGCGTGCCGTGCCGGTGCCTGGCGGCGTCCTCCGCGGTCGAGTCGAGCTCCGTAACGACGCTCGGCGCGACATCCCGAGCACGCTGATCGCAACGGGCTTCAGCTCGGAGCAGTACCGGGGCTACGCGCGCGAGCACCCGGAGTGGTCATTTCTCGCGGGGCTCCCCGAGCTGCGCAACCTGACGTTCGTCGACCTGCCGACCAGTCACTGGCCGATGTGGTCGCGCCCGACCGAGCTCGCCGCGATCATCGCCGACGTCGCCCGTGAGCACGCCCATCGGTGAGCCGGCCGCTGTAGCCGCTACGTGCCGACGACCGTCAGCCCGAGCGTGCGAGCCGCCTGGGCCTGTCGGATGTCGAACGTGACGAACGAGACACCCGGCGCGTCGATCCGCTGGGCCGCCGCGAGGTGGAGCGCATCGAGCGTTCGAACGCCGATCGTCTCGGCGATCGTCGCCGCGTGCTCGCACGTCACAGGATCGAGCTCGATGATCGAGATCGCCGCCAGGTCATCGGCAAAGGCCGCGCGCGCGGCCGACAGCGCCGAGCTCGCCAGGAGGCGGGCAAGGTTCCGGCGGACCTCCACGACCGTGTGGCGAGCGGTGAGCAGGGAGCCGTCGGACCGCAGGATCGCGTCGGCCCGATCAGAGTCGGCCTCGTCGACATACCGCTTCAGCAGCGCGCTCGAGTCGATGTAGAGGGTCACTCGCCGCGATCTTCGCGGAGTGCGTCGGCGACGCTGATGCGCGCCTTCCATCGACGCGTCGTTCGCAATGCACCGCCGGGCGCGCCGGTGATCCAGCCGTCTCGGATTCCTGCATCGATCTGCGCGCGGCCCGGCACTGGACCGATGACGGCTTTCGGACGACCCCGATCGGTGACGCGGAGCACCTCGCCGCCCTCGGCCCGGTCGAGGTATTCCGAGAGATGCTCCTTGAGCTCGCGAACTCCGACATCTGCCATGTGACCACATTAGCACAGGGGCGTGACTACTTCGGCGACGAGATGCCGCAGCCCGAGGAACAGATCGTTCCTCGGCTGCAGGCTCGGTGGCGGTAGGCTTTGAAGGCGGTTTCGATCGAGGCTGTCGACGAGGCGGTTGCAGGGGTCGGGAGGCAGCGTCCAGGTGGCCGCTCGAAGCGCTCATTGGCGACCGCTCATGCTCCGGACGGCGCTTGCTTGGCCGGAGCGGCTGCAGGCGCTTTCCGGTCCGGCCGTCTTCGCCTTCGTCGCCGCTGTCTACCTCGCCCTCGCGCAGTTCGTCTACTGGCTGAACGATCCCGTCGAGACGGCCACAGGGTTCTGGCCGGCTGCGGGATTCTCGCTCGCCCTCCTCCTCGTCCTTCCGCAACCGCGCTGGCCATGGGCGCTCGCGGGCGTTGCCGTCGCCGAGTTCCTGGGCGACCTCGTTCACGGCTACCCCGTGGGCGCGGTCGTCCTGTGGGGTGCCGGCGACGTGGTGGAGCCGCTCGTCGGGGCGGTCCTCATCCGGACGTTTTCTCCCATGAGCATTCGCCTTGCGCCGCTGAACTCGCTCGTCGGCTTCGTCCTGTTCGGGGTCGTCGTGGCGCCGCTCGTCGGCGGGCCGATCGGCTCGCTCGGCACGGTCCTCTTCACCGGAATGCCGGCAGCTGACGTCTTTCCCAAGTACGTCACCGGCGACGCGCTGGGCATCCTCGTTGCGGCGCCGGTGCTGCTGACGTGGGCCGATCGGTCCGCCCGCCGCGAGCGCCGCCCGGAGGCGGTCATCGAGGCGGTGCTCCTCCTGCTGAGCTCGTCTCTGGTGACCATCCTCGTGTTCACGGACCCGACGGCGCCGTGGGAGGTGACGTTGCCGTACCTGGTCGTCCCTTTCCTCGCCTGGGCCGCGCTTCGTTTCGGCCTTCGGGGCGTCGCTCTGATCGGGTTCGTCGTCGCGAACATCGCCAACTGGTTCACGGCCACCGGGCACGGCCCGTTCGCCATGACGGCCGGCGGCGACCTGGCCGTCACCCTGCTGCAGGTCTTCCTCGGCATCACGCTGATATCGAGCCTCGCGCTGGCGTCTCTGGGGACCGACCTCGTCGACTCGAAGGAGATGGCGCGGCGAGAGGCCGAGCATTACGCCGAGGTCCAGCGCAGCCGCGAGTTCCGCGACGCCTTTCTCGGCGTGCTCGGTCACGAGATCCGCACCCCGATCACGACGCTGTACGGGATGGTCGAGCTCTTCCGGTCCCACCGCGTGTCGACGGAATCGGAGGTTCTCGATCGCTACTTCGATGACCTCGGATCTGAAGTCGACCGGCTCCGACGGCTGACCGAGGATCTCCTCGTCCTGAGCCGAGCGGATGCGAATCGCCTCGACGTCGTCAGCGAACCGGTCGCCCTTCGTCCGTTCACGACCGCTGTCGTCGAGCGCGAGCGCCGTGCCTCGCCACGCCACCGGATCCTCGTCGAGGCACCGGCCTCGATCCCGCCGGTGCTCGGCGGGGACGGCTACATCGAGCAGGTGCTCAGGAACTACCTGGGCAACGCGACGAAGTACAGCCCACCCGATTCGACCATCCGCGTCCTGCTCGAGGCCGAGGACGGCGGCGTGGCGGTCCGGGTGGAGGACGAGGGTCCGGGGCTGACACCCGATTCAGCCGCCCGCGTCTTCGACCTCTTCTACCGCGCGCCCGAGGCGGTCGCGAGTGCGGGCGGGGCCGGCATCGGTCTGTTCGTCTGCCGCAAGCTGATCGAGGCGATGCACGGCCGGGTGTGGGCGGCCTCGCTGGCCTCCGGGGGCGCCGAGTTCGGCTTCTGGCTGCCGGCCGTCAGCGAGGACGACGGCCCCGACGGCTGATCATCTCATCGCCCGCCCTTCGCCCACGTGTGCTCGTGCGCCGTGGCTCGGCCGGACCCACCAGGGGCCGCCTGTTCGCCGATGAGGGTCGTGCACGGACCGTCAGCGAGCCAGGTATCCGCCGTCCACCCAGAGCTCGGCGCCGGTGATGAACGAGGCCGCCGGACTCGCGAGGAAGACGATCGCCTCGGCAACCTCCGCCGGCGTGCCGAGGCGCCTCATTGGCGTCACGTCGACGAGCGTCTCGCGGTCCGCTTCGCCAAGGATGGCGGTGTCGATGAAGCCGGGATGGACCGAGTTGACGCGGACGCCCTGCGTGGCCCACAGCAACGCAACGTTCTTCGTGAGCGTGCGAACGGCCCCCTTGGCGGCGGCGTAGCCCGGCGAGACCCCGAACCCGCCGACGATCCCGAAGATCGAGCTGACGTTCACGACCGCACCGGCGCCCGATTGCTTCAGCAGCTCGGCGGTTGCCTTCATGCCGAGGAACACGCTCGTCTGGGTGATCGCCACGACGCGCGAGTAGGTCTCGAGCGAGGTCTGCTCGAGCGGCTCCACGTCGCCGATGCCGGCGTTGTTGACCAGAATGTCGAGGCGGCCATGCTCGCGCTCGATCGCGCTGACGGCCTGCTGCCACGACGTCTCGTCCGCGACATCGAGATGCACGTAGGAGGCCGACCCTCCCGTCGCGCGAAATTCTGCCGCAGCCGCCTCGCCCGTCTCATCCTGGATGTCGCCGACGACGACGGCCACGCCATCGGCCACCAACCTGTGCGCGGTGGCTCGCCCGATCCCGCTCGCTCCCCCGGTGACGA
>DASSHA010000127.1:0-4279 GCA_035693145.1 Candidatus Limnocylindrales bacterium
GTCCCGCCTTGACGTCCACGGCCGCCGTTCGGTCGGTCATGACTGGCAGTCATGATTTCCTGGCGAATTGTCGGGTCAGGATGCGAGCTCGACCGCCACGGTGCTTGTTCATGACTCCGGCGCATGGACCGGCCCTGATGAGCCGGCCGACGGCTGGAAATCGGCCCGCCCGGGCTGTGATCCCCCTCGACTCTTGACTCTGAGTCATAGCCGGCGGGACGGCCTGCCACGGCGGCTGCCGCCGACGACGATGCCGAGGTGGCGGAGGCACGGACCGAGGTGGCGAAGGCGCGGACCGAGGTGGCGAGCTCGCCAAGGCCCGTGAACCGTCGCTCGAATGTCAGCCCGAGGCGATCGGCAGCCGCCCGCGCGGCCGCCGAAAGCTCGGGATCGTCCGTCTGCGCCAGGTAGACCAGTCGCCGGTAGTTGCCGAAGTAGATCGGGCGCAGCTCGGGGTGGCGATCGAGGCCCAGGCCGCGGATCACAAGGCCCTCGAAGTTCCGGACCAGGAAATCCGTCACGTAGAACGTCCCGGGCTCCTCCTCGTGGAGTGCCGCGAACGCCGCCGAGCCCGCGTAGACCTCGTAGCAGTGCGCGCCCGCGAGGCGGGCGACACCCTCGTCCTCGAGCACGCGATCGATGAGACCGCCTGTGCCGCAATCGGCATACGCGACGAAGATCTGCTCGTAGCCCTCGGAGCGCGCCCGCCGGATGCGCGACCGAACCGCCTCGGGAATCCGCTCCGGGCGGTTGTGGAGGGACCCGGGCAGGCAGGTCAGATCGACCGCCGGCAGGCCCGATCGCCGAGTAAGCGCGACGAGCTCCCTCGCCAGCGCGCCGCAGCCGATGACGAGTGGCGGGCGTGACGGTCGGGCGTCCATGTGGGCGACGGCGTCGCGCGCCGGGAAGCCGTCGTCCCGCCGCGGGCCAGCGTCAGGCGCTGATCCGAGCACGTCGCTCCTCCACGAGCGACCTCGCGGTCTCGACCGCGATGGCGGCGTCGCGGCAGTACGCGTCGGCGCCGACCGCCTGCCCGAACTCCTCGTTCAGCGGCGCGCCCCCGACGAGGACGATGTAGTCGTCGCGCATGCCCCGCTTCACGAGCTCGCCGACGACGACTTTCATGTACGGCATCGTCGTCGTCAGGAGGGCCGACATCCCGAGGATGTCCGGCTTGTGCTCCTCGAGCGCCGCGATGAACTTCTCGGCGTCCGTGTTGATGCCCTGGTCGTAGACCTCGAAGCCGGCGCCCTCGAGCATCATCGCCACGAGGTTCTTGCCGATGTCGTGGATGTCGCCCTTGACGGTCCCGATGACGACCTTGCCGATCGGCTTCGCGCCGGTCTCGGCGAGCAGCGGTCGAAGGATCGCCATGCCGGCCTTCATGGCGTTGGCGGCGAGCAGGACCTCGGGGACGAACAGGATCCCGTCGCGGAAGTCGACGCCGACGATCCGCATGCCCTCGACGAGGGCATCGTTGAGGACCTTCTCGGGACCCCAGCCGCGGCCGAGGAGGAGGTTCGTGCCCTCGACGATCTCGGGCGCCATGCCGTCATACAGATCGTTGTGCATCTGCTCGACGAGCTCGTCGTCGTTCAGCGATCCGAGGTCGAAGTCCTGCGATGGATTGGGCTCGTCCGCCACCCGATCTCCTTGTTCCACATCGCGGAACGGTGCCGTATAGTGGAACGCCAGACTATCGAGGCGGCCAGCGGGTGTCCAGAGTGCGAAGCGCGTCCCGAGTCGAGAGCGTGCCCAGAGGCCAGGACGCGTCCCGAGTCCAGAGCATCGAGCGAGCCTTCAGCGTCATCTCGGCCCTCGCCGACGGTCCGCTCGGGGTGACCGACGTCGCGGATCGAGCGAGCCTCCCGAAGAGCACCGCCGCTCGCCTGCTCGCGAGCCTCGCACGGGAGGGCGCGGTCGAGCAGCTCGCGGGCGAGACGCGCTATCGCATCGGGCCGCGGCTCGCGACCCTGGCCGGCGGGTCGGGCCGGGCTCGCGGCTTGATCGGGACCGCCCGGCCATACCTCGTCGAGCTCGCGACACAATCCGGCGAGGCGGCGGGCCTGTCGGTGCCCGATGGCCGATCGGTGCACTACATCGACCAGGCCGACTCGCCG
This sequence comes from Candidatus Limnocylindrales bacterium, assembly GCA_035693145.1. GTDB lineage: Bacteria > Chloroflexota > Limnocylindria > Limnocylindrales > CSP1-4 > DASSHA01. Next base: position 2,121 of record DASSHA010000127.1, read on the forward strand.
AACCCCGTCCAGGTCCGGGACTGGACGGGCACCCGGATCCCGATGCACGTCGTCTCGTCGGGCCTCGTGGTCCTCGCGAACCTCGCCCCCGAGGCCCTCGCGGCCTTCCTCGCCCAGCCGCTCGAACGGTTCACCGAGCACAGCGTCGTGGACCCCGAGGCGCTGCCGGCCCGGCTCGATGCCGTCCGACGCGACGGCTACGCCTGGGTCCACGAGGAGTTCGCGCTCGGCATCAGCTCGGTCGCCGCGCCGATCGCGGATGCCAGCGGCGAGGTCGTCGCCGCGGTTCACCTCCACGGCCCGTCGTACCGCTTCCCGGCACCGGGCACCGAGGCGCGCATCGGCGAGGAAGTGGCGGCGGCCGCGAGCCGGATCGGGTCGCGCCTCCGAGCCTAGGGTTCGCGCTCCGTGCGCGATGCCTGCCGCTGCGCGCTACTTGACCGTGAGCGTCCCGAACATGATCGTCGGATGGACGTCGCACCGGAAGTAGTAGGTGCCCGCCGGAAGGGCCGGGACGGCGTACGTGGTCGTGGTGGGACCGGTGACGGTGTCGCCGCGAAAGAGGTTGTTCGTGGCCGTGTTGTCGGTGTAGATCGCGACGTTGTGCGGAATGCCCGAGTCCTGGTTGTCGAACGACAGGCTGAACGCCTGTCCCGCGGGCGCGGTCAGGTCCTTCTTGTCGAACGCGACGTTCTGCGCCGTCAGGCTGAGCGAGGCAGCACCGGACGCGCTCCCAGAGGCGGCGCCGGACGCCGCCGCTGAAGGCGCCGCAGAGCCCACCGCCGAGGGAGACGCGACCGCGGACGCCTGCACGACGGCGGACGCTCCGGGTGAGCCCGCCGCGGGAGTGGCGACCCCGATGCTCGGGTTGTAGGTCCACGTCGGGCTGGCCGCGGTGCAGGCGGCGGCGACGATCGAGGCGACGACGAGGGAGCCAAGGAGCCAGGCCGGACGGAAGGTCCGCGCGCCGGGGCGAAGCTTTCGGAGTTCAGGGGACATGCCTCGATGCTACGGCCACCGGCCGGATCGTGCCGCGGGCCGGTCGTGCCGCCTGTCAGGTCGGTCGGGAGCGGCCGATCCAGCCGAGGTGCGTGTCGCCGAACGCGGACGGGTACTTCAGGCCAAAGCCCGACAGGCGATCGATCCCGATATGGGCGACGAGCAGGCATCCGGCGAGCGCGAGGGCCGGGACGTTCAGCGCCAGCCCGGCGCCGAGCACGAGCAGCGCGCTGAACCAGTTGTGGGCGAGGTTGTAGGTGATGGCCCCGGCCTGCGGACCCGCGACGTAGCCGAGCATCGAGAGGTCGACCGCGAGCAGACCCGGGATCACCCACAGCCAATCGCCGCCGAGGTCGCGGTAGGCGGCGATCCCCGCGACGAGCGCGGCGAGGCCTTCGAGCCGGAGCCAGGTCCGCGGCCAGCCGACGACGCCGCCGGTCGCAGGCGCGAGGGCGGGCGTGAGCGCAGGCGCCGTCGCGGGCGAGGTCGTTGTCACGCCGCGGCCCGGCGTCGATCGATCTCGGCGTTGATCGCCGCGACCACCGCGGCGAGGTCGCCGATGACCGCATAGTCCGCGACCGACATGATCGGCGACTCCGGATCGGTGTTGATCGCGAGGATCCGCTTCGCCGCCTTGCAGCCGACGATGTGCTGGATCGCGCCGCTGATGCCGCACGCGATGTACAGGTCCGGCGCGATCCGAAGGCCGGTTTGGCCGATCTGGTCGGTGTGCGGCCGCCAGCCCAGGCTCGTCGCGACGCGCGATCCGCCGACGGCCCCGCCGAGCCGTTCGGCGAGCTCCTCGAGCTGCCCGAACCCCGCCGCCGAGCCGACGCCACGTCCTCCGCCGACGACCACTCGGGCGTCCTGCAGCGACACCCCGGCGGTCGCGGGCGCCTCGTGACCAATGACCCGGACGACGAGGTCCGCGGGTTCGAGCTCGAGCTCGACGGGCACGACCTTCGGCGACGGGCCGGAGTTCAGAGCCGTGACCTCGACGGCCGTCACCGGCGCGGGCGCGACGGCGTGCGGCGCGACGGAAAAGATGCGCAGCGGCGCATCAAGCGCGGCGTCCTCGAGGAGGCTGCCGGCCCAGCGCTGCCGGACGAGCCGCCACGACGTGCCCGGGGCGATGCTCACGACGTTCGCCGCGAATGGCA
>DASSHA010000128.1:0-2022 GCA_035693145.1 Candidatus Limnocylindrales bacterium
CGGCGCTCGTGCTCATCGTCGCGGCCTGGATGCGGGCCGAGGAGCGGACGTCCGCCGCCGACGACGCCCGGGTCGCCCGCGAGGAGGCGGCCGTCGGCGCGCGCGCCGATCGGCTGGCCGAACGGCTACGGAACGGCTGACGCGAGCAGTTCGCGGTACCGCTCGGGATCGACGTTTCCGCCGCTCACGACTGCGACGACCGAACCGCCGGCTTCGTGGCCCGGCCCCGCATCGATGCCGGCCTCGTGGCCGCGGAACCGGAGCGCGGCGATCGAGAGGGCGCCGGACGGCTCGACGACGAGCCTCGATTCCTCGGCCGCGAGCCTGACGGCCGCGGCGATCTCACCCTCGGTCACGGTCACGATGCCGTCGAGCAACGCGACGAGGTGGGCGAAGGTCCGTTCGCCGAGCGACTGCGTGCGGGTGCCGTCGGCGATCGTCCGGCTAACGGCCTCGGCGGGCCATTCGACGACCCGACCGTCGCGCAGCGACTGCTGTGCATCCGCGGCGAGCTCGGGCTCGACACCGACCACGCGGGTCCGCGGGCTGAGCGCCTTGACCGCGGCCGCCACGCCGGCGGCCAGTCCGCCACCACCGATCGGGACGAGGATCGTGCCGACGTCCGGAAGGTCCTCGACGATCTCGAGCCCGATCGTTCCCTGGCCGGCGATGATCCGGTCGTCGTCGTATGGCGGGATGACGGACAGGCCGCGTTCACGCGCCAGCCGCTCCGCGACGGTCCGGCGCTCCTCGCTCGAGGGGCCGACGGTCACGATCTCGGCGCCGTCGGCCGCGACCCGTTCGCGCTTGATCGGCGGGGCGTTGTCCGGCATGACGACGACGGCCGGCGCCCCGAGCAGCCGCGCGGCGCGGGCGACGCCCTGGGCGTGGTTGCCCGACGAGTAGGTGATGACGCCGCGGGCGCGCTCCTCGGGGGTCAGCGCGGCGATGGCGACGTACGCGCCGCGGATCTTGAATGCGCCGATCGGCTGGAGCGACTCCGCCTTGAGGAACGCGCGGTCGGCCGGTGGTCCGAACGCGACGAGCGCGGTCCGGATGGCGACGCCACGGAGCGTCTCGGCCGCCGCACGGATGGCATCGATGCCGACGAGCGGTCGGGTCGTCGTCGACGGGGTCACGCCGGACAGCGTAGCCGGACGTAAGTCGCAGCTAATCGCCGGCGAAGCGCGATGCGCGACGATCGCGGCGCGGCGAAGGATCGGGCACTCCACGACGGGATCGGCCGCAGACACGAGGCGCGGCACGCCGGATGCGCACCGGGACGCAGCACGTCAGGCCGGCCGATGGAGGTGCCCCATGCGCGTGACCGGAACATCGCTGCTGCTCGCGCTCCTGCTCCTGTTCGCCTTCACGGCGGTTGCGTTCGCCGGGGTCGTCCCGTTCGGCCACCGCTGGTGAGGCCGTGCGGAACGCCGGCGCGGGCGTGCGGCGCGCGTGCAGCCTCGGTCACGCCCGCGATGTCGCCGCACCGTCGTCGCTGGACAGCCGCTGGGCGAGGTAGACCGGGATCGCCGACAGGAGGATGACGAGCACGGCGACGACGTTGACGATCGGCCGTTCGTTCGGCAGCTGGAGGTTGGTGAAGATCCAGATCGGCAGCGTCTGCTGGGTGCCGGCGGTGAACGTCGTCACGATGACCTCGTCGAAGGACAGCGCGAACGCGAGGAGGCCGCCGGCGAGGAGCGCGGTCGCGACGAGCGGAAGCGTCACGTGACGGAACGTCTGCCAGCTGTCGGCGCCCAGGTCCATCGACGCCTCCTCGAGGGACGCCGAGGTCCGCCGGAGCCGGGCGAGCAGGTTGTTGTAGACCGTCACGACGCAGAAGGTGGCGTGCCCGACGATGATCGTCCACGGGCTGAACGGAACGTGGACGGTGTTGAACGTCGCGTTCAGCGCCATCCCGGACACGATGCCCGGCAGGGCGATCGGCAGCACGAGCACGAACGAGACGGTCTCGCGGCCGAAGAACCGAAAACGGTGGACGGCGAACGCGGCCATGCT
>DASSHA010000129.1:0-2853 GCA_035693145.1 Candidatus Limnocylindrales bacterium
CTCTGATCCAGCGCGCTTCGGAGCGGGCGCTCGCACGCGGCATGCGGACCGCGAGGTGTCTCGAGTGCCTCTCAGCAACCCGTGCGCTGGTCGGCGACACGCCGATCGTGCCGATGACGTACGCCGCGCTGGTCGAAGCGTACGGCTGGGAGCGCTTCGCGGCCGACGCGGCGTCGCACGGTGCGACGAGCCTCATCGTCTCCGACGTCCCCGCCGGTCAGCGGCCCGAGCTCCGTCGCGTCCACCTCGTCGCGCCGACCTCCACCGAGGCGCGCATCCGGCTCGCCGCCTCGACCACGGACGGCTGGCTCTACCTCGTCACCGTGACCGGCACCACCGGCGCGCGAGCGGAGCTCTCGTCGGCGCTCGCGGGCCTCGTCGGCCGGACGCGACCGCTGGCCGACGGCGTCCCGCTCTACGCGGGCTTCGGGATCTCGACGCCGGAGCAGGCGGCCGCGGCCGCCTCCCTCGCCGACGGCGTGGTGGTCGGCTCGCGCGCGGTACAGGTCGCCGAGGACGGGCCCGAAGCGCTCGGCTCGTACGTGGCCTCGTTGAGAGCTGCCCTCGACCCTTAGGTGTCCGACTTCGAGTCGGACACCACGGGACCCACGCGGACGAGCATCTTGCCGACGTTGTCGCCCGCGAAGAGCGAGAGAAAGGCCTCTGGCGTGTGCTCGATGCCGTCGACGACGGTCTCCCGGTAGCCGATCGTGCCGTCCGCGACGCGCGGCGCGACCTCGTCGACGAACGCGCTCCAGCGCTCGAAGTGGTCGAACACGATGAAGCCCTGCATCCGCAGGCGTTTCGTCACGACCAGGAACATGTTGCGCGGCCCGGGCATCGCCTCGGTCGCGTTGTAGCCGGCGATCGAGCCGCAGGCGGCGATCCGTCCGTACCGGTTGAGCGCACCGATCGCGGCCTCGAGCGTCTCGCCGCCGACGTTGTCGAAGTACACGTCGATGCCGTCCGGCGCGAGCTCGCGGAGGGCCGCCCGTGGCCGCGTCTCGTGGTAGTCGAACGTCGCGTCGAAGCCGAGCTCGGCAAGCGACTCGAGCTTCGCGGCGCTGCCGGCGCTCCCGATCACGCGAGCGCCGCGCAGGCGCGCAAGCTGGCCGGCGAGGCTGCCGACCGCGCCGGCGGCGCCGGAGACGAAGACCGTGTCTCCCTCACGCACCTCGGCGATGTCCGCGATGCCGACGAACGCCGTCAGCCCCGGCATCCCGAGCACGCCGAGCGCGGTCGAGAGCGGCACGGCGCTCGGATCGACGAGGCGCATCCGCTGGCTGTCGACGAGCGCGGCCTCGCGCCAGCCGAGGTCGTGGACGACCCAGGCGCCCTCGGGCCACGCGTCGTTCGCGGACGCGACCACCTGGCCGACCGCGCCGCCGGTGAGCGGCGCGCCGACCTCGAACGGCGGCACGTACGAGCGGACGTCGTTCATGCGGCCGCGCATGTACGGGTCGACCGAGACGTAGGCGTTCCGGACGAGCACCTGTCCCTCGGCCGGATCGGGCAGCTCGACCTCGGCGAGCTCGAAATCCCGGAGGGCGGGCAGGCCGCGCGGACGGGCGGCGAGCCTGATCTCCCGAGACCGCAGGGGCACGCCCCGCATCCTAGAGCCCGATCGGCCTTACGGAATCTTTGGAGATCGCTGGTAGCTTGGCGCGTCGACCGCGGAGAGCAGGACCCGTCCCGCGTCTCGCGAACCCGATTTGGTCGAGGACGCAACCGTCCTTCTGCGAAGGGAGCTCGATGCACCGAGTCAAATCCACAATCCTCATCCTCGCTGCCGCAGTGTCCGCCGCCGGCCTCCTGGTCGCAGGGGCTGCCGCGACGTCGATCGACAAGTCTCAGCCGCCGTCCGGCGCTGTCGGCGAGCCGTACTCCTTCCGGATCAACACGGGCAAGGGCAGCTTCAGCAACGGAATGACCTGGAACGTCAACTCGGGCGCTTTTCCGCCCGGGCTCCGGCTGAGCTACGACGGCGAACAACACGACGGGGTCTCATGGGTGGACATCGTGGGCACGCCGACCACGCCTGGCTTCTACAAGTTCTACATCCAGGCCGTCGACACGGATTACAACGAAAAGAACAACGCCAACATCCACGTCGAGGAGCAGTACGTCATCAACATCGCCCCGGCGAAGGCGCGCCTCGTCGTGACGACGACCAGCCTTCCGGCCGGGTTGATCAACCAGCCGTACACGGCGCCCGCGCTGACCGCATCGGGAGGCACCGTGAGCTCGTGGGACATCGCGGGCGGCGCCCTCCCGCCCGGTCTCAGCCTCGCGCCGAACGGCGTGATCTCGGGGACGCCGACGCAGAGCGGAACGTTCAACGTCGTCGTCCGGGCAAACGGGAGCGGAACGAGCGACACCCACCAGCTCGCGCTCGTCGTCGCCGCCCCGCTCGGGCTTCAGACCCTCGTGAACCGAACGCCGCCGGCGCGCGGGTTGACCGCGAAGAAGGCCGTCGGCGTCCAGCTCAAGACGGGCGTGAAGGCCGTCGGCGGGCGGCCGCCGTACGCGTTCCCGGCCGACGGCTCTCTGCCGCCGGGCCTGACGCTCGACTCGGCGACCGGCCTGATCAGCGGCGCCGGCACGACAGCGGGGCGCTATCCGTTCACGGTCACGGTGACGGACGGCACCGGCGCCAAGGTCTCGGTTGAGTGGAACATCACGATCCTCGCGCTCATCGACTTCGCGAAGGGCAAGGGCCTACCCGCCGGGCGCGTCGACAGCGAGTATTCCGCACGAATCCCGGTCCGCGGCAAGGACGCCAAGACCGCGCAGTTCGCGGTCGCGGGCGAGATCCCGCCGGGGCTCGACGTCGGCGAGGACGGTCGCCTCACC
>DASSHA010000130.1:0-3284 GCA_035693145.1 Candidatus Limnocylindrales bacterium
TCGGCTGCTCGTGCCGAGCGCGGCGTACCGATCACGCCTGCACGACTCCGTTCGCGGCGTCGAGCGCGCAGACGACCTGGTCGCGAATCGCGGGACCCGCGGGCAGCTTGTGGTCGAAGACCGCGCCGCCGATCGTGAACGCCCAGACACCGACGTCGCACAGCGCCCGGATCCGATTCACCGAGTCGACGCTGCCCGCCGCGACCACCGGTGCGGACGAGGCCGCGACGACCGCCCGTGTCAGTGCCGTGACGTCGCCGTCGTGCCGGTACGCGAGCAGGTCGAGTCCTCCAACGCCGGGCCGCGACGTCAGTGCCCGTGCGCTCTCGGCGATCTCCTCGATCGTGCCCCGCAACAGGCTCGGATGACCGATCACCGTTCCGGGGAACGGGAAGTAGCGCAGGCCACTGTTTTCCAGGATCGGCAAGGCCGCGTCGACGTGCGTGCCACCCATGACAACGTCGACGCCGATGTCGACCGCCGCCTGGATCGAGCGCAGCTCGTCGCGCTCGTCCTCGGAAACGACCTCGAGGAACACCTCCCGGCCGTCCCGATGCATGCGCGCCGTCAGCTCGCGCAGCAGATCGGGCGAGGCGCCGACGTCCTTGAAGCCGACGTATCGAAGGTCGGTGTCCCGGATCTGCTCGTAGACGTCGAGCGCATCGGGCACGGTGCTGTCGTTCCGGGTCAGCATGAAGATGAATTCAGCCAACGCTTCCTCCTCCGCGAGTGGACATGGCCGGTCGGGCAACCTGCGACTCGGCCGGGACGAGATCGGAGATCGTTTCGAGCACGAAGTCGGGCCGATCCTCGGCGGCGCGCAGATCCGCCAGGCTCGTGGCACCGGTGAGCACCAGGGCAGACGCCATCCCGGCCTCGCGTGCCATGCGCATATCGGTCAGCAGCCGGTCGCCGACGAGCACCGTCTCGCTCGCCGGCACGCCCAATCGATCGACGAGCACGGCCGACATGTGCCGCGAGGGCTTGCCGACGATCGCCTCGGCGCGAACGCCGGAGGCGGTTTCGATCGCGGCGAGGATGGCCCCGCAGTCGGGCAGCCCGCCCTCGGGCGTCGGGCAGTACGGATCCGGGTTCGTGGCGACGATCCGGGCGCCGTTGCGAGCTGCCTGGTAGGCACCCAGGAGCTTCGCGTAGTCGAAGGTGCGGTCGAACGACACGACGACCACATCGGCTTCGAACGGCTGGTCGGTGACCGTGAAGCCGGCGCTCGCCAGCAGGTCGACGATGAGCGGTTCGGCGACGGGATAGAGGCGCGCGCCACGCGCATGAGTGGCGAGGTACGCGACCAGCGCATCGGTCGAGGAGACGACGTCGCTGGGCTCCGCCGGGATGCCGAGCGAGGTCAGCTTCGCGGCATAGTCGGCGGGCAGGTCGAGCGGCTTGTTCGTCAGGAACGCGGCGCGACCCCCGGCGTCACGGACGGCCGCGACCGTTGTCCGGGCGCCGGGCAGCAGCTCGTCACCGAGGTAGAGCGTCCCGTCCAGGTCGAAGACGTACCCCGCGAACCACCGCTCGGGGCGCGCAAGCAGCACGTGCTGTTGTGTCACAGTCCTGCTCCGATGGCCGCTGCCTCGTCGAGGATCTGATCCACGAAGGCGTCGTTCCAGATTCCGGCGATGAAGGCAAGATCCACGACGGTGAACCGGTCGCGCATGAGATGGCAGTTCGCCAGCGCCCATCGAGCCGTGGTCGCGTCGACCGCCGGTGTCAGCTCGCCGAAGCGCGTCGGCGCCCCGGCTCGAGATAGCGCGTTGACCAGGGCCGCCGGCTCGGCGAGGAGCTCCGAGATCGCCTTCCGATGCGTCGGCCATGACTCGGCGAGGTCCAACCCCGCATGCTCCCAGCGATCGAGCTTCGCCACGACATCGTGCCAGCACTCGTCGGCTGCACGCCCGTCCTCGTCCAGCCCGGAAAACGCGTCGTACACGGCCTCGCGCACGTTCGCCCGCGAGGGCTGGACGTGATCGCGGAGGCTCCCTGGCTCGAGCTCGGCGAGCACGTGGCGCCAGACCAGCGCGACGAGCACGCTGGCGACCCCCACCTGCGCGCCGTGGAACGCGGTCTCGGTGCCGCGGGCAGCGGCGGCCATGTCGAGCATGTGGCTGATCAGATGCTCCGACCCCGAGAGTGGGGCGGTTCGACCGGCGATGCCGAGCGCCATGCCCGAAAGCGCCATCAGTCGCGCCAGGTCGACGGTCGCACCCGGCTCCGCCTCACGGATACCGTCGGCGGCCCCGAGGTACCACTCGGCATAGCCGCGAAACAGGCCGACGACCGATGGGTGGAAGCTGTCGTCGGCGCCGGCGAGCGAGGCCAGGTACCAATCCGCCGGAGCGGTGAACATCGCCGAGAGCTCCCCATAGCCCGCCCGGTTCATGGCCGGTGGCGCCGAGGTGACGACGTCCTGGTCGACCAGCAGCGCGTCCGGCCAGCGCGACGGCACCGTGCGCTTCACGCCGTGACGCAGCAGGACCGCCATGTCGTCCGAGAAGGCATTGACGCTCACCGCCGTCTGCACGACGACCAGCGGAAGGTCTCCCGCTCGATGCGTCGAGTCCTTGGCGATATCGGTGATGGTTCCGGATCCGACCGAGATCACGCAGCCGGCGGCTTGCACGGCGTCGTACGTCGCATTCAGGGCGGACGAGTCCGCGTGGAGCGGCTCGCCCTCCGTCCCGAGCGCCACGACCCGAAGTTCGCCGAGCGGCTCCAGCAGCCGGCAGACGGCGGTCTTGAGGTCGTCGCTCCCGCGCCGAATGATCGTGCGGTCCTGGACGATGACCAGCGGCCCCTTCCGCCGGATGGCCGTCACCCGCTCGGGTAGCCGCTCGAGCATCTCCTCGCCGATGTCGATCGTTTGCAGGCCGACCGGGCGGAGGCGTCGATCGGGGTCGGATGAGGCGAGGAGGTCGCGCAGCGAGGCCAGGTCACTCGGGTCGACGCGGCCGAACGTCGTGGCGTTCAGCACGGGCTCGCTCCGAACGTCGGTTCGACGGCGTCGAACAGCGTGCGGTACGCGCGGTAGCCCTCGTCGTAGATCGCACCGAGACGCGCATCCGGCTCGTACGTGCGCGGCGACAGCCGCACGAACACACTCGCCGCCTCCTCGAAGTCGGCGACGACGCCGGTGGCGATGCCGGCGAGCATGACGGCACCCATGGCCGTCGGCTCAGGCGCTTCGACGACGCGCACCAGGCGTCGCGTGACGTCGGCCTTGAGCTGGAGCCAGAACGGGCTGCGCGCTCCGCCGCCCACGCATCGCA
>DASSHA010000131.1:0-14570 GCA_035693145.1 Candidatus Limnocylindrales bacterium
GAACGGGCCGCCGCTTCCCGCCGGGGCCGCGCCCGACGGCTCGATCGCCAAGGTGCCGCTGGTCGTGAGCGCGCGGTACAAATTGACCCGGCCGTTGCCGGTCTGCGCCTGCGTGCCGGCCGCGTCGGCCGTGGCCGCCAACCGACCGACGACGTCGCCGTTCGAGAGCGACGAATCAGAGGCACGCAGCAGGGCGGCGGTGCCGGCGACGATGGCCGCCGATGCGGACGTTCCTGAGACCGTCGTGTAGTCGACCGAGGCGCCGGTCGTCCGGATGTTGACGCCGGGCGCGGCGATGAACGTGTCCGCGCCGTAGTTCGAGGAGCCGTCGAGAGCATCCGATGAATCCGTGTTCGAGACGCCGACCACGCCGCGATCGCCGGCCGGGTACGTGACCGCCGACGAAGAATCATTGCCGACAGCGGCGACGATGACCGCGCCCTTCGACCAGGCGTAGTCGATCGCGGCCTGGAGTGCGGACGAGTAGCCGGTCGCGGAGAACGACATGAGGATGACGTCGGCGTCGTGGTCGGCCGCCCAGACGACGCCCGAGATGATGTCGCTGTCGACGCCGGTTCCGTCCGCGCCGAGCACGCGCACGGGAACGATGCGGACGCCGGAATACGCAACACCGGCGACGCCGGTCCCATTGTTCGTCGCCGCGCCGACGATGCCGGCCATCCACGTGCCGTGACCGTTCGGGTCCGTTCGGCCGTCAGACGAATCGAGCGCTGAGAAGCCCGGCGCAACGACGCCGGACAGGTCGGGATGCGATGCGGCTACGCCGGTATCGAGGATGGCGACGGTCGACGAGCCGGTCACGGGGACGGATCCGAACGCCTGGTCCCAGCCGATCTTCGGAAGCGCCCACTGGTCGGCGTACGACGGATCCGACGGGGTGGCCTCTGCCGTGCGAGACGAGTCGGCGTCGACCTTGGCGACGGACGAGGACGCAAGAAGCAGTGCGTAGGCATCAGCGCTCGCGCTCACGGAGTGCATCCGGAGCTGCGGGATCGCGCCGTCGTCGTGGGCACCGGAGGCGGAGATGGTCGCGGTCTGGTCCGCGGCCGGCGTCCCGGCGACGAACGTGACGATGTAGGGCTTGGTCGGAGCAGGGGTCGGGGTCGCGGTCGGGCCGGGGGTCTCGGTCGGGGTGGTTGTCGGTTCGGTCGACGGGGCAACGGTGGGGGGATCGGTCGGGGTCGTTGTCGGTTCGGTCGTGGGAGCCGGGGTGGGCTCGACCGAAGGTTCGACCGTGGGCGCCGGAGTCGGCTCGGCGGTCGGTGCCGCCGTCGGTTCTGGCGTTGGCGCGGGGGTCGCGTCCGGTGTTGCCGTGGCGTCGGGCGTCGCCGTCGCGCCGGGTGTTGCCGAAGGATCAGCGGATGGGTCTGCCGCCAGGGTCATCGCCGGCGCGAACGCCGTGAACACCAGCAGGAAGACCTGGACCAGGATCATCGCGATCCGGAGACCGCGGCCATGGCGCGATCGACGGTTGAGCAACATCGGTTCGAACCCCTTCACCCCAGAACACACCCCTCGTCAGGGACAGGCAGACGGGCAGCCCGTCCCGAGGACGCGGCCGAACCGTAGGCAGTGGCTGGCCGCCGCTCATCGGGAACTCCACGGAGCGATGTACCGATTCAGGGATCCGTACATTGCCGAAGTGTTGCGGGCAGTCCACGCCCCGGCCCGGGGCTCCAGGTGGGTCGGAACCGCGAATCCGTATCCGAATCAGTAGTTCTCCCGATCGCACCGGGGCCCGCCGCCACGTACTGTCGACGCCATGGAGGAGACACCCGAGGCCCCGACGACGGTCGACGGCGCGGCCCTGCGTGATGCGGCTGAAATCCTCGCCCTCGTCGAGGCGGACGAGCACGCCGCCCTCGTGGCGCGTCGTGACCTCCGCGAGCGCGGCCTGCCCGACCTCCCCGCCGAACCCGGGATCGCGGTGCTGCTCGAGCCCGGGGAGACGGTCGTTGAGGTGCGGGCGTCCGTCGTCGTGGAGCGCCAGGTCCGCGGTGCGCCCGTCGAGACGACGTCGGGGCGGCTCTACGTCACGAGCTGTCGATTGCTCCTCGCGGGACGTGGCACGACGATCGCGGCGTGGTTGGTCGACATCGAGGAGCTGTCGCTCGCGGCCGAACGCCTGCTCGTCACGCTACGCGACGGGACGGGTCTCTCGTTCGACGCCGGCCGACCGCGCCTCCTGCGCGTCCAGATCGCGGCCGCCCTCGAGGCCGCGCGGGCGACCACCGCTGCCCTCCGCGAACCCGATCCCCTCCCCTAACGGTCGCCGAACCAGCGGCGGGCGGCCTCGGCGCGGTTCCGCGCCTCGAGCTTCCGGAGGATGTTGCTGACGTGCGTCTCGACCGTTCGGGTCGAGATCGTCAGCGTCTCGGCGATCTCGCGATCGGTCAGGCCCTGCGCGAGCAGGCGGAGCGTCTCGGTCTCGCGCGGGCTGAGCGATCCGAACCCGGTCCCCGACCGACCGCCGCCGTGGCGTGCCGCGTCGACCAGGTCGCGGATCGCGCGGGCGGCAAGGCGCCGGGGCATTGCGAGGTCGCCCTGTGCGGCGCCTCGAACCGAGCGGAGCAGCGCCGGGCCGTCCAGATCCTTGGTCAGGTAGCCGACGGCGCCGAGCCGAAGCGAGTCGAGCACCTCGTCCGGGTCGACGGTTGCGCTCAGCATGACGAATCGCGTGCCGGGCAGGCGCGGCGCGAGCTCGCGAAGGAGCGCGATCCCGTTCATCCCGGGCAGGTCGAGGTCGAGCAGCACGACATCCGGTCGGACCGACGTCGCGACGTCGAGCGCAACCTCCGCGCTGGCGGCCTCGGCGACGACCTCGATGTCGGGCGCCGTCAGCGCCTGCCGGATCGCCGCGCGGACGAACGCGTGGTCGTCGACGAGCATGACCCGCAGCGTCGTGGGAGCCACGGTCAGGTCGCCACGTCCGGTGAGGTTGCGGCCTCGGCGCGCGTCGTGGGCTGGTCCGCGGCCGGCGCCACGACGCCGGGCTCCGAGCCGGCCCCGGCGACCGGGACGTCCACGCTCACCCGAGTCCCGTCGGACCGAGCGCTGTCGATCGTCAGTGACGCGCCGACGAGCGACGCCCGCTCCCGCATGCCGACGAGCCCATAGCGGTCGGGCCCGACGGCCGACGGATCGAACCCGCGTCCGTTGTCGGCCACGGTCAGGCGAAGCCGTCCGCTCCGCCACTCCGAGCGGACGCGAACGAGCGTTGCGTCGCTGTGCCTGCGAGCGTTGTTGAGCGCCTCCTGGACGATCCGCAGGACCTCGGCCTGCGTCCTCGGCGCGAGGTTCGGCAGCCGCGCATCCGCCTCGAACGACGCCCGCATACCGAAGCGGTCGCTGAAGTCCTCGACGTACTGTCGGAGCACGTCCTCCAGCGTCGAGCCGGCCGGGTCGGCGCGCATCGCCATGACCGCCTGGCGAGCCTCCGCGAGAGCCGAATCGAGCGCGCTCATGACCTCCCGCGCGTTCTGGCGCGAACCGTCGCTCAGTTCGGGCGCCTGCTCGAGGGCCGACTGCTTGAGCTTCGCGCGCCACAGCTCCTGGGCGAGCCCGTCGTGGATCTCGCGGGCGAGGCGCGCACGCTCGGCGAGCGCGGCGTGGGCGGCGTCGACGTCGCGCAGCCGGCGCAGCTCGCTGTTCGCGCGCCGGAGGCCCCTGAGGTCGGCCTGGAGCTCGGCCTCGATGCCGAGGAAGAGGATCGCGTTGAACGCGACGCGGAGGACATCGGCGGCGGTGACGCTGCCGGCCTCGGGGACGGGCACGATGGCGAAGTGGAGCTGGCTGAACGCGGCGACGACGAGGCCGGCGCTGAGGAATGCATTCGAGACGAGTCGGTCGCGAACGAACAGCCGCCGGTACAGCACGGCGGCGACGATGAAGGCGGCGAAGACCGCGACCTGGATCAGCAGCAGGATCGTCGAAGCGACCCGATCGGCGGACGAAGCGATACCTGGGTTGACGAGTTCCGCCGCGCCGACCACCGCCGGCAGGACCGAGCCGCTGCGAACGAGCTCGATGCCGACGATCAGGACGACGAGCGCGGGCACGAGGGCGACGGCGAGCGGGTTCACGCGGGGCCCTCGACCGCGAAGGCTGCGGACCGCCCCGACGAGGAGGAGGATCGCCGCGGCGTCGCGCGCGAGCGTCCAGAGATAGACCTGCGCTGAGCCTGAGTCGACCGCGCCGACGATCGGCAGGGCCGCGATGAGCGCGTTCGCCATGGCGAGCGCGACGAACGCCGAGCTGACGTAGAGCGAGGCAACCTCGCGCGCCTCGCGCCAGCGGACCCAGGCGAGGATCCCGACCATCGTCGCGACGAGCGTGCCCAGGACGTTGATCCCGACGTCCAGCTCGGGCGCGCGAAGCGTCGGCGACGCCTGGGGCTCGAACAGCAGGACGACGCTGACGGCGGCCAGCAGGCCGACCAGCGCCGCGATGCCGCGGTCGAGGCGACGGCGCTCGGGATCGTCGACGGCCGCTGGGCGCGCGGTCATGGCCCTATCGTCGCACGTCGCGAATCAGGCTCGAGGGCGGAGCCGAAGCCCCGCCCTCGAGTCGCGCGCTCGTCCTGTTCAGCCGACCGGACGGCCGGTTTGGCCCGCGTTTACGGCGTCGCGGCCTCGACCTCCGCCGTGAGGTCGGTCGCCTGCTTCGTCAGGCTTCGGATCGTCGACTCGCTCGGGGCCGGCCCACCGAACTCGACACCGTCGAGGAGGTCGGCGATCCGGTCGGCGAGCGCGTCTCGCGCGCTGCCCCATGCGGCGAGCCGCGCGTCCATCGCAGCGTACGCGGAGTCGTCGGACGCCGAGCCGGTCCGGATCCCGGCGGTCGCGACCGCGAGCGTTGCCATTCCGAACCGCCCGAACGGCGCGTCGAGCTGCTTGTAGGCGGCGCCCAGCGCCTGGAGGCTGCCGCGATGGGCGTTGAGCCCATGTGGCACTGCCGCGCCGGTGAGTACCTCGGTGATCGCCCGGCCGTCGTTCTCGTAGGACGTGTCGAGACCGAGGTCGACGAGCATCGTCGGTCGGACGTCCGTGTGGTCGGTCCACACGTCGCCGGTCTCACCGAGCTGCCTGATCCCCGGTCCCACGAAGCCGAGCCACGTGTTCGCGATCTCGGGCTGGATGTCGCCGTGGTTCCAGGCGAACGCGGCGTTGATGCACGTCTCGCATGTGCTCGACGGGAAGTCGGTCAGGAAGTAGTCCGCATCCGCGAAGAGCGTGAACGTCGGGTTCCGGTTCGGGTCGCCGGCCGTGGACATGTGGAGCAGCTGCTGCTCCTCGCGGTCCGCCATCGCGACGAGCAGTGGGTGAGCCGTCTCGCCGGTGTACGGGTTGGCTGCCGTGAGCTCCGCGGTCGCCCGCTCGAAGTCCCGGACGTGGCTGCTCGTCGGGGCGGGGTTGCCGGACAGGTAGAAGGTCGGCGCATCGTCGCCGTGGACCGTGAAGTCGAAGACGGGCTTGCCGCTGCCATCGAGTGCGAACAGCTCGGGATGCTGCTCGAACAGCAGCGTGTCGATGTTCGCGTTTATCTCGCCGATCTCGCCTGGCCCGTACACGCACGGCGTGCTCACGCCGTCGCAGTCCGTCTTCTCGACGCCGGCGAAATGGTCGCCCTCGTCGACGGTGAACACGAACAGCGTGTTCGACTTGTTGATCCCGTCGCTCGCGAGCCGGGTGAAGAATGCGGCGAACGCGTCGTCGTACGCCTTGAGCTGCGCGACGTAGCCGGCCGAGCCCGGCCCGAACGCCTGATGATCATTTCCGGCGACGCCATGAAAGTCGTGTGCGTCCGAGATATACGAGAAGGTGACTGGGACGCCGGCCTCCTGCATCTCTGCCGTGTAGGCGAGCGAAACGGCAGCGGACATCCCGTCGAAGCCCGGGAAGCCGGGCTGGCCGAACGGGTCGACGATGGGCTGGCCGTCGAGGCCGGTGACCGCAGGATCGTTCGTCAGGAGCGGATCGATCTCCTGGGCCCCGAACATCCCTTTGTACCCGCCGTAGCCGCCCGGCTCATCGGGCAGGACGTCGGCCTGCCCGCCCGTGCACGCCGTCGAGCCCTGCGCACAGTGGATGGCGAAGCCCACGAAGTCCGTCTGGGCCTTGGCTCGCGCGGCGGTCCCCGACGGAGCGGCAGCCGACGCTTGGGCCTCGGCGAACTGCGGCGAGCCGGGTCCGAAGACCTTCGTGATGTCGCCGCTCGGGCCGGTCCCGGTGTTCTCGAGGACGGTGTTCGCGGTCCCGATCGCGCCAAAGTCACAGCCGGCGCGCGTGTATGGAACCCATGGCGCCGGCGCGTTCGCACCCGTCGGCGTGACCATGTTCGGAATCGTCGTGTTCGCGGCCACAGGATCCGTCCAGTAGCCAAACGAGCTCGGGAACTGGAATCCGGTCCCGTTGAAGCGGACGTTGCTGTTCGAGACGATCTGCCCGTGGCGATCGGGGTAGACGCCCGTCAGCGACGAGAGGATCCCGCCCGCCGTGTGGCTGATGAGGATCGTGTGATCGTTGCTCAGGAGCGTCCCGTTGTCGCGCATGAAGCTCAGCAGGTGCGGCATCTGCTCGAGGTCAGAGGGGACGTTCGGGTTGTCGCGTCGGAGGTGCGTGTTGTCGAACTGGATGTAGACGACATGCTTCGTGGCGCCCTTGGGGCCGAGCGAGCACGACTGGGTGGCGGACGGATGGCCGGCGGTCGTCGGAGCCGCGGCGGCGCTTGGCGCGGCGAGGGCTGTTCCGAGCAGACCGAGCGTGGCGAGGGCGATCGCGGGACGCGATCGAGGACGACGGGACATGCCTCCTCCTCCTGCAGCGATGGCTTGGGTTCACCGCTGGCGCTCGACCGACGCCCGCTCCGGCTGCCTGGGTCCAGGCCGTCGAGCCTCGTGGCGGCACGATAACGCCACCTCGAGGGCACCGAGCGTCGTGCAACGAAGTTGCAAGCAGACAACGAGCGAGGCCGCCCTGCGGCGCCGCTCGCCTCTTCCCGGGCGCTCGCCTCTTCCCGGGCGCTCGCCCCACGGACGCTCGCCCCGCAACCGGTCGGCCTCGCGGACAGCGATCACCAGCACCGATCGATACCGACGCCTTTCGGTCGGAGTGATCGTTCCGGGCGATCGGAGCGACGCTGAAGCGCGGCCGGCCGGTCGCCCGGATGTCGTCGTGATCGCCCGCGTCGATTGGCTCGACCGCGCTGGGGCGAATCTGATCGGTCGCGGCGATCGGTGATCCGTCATCACCGCGCGGCGGGCGTCCGCCCATCGGAGCCATGCCGTCGACGCGTGTGGCCCGTCTGGGCGCTGAGCGGGCGCGCGGTCGTGCGCCCGATCCCGGCCCGCGCCGGGGGATCGGCCGGTAACTGGTGGCTGATCGGCGGAGCGCATCGTCACTCGATGACCCTCCATCCCGCGGTCGCCGAACGACTCGCCCGTCTGGCGCCAGACCAGCGCAGAGCTGCGACCGCACCGCCAGGGCCAGTGCTGTGTGTCGCTCCCGCCGGCAGCGGCAAGACGACGACGCTCGTCGCGCGTGTCGCCTGGCTCGTCGCGGGCGGAGCAGCGCCGGGCGCGATCGCCGCGATCACGTTCAACGTTCGGGCGGCAGAGGAGCTCCGGGAGCGGCTTTCGACCGCGCTCGCACCGCTCGGAACGTCGGCGGATGAATCGGGCGTCCGCGTTCGGACATTCCACGCCATTGGCCGCGAGATCCTCGCCGACGCCGGGATCGACGTCTCGCGCCTCGTCGACCGATCGCTCATTCTGCGGCGCCTATGGCCCCAGGCCCCGGCGACCGTCCGTCGGCGGTTCGACGACGTCTTCTCGCGCCTCAAGCTCGACCGTGGCCTCACCCTGGCAGCCGCCGAGTCCGAGGTCGAGGGCGTCGAGACGCCCGACCGTTGGCTCCAGGCGTTCGTCGCCTACGAGCGCGCGCTTCAGGATGGCGCCGAGCTCGATTTCGACGACCTGGTCGTTCGGGCGGTGGGCCTCCTCGAGGCCGACGAGGCGCTCCTCGCCCGCTGGAGGGCGCGCTGCGCGAACCTGCTCGTCGACGAGGTCCAGGATGTCGACCGGACGCAGCTTCGGCTCGCGCTCCTGCTCGCGATGCCGTCCAACCGGATCTTCCTCGTCGGCGACGACGACCAGACGATCTACGGCTGGCGGCT
This sequence comes from Candidatus Limnocylindrales bacterium, assembly GCA_035693145.1. GTDB lineage: Bacteria > Chloroflexota > Limnocylindria > Limnocylindrales > CSP1-4 > DASSHA01. The sequence goes on from DASSHA010000131.1 coordinate 8,194, forward strand.
GGCCGATGTCCGTCGGGTCATGGCGCTCGATCGCGCCCTGCCCGGCCTCCGACGCATCGACCTCGAGACGAACTACCGCTGCCCGTCGCCGGTCGTCGAGCGGGCGGTCCGGCTCGTGAGCGTCAACCGGGAGCGGTTCGAAAAGCGGATCCGGGCCCGCGATGTGGCGCCCGGACGCCTCGTCCTGGCGGCCGACGCCGCGGATGACCATGTCCGGATCGCGCGAGTGATGCGCACGTGGCCGGCCGACGGTTCGACGCGGGCCGTCCTCGCCCGGACGAACGCGGAGCTGCTCCCCGCCGTCGAGGCCGCGCTCGAGCTCGGCGTTCCGTTTCGGGCCTCGCGCCTCGTGACCCTCCTCGACGACGAACGACTCGACGGGCTCCTCGACCGGACGGCCGAACCGAGACTCACGAGCCTGCCACTGCTCGTCGGCCTCGAGCGGCTACGGCACGAGCTCGCGCTCGAGCCGCCTCCCGAACCGGGGACCGACGCGGCGGAGTCGGACGCCCCCGCAGCCGAGTCCGACGCCGACGAGCTCCCGCTCGAAGGGCTTGCACGGGCGCTCCTCGCGTGGGCACCTCGCTACCCGAACCTCGACGCGCTCCGAGCCGCCATCGACGAGCGCCGGGCGCGGCTGGCCGCGCTGCGGCGCGACGACGCGAAGCTGAGCCTCGCGACGATCCACGGGACGAAGGGCCTGGAGTTCGACCACGTCGTCGTCGTCGGGATGGAGAGCGGCCGCTTCCCGAACGAGCGGAGCGTCGCCGAGGCGCTCGAGCCCGCGCGAGCGCTCGAGGAGGAGCCCCGCCTCGCCTACGTCGCCTGGACGCGCTCCCGATCGAGCCTCACCCTGAGCTTCGACCCTGCCGTCCCGTCGCGCTTCCTGCTCGAGGCGTTCGACCCTGGCGAGCTGCCCGCGGCGTGAATCATCACGCGTCCCGGTCGAGCGCCGCGCGGGCGAGCACCCGCTGGAGCCGATCGATCGAGTCGAGGAACGGTTCGGTCAACTCCGGCGGCAGCGCATCGCGGATCGAGTCCTTCGATCCGAAGGCGGCCCGAGCGCGAGCGGTCGTCGTCCGGAGCCCGCGAACCTCGTCGTCGCGCAAGCGGTCCGGCAGCGGCTCGAGGAAGGCCACCCAGTGTCGGTCGCCGGCCTCGCGTGCGGCCGCGAGCAGGCGGTCCGCGTGACGAGCGACGACGAGCGCCGCGTCGTCGATCGCGGGACGCTCGTGGCGTGCAGGGCCCGGTGGACGCGTCGCGCGTCCGAACCCGCCGGGCACCTAAGCGATGGGTCCGCCGCCGGTCGCCCCGGGCGGCGCCGAGAACTCGGGCGGCGGCGTCTCGCCCGGCGCGAGGGGACGCTGGCCGACCACGAGCGGGAGGCGTTTTCGTTCGGCTCCGTTGACCCGGATCCGCACGGCGTACTCGCCGGGCGTCGGGAAGGTCACGTTCCACAGGTCGACGGAGAACGTCAGGAGGGCGTCCCGCTGCTCCCCGCTCGCGTGCGGCACGATCGTCCCGTTTCCGCCGGCCACGTCGGCCCCGGCCGGGTCCACGATCCCGAAGGCGAGCTCGTGCTCGCGCTCGACTTCGCCAGGCGCGATCATCAGCCCGACGACGAGCGCGAGATGCGGCTGCCGAAGCGGGAACTGGACACCGGCGATCCGGCTGATGCCGCCGCCGAGCACGTGGAACTTCTGGCCCGGGATGGTCTCGGCGGCGTCTGCGAGGAACGCGAACTCGACGTCTGGCACCCGCCGATCCTACGCTCTCGTGACGGGTGCGGCCCGAGCGAGTGGCGTCCGTCGCGGAGGTGGCGATGACCATGGAACGGGCGGTCCTGACGACCACCGTCGAGACCGCCGAGTGGCAACCGGACGAGGAGACCGGCGGCCTCGTTCATCTCCTCCGCGCCGACGAGAGCGTCGAGGCCGGCGTCTGGCAGGCGGGTCCCGCGGCGGGCCGAACGATCGAGGTCGAGCTGATCGCCGACGAGGCGCTCATCGTCCTTGCGGGGAGCGCGCGGCTCGAGGTGGACGACGAGCCGGCAATCGAGCTCCGCCCGGGCGTGATGGTCTCGCTGCGGAAGGGGGCTCGCACCCGCTGGGTCGCTGATTCCGAGTTTCGCGAGTTCTGGGTCTACGCGAAGCGGTCCTAGCGTCTCGCGCTCAATGCGCGGCGGCGGCCCGCTTGCGTGCCTCGCCGATCGGTATGGGCGCCTGTGCCGCTCGCGCGTGCCCGTTCCCGCGTCCGGCGGCGTCGGCGAACGTCACGTCCGAGAGCGGCACGAGCGGCTCGCCGCGCAGGACCCGGGCGAGGTACTCACCCGTCGCCGAGCCTGCCACCCGCGCCACCTGCTCGGGCGTGCCCTTGGCGACGACGCGGCCGCCGCGCAGTCCGCCCTCGGGCCCGAGGTCGACGATCCAGTCGGCTGTCTTGATGACGTCGAGGTTGTGCTCGATGACGAGGACGGTGTTGCCGGCGTCGACGAGCCGGTGGAGCACCTGGAGGAGCTTCTCGACGTCGGCGAAGTGGAGTCCCGTCGTCGGCTCGTCGAGGACGTACAGGGTCTTGCCGGTCGCCCGGCGTGACAGCTCGGTCGAGAGCTTCACCCGCTGCGCCTCGCCGCCGGACAGCGTCGTCGCCGGCTGACCCAGATGGACGTACCCGAGCCCGACGTCGAACAGGGTCTGGAGCTTCTGGTGGACGCTCGGGACCGCGGAGAAGAAGTCGACCGCCTCCTCGACCGTCATCTCGAGGACGTCGGCGATCGACTTGCCCTTGTAGTGGATCTCGAGCGCTTCCCGGTTGTAGCGCCGCCCGTCGCAGACCTCGCACGGGACGTAAACGTCCGGCAGGAACTGCATCTCGACCTTGATCAACCCGTCACCCTTGCAGTTCTCGCAGCGCCCGCCCTTCACGTTGAAGCTGAAGCGGCCCGGCTTGTAGCCGCGGACGCGAGCCTCGGGGACAGCCGCGAACAGCTCCCGGATCGGGCCGAACAGCCCGGTGTACGTCGCCGGGTTTGACCGGGGTGTTCGGCCGATCGGGCTCTGGTCGATCTCGATGATCTTGTCGACGTGTTCGACGCCCTCGATCGAATGGTGGGAGCCGACCGGCTCGCGCGACCCGTTGAGCTCGCGCGCGAGGGCCCGGTAGAGGACTTCGGTCACCAGGGTCGACTTGCCCGAGCCGCTGACGCCGGTGACCGCGACGAACCGCGCGAGCGGAAACTCGACGTCGATGTCGCGCAGGTTGTGCTCGCTCGCCTTGCGGACGACGAGCGCCTTCCCGTTGCCCTTCCGACGCCTGGCCGGGATCGGCACGGCGCGCTCGCCGCGCAGGTACGCGCCCGTGATCGAGCGCGGTTCGGCCAGCACCGACTCGATCGGCCCGTTCGCGATGATCTCGCCGCCATGCTCCCCCGCGCCGGGGCCGATGTCGACGACCCAGTCCGCGGTCCGGATGGTTTCCTCGTCGTGCTCGACGACGAGGACGGTGTTGCCGAGGTCCCGCAGCCGGGTGAGCGTGGCGATGAGCTTCGCGTTGTCGCGCTGGTGGAGCCCGATCGAAGGCTCGTCGAGGATGTAGAGGACGCCCATGAGCGTCGTCCCGATCTGGGTCGCGAGCCGGATTCGCTGCGCCTCGCCGCCGCTCAGCGTCACGCTCGTCCGATCCAGCGTCAGATAGTCGAGCCCGACGTCGACGAGGAAGCCGAGCCGCGCCCGGATCTCCTTTCGAACCTGGAATGCGATCGTCCGTTCACGGTCCGTCAGGTGTTCGGACAGACGGTCGATCCAATCGAGTGACTCGGTCACCGAGAGGTTCGCGACGTCGGAGATGTTGCGGTCGCCGATCGTGACCGCGAGGACCTCGGGACGGAGACGGCGGCCGGCGCAGGTGGGGCACGGCCGCTGGACCATGAACTTCTCGAGCTCGGTCTTGATGTACTCCGAATCGGTCTCGCGATAGCGCCGCTCGAGGTTGCTGATGAGGCCCTCGAACGTCGCGGTGTACGAGTTCTCTCCGCGCTCGTGCCGGTAGCGAACGACGACCCGCTCGTCCTTCGGCGCGTTGAGGACGTAGTCGATGGCCTCCTTCGGGAGCTTCCGGACCGGCGCGCTGAAGTCCCAGCCGTGCGCCTTGCAGATGGCCTCGACGATCTTGAGTCGCCAGCTCTCCTCCATCGGCAGCCGGGCCCATGGCAGGAGCGCGCCCTGGGCGAGGCTCTTGTCCTTGTCGGGGATGAGCAGGTCCGGATCCACGACGAGCTGGGTCCCGAGCCCCGTGCACGTGGGGCACGCGCCGTGCGGCGAGTTGAACGAAAAGTTGCGGGGCTCGAGCTCGTCCATCGTGAACCCGTCGTACGGACAGCTCAGGCGCTCGCTGTAGCGACGGTCCTCGAACTCCGGCGGCTCGCCTTCCCGTGGCGCGGGCGCGATGACGACGACCCCCTCGCCGAGCCGGAGGGCAGTCTCGATCGAATCGGCCAGCCGGGGGGCATCGGGGTCGGCGACGGGCTCGCCCGTCTCGGGGTCGATCGGACGGCCCAGCTCGTCACGCGCCGCGCCTTCGGGCGCCTCTGCTCGGCGGACGACGTAGCGATCGACGACGACCTCGATCGTGTGGCGCTTGTAGCGATCGAGGGTCGCGGGTGCGTTCGACAGGTCGTACATCTCGCCGTCGACGCGGACGCGGACGAAGCCCTGCCGCCGTGCGGCCTCGAAGACCCGGTCTCCCTCGGTCTTGCGGTCCTTGATGAGCGGACCGAGCACAAGGAGGCGCGTCCCTTCCGGGAGCTCGAGCACCTGGTCGACGATCTGCTGGACCGTCTGACGCGTGATCTCGTGGCCGTTCGGGCAATGCGGGTGGCCGATCCGCGCGAACAGCAGTCGCAGGTAGTCGTAGATCTCGGTGACCGTGCCGACCGTGCTGCGGGGGTTCCGGCTGGCGCCCTTCTGGTCGATCGAGATCGCCGGGCTCAGGCCGTCGATCTGGTCGACGTCCGGCTTCTCCATCTGGCCGAGGAACTGCCGCGCGTAGGCGCTCAGGCTCTCGACGTAGCGACGCTGCCCCTCGGCGTAGATCGTGTCGAACGCGAGGCTCGACTTGCCCGACCCGCTCAGGCCCGTGATGACCACGAGCCGGTCGCGTGGAAACGCGACGTCCACATTCTTGAGGTTGTGCTCGCGCGCACCGTGCACGACGAGCCTGTCCTGGGGCACCCACCGATTCTACCCGTCCCGCGCCATATCGAACAGATGTTCGCACGGGTCGTGGTTGCGTGGTCCAGGAGCGTCTGGCCCGCCGATCGCCGCGACCGATCGATTTCGCGGCGTTAGTCGCCCCACCAATCGGCCCGGGCGATCATCCCGACGTCGCGGGCGCGCTCACCCAGTCGCCGCGGGTCGCTTCGATCGGCCCTGACGATCGCCGCGACCAGATGGCCGTGGAATTGATTGGTCGTGCCGATCACTGCGTCCAGCGGGCCGACAGAAACCGACCTCACGTAAGCCGCCGGCAAGCGAGGCGTGGTCAACTCCGGCATGGCGCGCAGGGTGGCCCTCACGGCGACGCGGAATGCGCGAGCGATCCGACAGCGCCTCCGCGAGGATCTCGAGCGCCTCTGTCAGGGCGCCGGCATCTCGCAGCGCGCGCTGGCACTGGCATCGGGCGTGCCGCAGTCGTACCTCTCGGAGATATTCAGCGGGAGCGCGCGACCAACGGTCGAGACGTATGGTCGGCTGTCGTCCGCCCTCGGCGCTGACCTGAGTGCGCGGATCTATCCGAATACCGGGCCGGCCATTCGTGATCGTCGATCCGTCCCGATCCTCGAGGTGCTCCTTGCGGATCTCCATCCGCGCTGGCGCGCTTTTCCTGAGGTGCGCGTCGTCCGGCCAGGGCGAGGCTGGATCGATGTGGCGCTGTACGAGGAGCGAGAGGCCGTGATCGTCGCCGGCGAGATCGAGTCGACGATGAATCGGATCGAACAGCTCGTTCGATGGTCGGGCGAGAAGGCGGACTCCCTCCCGTCCTGGGAAGGCTGGTCCCGCCTGCCCGCCGCACCGTCAGTCAGCAGGTTCCTGGTCCTTCGTTGGACGCGATCGACCCGGCGTGCCGCGCGCGAAGCCGACCGCCAATTGCGGCTTGCCTACCCGGCGCATCCAGCCGACGCACTCGCCGCGCTTCGAGGATCGACCGCGTGGCCCGGCGCAGCAATCATCTGGGCGCGGGCCGAGGGGACGAAGGTGAGACTCGTCGGCACCCGATGATGGTCGCACGGCGACGCCGCGCTTGCCGCTGACGTCATCCGGTGCGGCGATCCGTGGCGCGTTGGGCGCCCGGCGCCATCACTCCGAAGGGTGGACGCTCAC
>DASSHA010000132.1:0-8848 GCA_035693145.1 Candidatus Limnocylindrales bacterium
CCCGTCGCCGAGCCCCTGGAGCTGCCCGCCCTCCTGGTCGAGCGCGACGAGGAGCGGCGGCTCGCCGCCCGGTCGGGCCGCCTGGAGTGCGTCCGTCAGGGTCCGAAGCTGGTCCGGGGACTCGACGTTCATCGCCCGATAGAGCCCGACCCCGGCCGCGCGGCCGGACGCGAGCGACGCGGCGATCTCCGCGGTCGGCCGCAGGCCCTCGAACGAGCGGATGATGCGGGCGCCGACCTGCCGTCCGAGGTGCGCGGCGCGCGCGTTCGGTGCGGCGCGGTCCATGCCGATCATCCCTTGACCGCGCCGGCGAGTCCGCGCACGAAGTAGCGCTGGACCGCGACGAAGAAGACCAGGATCGGGACGACCGTCAGCGTCACCCCGGCGGCGATGGAGCGGAAGTCGGAGCTGAAGTAGCCCTGGAGCGCGGCGAGACCGACGGGGAGCGTCATCTCGTCGCGTGTGTGGAGCATGAGCGACGGCCACAGGAAGTCGTTCCACGACGTGACGAAGGTGAAGATGGCGACGGCGGCGAGCGAAGGGCGGACGATCGGCATGAGCACCTGCCACCAGATCCGGAGCTCTTGCGCGCCGTCGACCCGGGCGGCGTCGATGAGGTCGTTCGGGACGCCGCGAAAGGCCTGGCGCATGAGGAAGATGTTGAAGGCGCTGGCAAGGTTCGGGAAGACGAGCGCGGGAAGCGAATCGTAATAGCCGAAGACGTTGACCGCGAGGACGAAGCTCGGCACGTACGTCAGCTGGACAGGCACGATGAGCGTCGCGAGGAGAAGGTAGAAGATCGCGTCCCGGCCGCGGAAGTGCATCTTCGCCAGCGGATACGCCGCCAGCGAGGTCACGAGGACGTTGAGCGCCGTGAGCGTGACCGAGACGAGGATGCTGTTGAGGAAGAAGCGCGGCACCGGCAGCGCGGCGAGAACCTTGCCGTAGTTCGCGAGCGTCCAGTCGTGCGGGATGACCGGGGGCGGCACCGCGAACAGGATGTCGCCCGGACCCTTGAACGACGTCAGCAGGATCCAGGCGAACGGGAAGACCGTGACGAGCGCAATGAGCGTGAACAGCACGTACCAGAGGGTGCTCGCGACGCGTCCCCGCCAGCGACGGCGGCGCGGTCGCGCGGTCTCGACAGGCAGAGGTAGCTCCATCGCGCCGACGCCGTCCATCAGGCGGTGTCGGTGCCGCGCTCGAGCAGCCGGACGTTGACGATCGAGAACCCGAGCGTCAGGACGAGCAGGACGATCGCGATCGCCGAGGCGTAGCCGGCGTGGGACAGGACGAACGCCTGCTTCCAGAGGTAGAAGACCATCGTCGTCCCGCTGTCGAGGATGCCGCCGGTCCGGTTGGTCAGGACGTAGATCTCGTCGAACACCTTGAGCGCGGCAAGGCTCGAGATGATGAACACGAACACGATCTGCGGGCGGAGCCCGGGCAGGCTCACGTGCCAGTGCTTGCGGAGCTCGTTGCAGCCGTCGATCCGCGCGGCGTCGTAGAGCTCCTCGGGGATGTTCTGGAGGCCGGCCAGGAAGATGACCGCGTAGTAGCCGATGCCGGCCCAGATCGTGAGCAGGATCGCGATCGGCAGGACGAGCGAGGGTTCGGCGAGCCACTGGATCGGCTGCCTGATCGCGCCCAGCCAGAGGAGGACGCCGTTGATGACGCCATTGCGGTCGAACAGCCAGCGCCACGAGATGCCGATGGCGATGCTGCCGCTGACCGCCGGCACGTAGTAGAGCGCCCGGAACAGCTGGACGCCGCGCAGCCTGCGGTTGACGGCGATCGCGAGCGCGATCGAGAGGACGATGATGATCGGCGTCGCGACCAGGTAGACGATCGAGTTCGTCAGCGCCTTCCAGAACGTCGCGTCGGCGAAGAGCCGCTGGTAGTTCTCGAGCCCGATGAAGACTGGCGGCCGAACGATGTCGTAGTCGGTGAGGCTGTAGAAGACGACGCTCGCGACCGGGTAGAGGATGAACACGCCGATGACGAGGAGGGCCGGCGCAAGGAACAGGTACGGCGTGGCCGAGAATCGTCGAGGCATCGTGTCCTTGTCCGATGGGTCGGGAGTCGGCCGGCCCCCCCGCGCCGGGAGGGCCGGCCGTGCCGGGGAACGTTCCTACTTGATCAGCGCGTTCGCCTTGGCGACCGCTTCGGTGAGCGCCTTCTGGGGATCGACGTTGTTGAACAGGGCGTCTTCCACGGCGTGGAGGACGATGTCGTTCACGTCGGCCTTCTTCGGGATCGTCGGGACGATGTCGGCGTACTTGCTGACGATGTCCTTCGCGATCGGGCGGGCGCTGTCCTCGATCGCCGACGGCGTCGAGGCGAAGAACGGATCCTCGTACGCCTTCGCGCTCGAGGGGTAGACGGCGACCTGCTGGGCGAACTCGACCATGCTTCGCGGGTTCGTGAAGTACTGCGCCAGCGCGATCGCCGCGTTCGGGTACTTCGTGTCCGCCTTGACCGAGATGCCCATCAGGCCCTTGCCGACGACGCCCGACTTGCCGACCGGGGCCGGGACGACGGCGAGGTCGCCATAGAGCTGTGAGTTGTTGCTCTTCACCTCGCGGATCAGGTTCGGGCCTGTCTGGTAGAAGGCCGCCTGACCGGCGGAGAAGAGGAGGAGGCCGACGCGGTCATCGTTCGTCGTCAGGATCGTGTTGTCGACCGTGCCCGCCTTGACCATGTCGGCGTACATCTTCAGCCACGCGACGCCATCGGCCGAGTCGAAGGTGAAGGACTTGCCGTCGTCGCTCATGACCTTGACGTTGCCTTCGTAGACCATCTGCGAGAGCAGGTCGCTGACGGTCAGCCGGATGTCGCAGACGGTGCCGGTCTTGTCCTTGATCGTCTGGCAGACCTGCGGCAGCCCGTCGACGGTCTTCGGGAAGTCGGCGGCCGACAGCCCGGCGCCCTGCTCATAGAGCCGCTTGTTGATGAGCTCGACGCTGATCCCCTGGTACCACGGGAACTGGTAGTTCTTGCCCCCGACGAGCTGCTCCTTCCAGAGTCCCGGGTAGTAGATGTCCTTGACGGCGGCCGGGACCTTGTCGTCGAGCGGGAGGAGGAGGTCCTTCGTCGCGTAGTCGGAGACCCATCCCTCGCCGACCGAGAGGTTGATGACGTCGGGCGCACTGCCGGCCGCGAACGCCCCCTTGAGGTCGTCCTGGAACGTCGCCTGATGATCCTCCCAGTCGACCTTGACGCCCGGATAGGTCTGCTCGAACCGGGCGATCGTCGCCTTGATGTAGTCGTCGAACGTCGGCGACAGGTAGAACGTCCAGAACTTGACCGTCGCGCCCTGCTCGACGTTCGGGATGACGGCCTCTGCCGGGTCGGCGGCGAGCGGCGCCGCGCTGGCCGAGGCGGCGGCGGTCGGGCTCGCCGATTCGGCCGTGCTCGGCGCCGCGCTCGGGCTGGTGACGGCGGATGCCGGGGCCGACGCCGGCCCGCTCGACGCCGGTGCGCTCGACTGGCAGGCACCGACGGCCAGGACGGCCGCCAGGCCGAGTGCCAGGTGCTTCCTCGTTTTCACTGTCTCGTGCTCCTCCGCTGATGGCTCCGGCTCGCCGGAGCGGTTGGTGGATCCGCGACGCGACGAGGCGTCGCGCCGCCGGTCATCGCGACTGCGTGGTCAGGTCGCGTCGCTCCACCTCCTCTCCGCCGGAACGACTCTCGAGCGAGCGGTCGCGCAACCCGGCACGGGCGACCGTCACCGCTCCCCAGGTTCCTGCCTCCGGATCGGCCGGCTCGCGCCGGACGACGCCATCGGCGACGAGCTCACGAACGACGAACGACGCCGCCCGTTCGGCCGCAAGTGCGTTCAACAGCGGTCCCATCAGTCGATCGCCGGCACGGGCCACTCCCCCGCCGAGCACGACGAGATCGAGCCCGAAGGCGAGGACGAGTCCACGCACCGCTCGCGCGAGGTGGGCCGCGGCTGCGTCCACGACCTGCTGTGCCTCCGCGTCGCCGTCGGCCGCGGCCGCGAACACCTCGGCTGCCGACGGGGCGCCGGCGAGGCGCGCGATCGCCGGACCACTCGCGACCGACTCGAGACACCCATGGAGGCCGCAGACGCAGCGAGGACCGTCCGGGACGGCGACGACGTGGCCGATCTCGCCGGCCATGTTCCACGCCCCCGTCAGCAGCCGTCCGTCGAGGACGACGCCGGCCGAGATCCCTGTTCCGACCGACACGTACGCGAGCGCGCGGTGCCGGCCGGCGTCGAGATCGGCCAACCAGCGAGCGGCCGCGCGCGCGTCGTGGTCGATGAAGCACGGGATGCCGAGGACGGCGCCGACGAACCCGGCGACGGGCTGCGAGCGCCGTGCGACGTTCACCGCGAGCTCGACCGTGCCGGCGACCGGATCGACGTGGCCCGGCAGGCCGATCCCGACTGCCGCGACGTCGTCCGCCGTCAGGCCCGCCCGACCGAGGACGAGCCGGGCGAGGGCGACGATGCCGTCTCCGAGGGCATCGTGCCGCGTGGCGGTCGTCTCGGCGCCGAGGACGCAGTTCTCGCCGTCGACGAGCAGGGCGGCGGTCTTCGTGCCACCGACGTCGATCCCGAGCACGACCTGCCGGCCCGTCGGGTCGCCGAGCGAGCGCCAGGTCGCGGTCATCGCGAGAGGCTCAGCCCGAGCTCACGGGTCAGCAGCAGCGCGCCCGCGCCGAGGGCGACGACCTGCTCGTGCGTCCGGCCGAACTCGACCTCGGTCTCCCGGGCGAGCAGCGGAAGTGCGTGCTCGCGGGTCTCGCGCCGGACGATCTCGAGCCAGGGGGTGCCAAACGCGGTGGCCGAGCCGACGATCCGGATCCGCCGGACGTTGAGCGTCCCGACGAGGCCGGCGAGCGTCCGGCCGAGCTGGCGGGCCGCGTCGTCGACGACCATCCGGGCCACGTCGTCGCCCGACTCGTACGCCGCGACGACGGCGGCCTCGCCGAGGTGCGCGGGATCCGACGCAAGCGCGGACGTCGGGTGGTGGACGGCGAGGTGGCGCACCCGCGCGACGATCGCCCTGACGCTCGCGACCGTCTCGAGGCAGCCGAGGCTCCCGCAGCGACAGGGCTCGCCACCCTCGACGACGGTCGTGTGCCCGATCTCGCCGGCGCCAAAGCCGTCCCCCTGGTACAGGCGGCCGCCGAGGATGATCCCCGCCCCGATGCCCTGGCCGACCTTGACGACGATGAGGTTGTCCGGGCGTGGGGTGCCGCCGAACGTGTATTCCGCGAGGGCTGCGGCCTGGCTGTCGTTGCCGACGTTGACCGTCGTCTCGTAGCGTTCGGCGAGCAGCCGGCCCAGGGGAAGGTCCGCCCAGTCGAGGTTCGCCGCCCAGCGGACGTTGCCGGTCGTCGTGTCGATGACCCCCGGCGCTCCGACGCCGATCCCGAGCAGCGGCGCCGGCGAGAACTCGGTCAGCTCGTCGAGGAGGCTGAACACGAGATCGAGCGCGTCGTGCCCGTCACGCCCGTCGAGCGGCCGCTCCGCAGCATGGAGGACGGTCCCGCGCAGGTCGACCCGAACGCCCGAGAACGCCTCGCCGTCGAGGTCGAGGCCAATCACCTCGCGCCCGCGCGGGACGACGCGCAGCAGGATCGGGGCCTTGCCACCCGTCGACGGCCCGCGACCGACCTCCTCGATGAGCCCGGAGTCGATGAGCTCGCCGATGAGATCGGAGACGGACGTCCGGGTCAGTCCCGTGATCCGGGCGATGTCCGACCGGCTGACCGTGCTCCGGTCGTAGACCGTGCGCAGGACGAGCAGGCTGTTGTGTGCCCGCGTCTGCTGGTGCGTCGCCTTCTCGAGCATCGTCATCGGGACCCGCTCGATCCTCCAATCGCCGCGACGGGACTATGTCAGGGCACTTTATAAAGAGACTGGACAAGCAATGTCAAGGTGCTGGACAAAGTTCGTGGAGATGTCGGCGCGCCCCGTCGCGAGCGACACCAGTCGGCGTCTCCTTCGGGACGAGGCTCGTCGTAGAGTCCGCCTGAGCGCTCCGGAGGTGTCGGTCGACGCTGGAGGGACGCACGTGGGGAGACGAGTGGACGCGCGAGATCCCGGCGACCGGCCATGACGGCAGGCGTCCTCGACGGTTCGATCCGGCAGCTCGGCGATCGAGTCCGACAGTGGCTCGGGCCGCCTCCGTCCTACGGTCCCGACACCGCCGACCTCCGGACCTTCAGCGTGGGCGGGCTCGAGCTGCCGGTTCGGGCGACGGTCGCTGTCCTCCTCGTCGTGGTCGCGATCTGTCTCGACTGGAGCCGAACGTTCATCCCACAGCCGATCCTGGACCTCGGTCGCGCCGCACCCGCGATGCGGTACCAGGCGACCGAACGCCTCCTCCTGTTCGGTGCGCTGCCGCTCCTCGTGCTCCTCGCGGCGTTCCGCGACCGGCCCGGGCGCTACGGGCTCGGGCTCGGCGCGTGGCGGATCGGCCTTCCCGTCGCGCTCGCCGGGATCGGCGTCATGAGCCCGATCATCCTCGCGCTGGCGGCACGCCCGGAGTTCGCGGCCTACTACGCGCCGAGCCACGCCCCGGTCGGCGACGTCCTCTTCACGAGCCTGCTCGACCTGCCGGCCTCGGAGTTCCTCATCCGGGGCTTCCTGATGTTCGCGCTGCTCCGTGTCGTCGGTCCCGTCGCCGTCGTGCTGGTCACTCTCCCGTTCGTGTTCAGCCACCTCGGCAAGCCCGAGATCGAGCTCCTCTCGACGTTCTTCGGCGGCCTCGCCTACGGCTGGCTCGACTGGCGCACGGGTTCGATCTGGTGGAGCGCGGCAACGCACGTCGTCCTCGTCACCCTGCTCGTGTCCGCCGTCCCGGCCGGCTGACGCCGCGGCGTCGCCGCGTGATCGCATAGACTCGGGAGCAATCCATCCAGCGGGTTCCGCGCCCGTCACGACCACAGAAGGTGGTGCCCATGAAGCTCGGCGTGGCCAGGGAGACCGCGCCCGGTGAGCGTCGCGTCGCGCTCGTGCCCGAAGCCCTCGGCCGGCTGACCCAGGCCGGCTGGCAGGTGCTCGTCGAGAGCGGCGCGGGGTCCGGCTCACGCATCCCGGACAGCGCGTACGCGGATGCCGGCGCGACGATCGTCCCGACCGATGAGCTCTATGCACAGTCCGACGTGATCGCCCGCGTCCAGCGACCGTCGCCGTCCGAGGCCGCGCGGCTTCGGAAGGGCCAGGCCGTCATCGGGCTGCTCGGGCCGCTTCTCGAGCCGAAGCTCATGGGCGATCTCGCTTCGCGCGGCGTGACGGCGATCAGCCTCGACGCGATCCCGCGCACCCTCAGCCGCGCGCAGACGATGGATGCGCTCAGCTCGCAGGCGAACGTCGGTGGCTACAAGGCCGTCCTGATCGCCGCGAACGCATACGGTCGCTACTTCCCCCTGCTCACCACGGCAGCCGGGACGGCGAAGCCCGCGAACGTCCTGATTCTCGGGATCGGTGTCGCCGGGCTCCAGGCGATCGGCACCGCGCGACGCCTGGGCGCGATCGTGAAGGCCTACGACGTCCGGCCCGAAACGGCCGAACAGGCCGAATCCCTCGGCGCCCAGTTCGTCCGGCTGAAGAGCGCGATCGACGCGACGGGGGCGGGCGGCTATGCCCGCGCACTCACGCCTGAGGAGCAGGCCGCGCAGCAGAAGGAGCTCAACGGCGTCATCGCCGGCATGGACATCGTCATCACGACGGCGCAGGTCCCGGGCCGCAAGCCGCCGCTGCTCGTGACCGCCGAGGCGATCAGCGGAATGAAGCCGGGCTCGGTCATCGTCGACATGGCGGCCTCGGCCCTCGGCGGGAACGTCGAGCTCTCGAAGGCCGGCGAGACCGTCGTCACGGACAACGAGATCACGATCATCGCGCCCGACAACCTGCCGGCGACGATGCCCGCCGGTGCATCGGCCTTCTACGCCCGGAACCTCTCGGCGCTCCTCCTCCAGATGACGAAGGACGGTGGGCTCAACGTGGACCTCGGTGACGAGATCGGCGGCCCGGTGACGATCACCCACGCGGGGGAGGTCACCTCGGAGGCCGTGCGCAAGCTGCTCGAACCGGTCAGCTTCGCCGCGTCGGCCACCGGTGCCGGCGCATGAGCGCCGAGCTGCTCACGGCGATCACGATCTTCGTGCTCGCGATCCTCGTCGGCTTCGAGGTCATCTCGAAGGTCCCGGCGACGCTCCACACGCCGCTCATGTCGGGCGCGAACTCGATCCACGGGATCGTCCTCGTCGGCGGCATTCTCATCGCCGCGGCCGCCGACAACCCGCTCAGCTACCTGCTCGCCTTCGTCGCGATCGTGTTCGGCGGGGCGAACGTCGTCGGTGGCTACGTCGTGACCGACCGGATGCTCCAGATGTTCCGGCGCAAGCCGACGACTCCGGCCCCGCGGGAACCCGGGGCGTAGGCGATGTCCGACGCCTGGGTCCACACGCTCGTCTACGCCGCCTGGCTGGTGGGCGCGGCCGCCTTCGTCCTCGGCCTCCACCAGATGAACTCGCCCGCCACGGCTCGGCAGGGCAATCGGCTGTCGGCCGCAGGGATGACGGTCGCTGTCGCGGCGACCCTCGTGTCCGTCGTCTACGCCGGCATCTCGACGACGGGCCTCGTCGTCATCGTCGTCGGCTTCCTGATCGGCGGTGGTGTCGGGCTGTACTTCGCGCGCTCGGTCGCGATGACGGCGATGCCGCAGCTCGTCTCGCTGTTCAACGCCGTCGGCGGTGGCGCGGCGGCGCTCGTCGCGATCGACGACTACATCCGGGCGGCGAACGACGGCAGCGACGTCTTCTCGACGGCGATCTTCGTCGTTCTCGGCGCGGTCATCGGCTCGGT
>DASSHA010000133.1:0-14354 GCA_035693145.1 Candidatus Limnocylindrales bacterium
CTTTGCCATGGTCAGGCGGTGATGGTCGTGATCGCGCCGGCGCCGACGGTCCGGCCGCCCTCGCGGATCGCGAACCGCTGGCCGACCTCGAGCGCGATCGGGGTGATGAGCTCGACGGTCATCTCGACGTTGTCGCCGGGCATGATCATCTCGGCGCCCTCGGGCAGCCCGATCGCGCCGGTGACGTCGGTCGTGCGGAGGTAGAACTGCGGCCGGTAGCCGTTGTAGAACGGCGTGTGGCGGCCGCCCTCCTCCTTCGTCAGGACGTAGACCTGGGCGGCGAACTTCGTGTGCGGCGTGACCGAGCCCGGCTTCGCGAGGACCTGGCCGCGCTCGATCTCGTCGCGCTCGATGCCGCGCAGGAGCGTGCCGACGTTGTCGCCGGCCTGGCCCTGGTCGAGGAGCTTCTTGAACATCTCGACGCCGGTGACGACGACCTTGCGGGTCGCCTTGACGCCGACGATCTCGACCTCCTCGCCGACCTTGACGACGCCGCGCTCGATCCTGCCCGTCGCGACCGTGCCCCGGCCCTTGATCCCGAAGACGTCCTCGACCGGCATGAGGAAGGGCTTGTCGACCGGGCGCTCGGGGGTCGGGATGTACGAATCGACGGCATCCATGAGCGCCTGGATCGGCGCGTAGGCCTCGTTCGTCGCGTCGTCGGGCGCCTCGAGCGCCTTGAGCGCCGAGCCCCGGATGACCGGCACGTCGTCGCCCGGGAAGTTGTTCTTCGTGAGCAGCTCGCGGACCTCGAGCTCGACGAGGTCGAGGAGCTCGGGGTCGTCGACCGCGTCGACCTTGTTGAGGAAGACGACGATGTACGGGACCTCGACCTGGCGGGCGAGGAGGATGTGCTCGCGGGTCTGGGGCATCGGGCCGTCGGTCGCGGCGACGACGAGGATCGCGCCATCCATCTGGGCGGCGCCGGTGATCATGTTCTTGATGTAGTCGGCGTGCCCGGGGCAGTCGACGTGGGCGTAGTGGCGGGCGTCCGTCTCGTACTCGACGTGGGCGATCGCGATCGTGATCCCGCGCTCGCGCTCCTCGGGCGCGTTGTCGATCGAATCGAAGGCGCGGTACTCGGCGTCGCCCTTGAGCGCGAGGTACTTCGTGATCGCCGCGGTCAGGCTCGTCTTGCCGTGGTCGATGTGGCCGATCGTGCCGATGTTGACGTGCGGCTTCGTGCGCTCGAACTTCTTCTTGGCCATTGGTTCGGGTGCTCCCTGCTCTCCTCGCGGCCGGGGACGACCGGCTGACCCGCTCGCGCGGGGTTGATCAGACCTTCGACTTGGCGACGAGCTCCTGGGCGATGTTGCCCGGGACCTCGGCGTAGTGGCTCAGCTCCATCGAATAGCTCGCCCGACCCTGAGTCATCGACCGAAGGTCGGTGGCGTAGCCGAACATCTCGGCGAGCGGCACGAACGCGCGGACGACCTGTGTCGAGCCACGCGAGTCCATCCCCTCGATCTGTCCGCGTCGGCTGTTGAGGTCGCCGATGACGTCGCCCATGAATTCCTCGGGCATCGTCACCTCGACCCGCATCATCGGCTCGAGGACGACCGGGCTCGCCTTCTCGACCGCCAGCTTGACGGCCATCGAGGCGGCGATCTTGAACGCCATCTCGGAGCTGTCGACCTCGTGGTAGGACCCGTCGTGGACGATCGCCCGGACGTCGACCATCGGGTAGCCGGCATAGATCCCGGTGTCGAGCGCGTCGCGGATCCCCTGGTCGATCGCGCGCATGTACTCGCGCGGGATCGTCCCGCCGACGATCTTGTCGACGAACTCGTAGCCCGCGCCCTTCTCCATCGGCTCGAGGGTCAGGACGACGTGGCCGTACTGGCCCTTGCCACCGGTCTGGCGGATGAAGCGGCCATTGCCCTCGGCATTGCGGCGGATCGTCTCCCGGTACGAGACCGACGGCCGGCCGACATTCGCCGCGACCTTGAACTCGCGGACCATCCGGTCGACGAGGACGTCGAGGTGGAGCTCGCCCATCCCGGCGATCCGGGTCTGGCCGGACTCCTCGTCGGTGTGGACCTTGAACGTCGGGTCCTCCTCGGCCAGGCGCTGGAGGGCGAGCCCGAGCTTGTCCTGGTCGGCCTTGGTCTTCGGCTCGATCGCGACCTCGATGACCGGCTCCGGGAACGTCATCGACTCGAGGAGGACCGGCTTGTCCGGGTCGGACAGGGTGTCGCCGGTATAGGTGTCCTTGAGCCCGACGGCCGCCGCGATGTCGCCCGCGTAGACCTCCTCGATGTCCTCGCGATGGTTCGCGTGGAGCTGGAGGATGCGGCCGATCCGCTCGCGCTTGCCCTTCGTCGCGTTCAGGACGTACGAGCCCGTCTTGAGGGTGCCTGAATAGACCCGAAAGAAGGCGAGCTTGCCGACGAACGGGTCGGCGGCGATCTTGAACGCGAGAGCGCTGAACGGCTCGCTGTCGTCGACCGTGCGCAGCACCTCGGCGCCGGTCTTGGGGTCCTCGCCGATGACCGGCGGCACGTCGATCGGACTCGGCAGGTAGTCGACGACGGCATCGAGCATCGGCTGGACGCCCTTGTTCTTCAGCGCAGACCCGCACAGGACCGGGACGATCCGGTACTGGAGCGTGCCGAGGCGAAGACCTCGCTGGAGCTCAGCCTCGGTCAGCTCCTCGCCCTCGAGGAACTTGTGGGTCAGGCCGTCGTCCATCTCGGCGACGGCCTCGACGAGCGCCTCGCGATGGCGCTTCGCCTCGTCGACCATATCTGCCGGGATTGGCCCGATCTCGATCTCCTCGCCCCGGTCGTCACGGTAGATGACCGCCTGCATCGTGACGAGGTCGACGACGCCCTTGAACGAGTCCTCGGATCCGATCGGCAGCTGGATCGGCACCGGGGTCGCACCGAGGCGGTCGCGGATCATCGAGACGCAGCGCCAGAAGTCGGCGCCCGTCCGGTCCAGCTTGTTGATGAAGCAGATCCGCGGCACCCGGTAGCGGTCGGCCTGACGCCAGACCGTCTCGGACTGCGGCTCGACCCCGGCGACGCCGTCGAACACGACGACCGCGCCATCGAGGACGCGCAGGCTCCGCTCGACCTCGACCGTAAAGTCCACGTGCCCGGGCGTATCGATGATGTTGATACGATGGTCGTCCCAGAAGCAGGTCGTCGCGGCAGCGGTGATCGTGATGCCCCGCTCCTGCTCCTGGGGCATCCAGTCCATCACCGCCGTGCCTTCGTGAACCTCGCCGATCTTGTACGTCTTCTTGGTGAAGTACAGGATCCGCTCGGTAACCGTCGTCTTGCCGGCGTCGATATGCGCGATGATTCCGATGTTCCGCGTTCTTCCGAGCGGAACGAGGCGTGCCACGATCTGCCTACGCTTCCCTGATTACCACTTGAAATGGCTGAAGGCCCGGTTGGCCTCGGCCATCTTGTGCGTGTCCTCGCGGCGCTTGACCGCGGCGCCGAGGCCGTTCATCGCGTCGACGAACTCGGCGGCGAGCTTCTCGCCCATGCTCTTGCCACTCCGCTTGCGGGCGGACTGCACGAGCCAGCGAACGCCCAGCGAGAGGCGGCGGTCGCCGCGGATCTCGACAGGCACCTGGTAGGTCGCGCCGCCGACGCGCCGCGGCTTGACCTCGATGATCGGTGTCGCGTTCCGAAGCGCCGCCTCGAGGACCTCGACGCCGGGCCGGTGGGCCTGCGCCTCGGCCCGCGCGAGCGCCTGGCGGAGGATCCGGTCGGCCAGATGGCGCTTGCCGTCGGTCATGAGCTTCGCGGTGAACCGGGCGGTCGTCCGATTGGCCGGCGAGGCTTCGTATTTGGTCTTGCGCGGAATGCTCTGGCGACGCGGCATGTCAGCGACGCCCTCCCGCCTGCGCGGCGGCCTTCGCGCCGTACTTGCTGCGACCCTGGCGGCGATCACGGACGCCGGCAGCGTCGAGCGTGCCGCGGATGATGTGGTACTTCACCGACGGCAAGTCCTTCACCCGCCCCCCGCGGACGAGGACGACCGAGTGCTCCTGGAGGTTGTGGCCGATCCCCGGAATGTAGGCCGTGACCTCCATCTGGTTCGTCAGCCGGACGCGCGCGATCTTCCGAAGCGCCGAGTTCGGCTTCTTCGGGGTCATCGTCCGCACCTGAAGACAGACGCCGCGCTTCTGCGGGGCGCCGGGAATGGCGACCTGGCGCTGCTTCAGGCTGTTCCAGTTCCTGCGCATGGCCGGCGCCTTGATCTTCTCGACCTTCGGCTTCCGCCCGTGGCGCACGAGCTGGCTGATCGTCGGCACGAAGACGCGTCCCTTTCGTGAATGTCGGTGAGATGGGCCGCCGGCGAACCGGTCGGTTCCCTGGTTGGCCGCCGAACGCCGCGTCCCGTGGGTCGGGAGCATCGTTCGTGGCGGGTTCGCTCGCGCACGCGGAGCGCGACCCGTTCGGGCCACGAGGGCGGAGTGTAGCAGCGGCCGGAACGGGGTGTCAAAAAGGGGAGCCGGTCGCCCGGCTCCCCCATCTGATGTTCGACGACGCGCGGGTTCAGGCCTCCGTGTCGGCCCCCTCCGCGACCGCAGCGTCGTCATCGGCCGACTCCTCCTCCGGCGCCTCGCCATCGGGGCCGAAGGGGTTCGGGCTGGCCGCCTCGGGCTCCGGGCGCTCACCCGACAGGAAGGCGTTGAAGTCCTCGGCGCCCGCGGCGTCGGTCGCGCGATCGGTCGCCGCAAGGAGCGACGCCGCAAGCCCGGCCGTCCCTTCGTCGTCGGAGCCGCCCTCCTCGAGGAAGGGGTTGTACTCCGAATCGCCGAGTCCGTCGATCGCCTCGCCGGCGAGGGCCTCGAGGGCCGCGCGCCGCTTGCGCTCGTTGGCCGCGGCGACGTTCTGCGGCGCACCGGTCCCGGCCGGGATCAGCTTGCCGATGATGACGTTCTCCTTGAGCCCGATGAGGTGATCCTTCGAGCCGTTGATCGCGGCTTCGGTGAGGACCCGCGTCGTCTCCTGGAACGAGGCGGCGGCGAGGAAGCTCGAGGTGTTGAGCGACGCCTTCGTGACGCCGAGCAGCACCGTCTGGGCGGTGGCCGGCTCGCCGCCCTCGGCGAGCACGCGGTTGTTCGCCTCCTCGAAATCGAGGCGATCGATGAGCTCCGTCGGCAGCAGGTCGACGTCGCCCGGCTGGTCGATCCGGACCTTGCGCAGCATCTGCCGGACGATGATCTCGATGTGCTTGTCGCTGATCGTCACGCCCTGGCTGCGGTAGACCTTCTGGACCTCCTTGACGAGGTAGCGCTGGACCGCGTCCTTGCCCCGCGTCTCGAGGTACTCCTGCGGGTTGATCGGGCCGTCGGTGATGGCGTCGCCGGCTCGGATCTCCTGGCCGTTCTCGATGAGCAGCTTGGCGTTGTGCGGGATCACGTATTCCCGCTCGACGACGTCCTCGGCACGAACGACGACGCCGTCGCCGTCCCGGACGAGGAAGCCCTTGACCGGGGCGCTCACGTCGCCCGCATCGGCGCGGGCGACGACCTGGTTCGCCTCGACGAGATCGCCGGGCGCGGCGAGCATCTCGGCACCCTCAGGCAGGGCCAGCGGACTGTCGAACTGCTCGCGGCTGACGACCTTGACCTTCGTCCCGGTATCGCTCCGGATGATCTCGACGATGCCGTCGATGTGGCTGATCTCCGCCTTGCCCTTCGGGACGCGGGCCTCGAAGAGCTCCTCGACCCGCGGCAGGCCGGCCGTGATGTCGAGTCCCGCGACGCCGCCGGTGTGGAACGTTCGCATCGTCAGCTGCGTGCCGGGCTCGCCGATCGACTGGGCGGCGATGATCCCGACCGCCTCGCCGACACCGACGAGATCGCCGGTCGCCAGATTGCGTCCGTAGCAGAAGCGGCAGACGCCATGACGCGACTCGCACGTCAACGGTGACCGCACGAGAACCTCGTCGAGGCCCGCCTCGTCGATCGTCCGCGCGACCTCCTCGGTGATCTCCTGGTTGCGCTCGACGAGCAGGGGAAGGTCGACCCCCTTCTTCGCCTTGACCCGCGGATCGGGCAGCGGGGCCGCCGCGAGACGTCCGACGAGGCGGCGCTGGTACGCGCCGGCCTCCTCCGCGGACTCCGATCGGATGATCCAGCTTCCCTCGAGCGTGCCGCAGTCGTCCTCGCGGGTGATGACGTCCTGGGCGACGTCGACGAGCCGGCGCGTCAGGTAGCCCGAGTCGGCCGTCCGAAGCGCGGTGTCCGCAAGGCCCTTCCGTGCGCCGTGCGTGGAGATGAAGTACTCGAGGACCGTCATCCCCTCGCGGAAGTTGCTCCGGACGGGCACGTCGATGATCCGACCTGACGGATCGGCCATGAGCCCTCGCATTGCGCCGAGCTGGCCGATGTTGCCCTTGTTCCCGCGGGCGCCCGAGTCGGTCATCATCCGCACCGGGTTGTCGTCGAGGAGGGCCTCCATCATCGTGTCGGAGACCTCCTTCGTCACCCGCTGCCAGAGCTCGACGACCTGCTCGTAGCGCTCGTCCTCGGTGATGAGGCCGCGCTGGAACTGGCGATCGACGTCGGCGACGGCCTTGTCGGCCGCCTCGAGGCGAGCGCCCTTGTCGCGGGGCGTGACGATGTCCCACAGCCCGATCGTGACCCCACCGCGCGTCGCGTAGTCGAAGCCGACGGACTTGATGCCGTCAACGAGATGCGCGGTGCCGGTCGAACCGAGGCGCCGGTAGCACTCGTCGACCAGCTGCTTGAGCTGCGAGCGGGTCATGACGTCGTCGCGGAAGCGAAGCTCGTCGGGCACGATCTGGTTGAAGATGATCCGACCGACGGTCGTCCGGCGGCGTTCCGGGCCCAGCGCCCCGCGCTCGTCGCTCCAGACGAGGACCTCGGCCTCGACCGGCTCGTGCAGGGTGACCGTCCGGAGCTGGTAGGCGAGGATCGCCTCGGCCTCGTCGGCGAAGATGCGAGGCCGCTTCTTCGACCGCTCGGGTGTCGCCATCGTGAGGTAGTAGCAGCCGAGGACCATGTCCTGCGTCGGGGCGACGACCGGCGACCCGTCGGCCGGGGAGAGCAGGTTCGCGGTCGACAGCATCATCGTCCGCGCCTCCTCCTGGGCGGCCGTCGACAGCGGCACGTGGACCGCCATCTGGTCACCGTCGAAGTCGGCGTTGAAGGCCGTGCAGACGAGCGGATGGATCTGGATGGCCGAGCCCTCGACGAGCACCGGCATGAACGCCTGGATGCCCAGCCGGTGGAGTGTCGGGGCGCGGTTGAGGAGCACCGGGTGGTCCTGGATGACCTCTTCGAGGACGTCCCAGACCTCGGGTCGGACGCGCTCGACGATCCGCTTCGCGCTCTTGATGTTGTGGGCGAAGCCCTTCTCGACGAGCTGCCGCATGACGAATGGCTTGAACAGCTCGAGCGCCATCTTCTTCGGCAGCCCGCACTGGTGGAGCTTGAGCTCCGGGCCGACGACGATGACTGACCGGCCCGAATAGTCGACACGCTTGCCGAGCAGGTTCTGGCGGAACCGCCCCTGCTTGCCCTTGAGCATGTCCGACAGGCTCTTGAGCCGATGGTTGCCGGTGCCCGCGATCGCACGGCCGCGACGGCCGTTGTCGATCAGCGCGTCGCACGCCTCCTGGAGCATCCGCTTCTCGTTGCGGATGATGATCTCGGGCGCTCCCAGCTCGAGCAGTCGCTTGAGCCGGTTGTTCCTGTTGATGACCCGCCGGTAGAGGTCGTTGAGGTCCGACGTCGCGAACCGGCCGCCGTCGAGCTGGACCATCGGCCGCAGATCGGGCGGGATGACCGGCAGGACCGACATGATCATCCACTCCGGGCGCGTGCCGGAGCGGCGGAACGCCTCGATCAGGCGGAGCCGCTTGATCGCCTTCTTGCGCCGCTGGCCGGACGTCGTCCGGACCTCGACGTGGAGCTGCCGTGACAGCTCGTCGAGGTTCATCCGGGCGATGATGTCGCGGACCGCCTCGGCGCCCATGCCGGCCCAGAAGATTCGGCCGCCCTTCGCACCTGCGCCGTACTTCTCGTCGAGCATCCGGAACTCGGTCTCGCCGAGCGTCGTGAGCGCCTTGAGCGACTCGATCTCCTCGCGCGCCTTGCGGATCTCGTCCTTCGCCCCGGCAGCGACGTCGGCGAGCTTCTCGCGCTCGTGGCTGAGCGTCTCGTCGATCCCGGCCCGGAGATCGGCGATCTTCTGCTCGACGGCTCGCTCCTCGTCCCGCTCGCGGTCCTGGAGCTCCTGGTTCACCCGCTCGGTCTCGGCGGCGACGATCTTTCGGAGCGTTGCCGTCGCGACCTTCCCGGGCTTGTCGCCCGCGGCGAGGACGACCTCGCCGGTCGGTTCGAACGCGATCGTCTCGTCGCTGGCCGTCGAGCCAAGGGCGGAAAGGCGCTCCTCGACCTCCTTCGCCTTGGCGACGGTCTCCTCGGTCCGAACGGCACGCTGGGCCTCGAGCTCGCTCTTGGTCGTCGCGAGGCCGGCGTTCAGCTCGTCGCGCTGGCGGTTGATGTCGGCGCGGAGCTCCTCCTCCAGCCGGCCGAGATCCTCGCCGGCCTTCCCGCCGCGGCCTGCTGACTCCTCCTCGAGGGCATGGAGCGCCCGCTGACGGGCGTCCTCGTCGACATGGGTGACGATGTAGAGCGCGAAGTACAGGATCCGTTCGAGGTTGCGCGGGCTGATGTCGAGCAGGATCCCGAGGCGGCTCGGGGTGCCCTTGAAATACCAGATGTGGCTGACCGGGCTCGCGAGCTGGATGTGGCCCATCCGCTCGCGTCGGACCTTCGAGCGGGTGACCTCGACGCCGCACTTGTCGCAGATGATGCCCTTGTACCGGATCCGCTTGTACTTCCCGCAGTAGCACTCCCAGTCCTTCGTGGGACCGAAGATGCGCTCGTCGAACAGACCGTCCTTCTCGGGCTTGAGGGTGCGGTAGTTGATCGTCTCGGGCTTGGTGACCTCGCCCTTCGACCATTCGCGGATCTGATCCGGGCTGGCGAGCGAGATGCGGATCGCCGAGAAGTTATTGACCTCGAGCATTGTTCTCCTCCGCGCCGCCGCCTGGCTCGGCGACGCGATCCGGACCGGTGGCGAACGGAGTCGGCCCGGCCGGATGCCGACTCCGTGTGTGTGTCTGCTCGTGCGTGGCGGTGAGCGGCGACGTCGGAATCGTCGTCAGTCCTCGAACCCGGCGAGGTTGATCCCGCCGAGGTCGGGCAACAGGTACCCGGACGCGTCGTCCTCGGCGAGCGGGATCTCTTCGTCGTTCTGATCGAGGATCTCGGCGTTGAGGCCGAGGCTGCGCAGCTCCTTTATGAGGACCTTGAACGACTCGGGGACGCGCGGCGGCTGGATCTCCTCGCCCTTGACGATCGCCTCATACGTCTGGACGCGGCCCAGGACGTCGTCGGACTTGACGGTCAGGAGCTCCTGCAGGATGTTCGCGGCGCCGTACGCCTCGAGCGCCCAGACCTCCATCTCGCCGAAGCGCTGTCCGCCGAACTGTGCCTTGCCACCGAGCGGCTGCTGGGTGATGAGGCTGTAGGGGCCCGTCGAGCGGGCGTGGATCTTGTCCTCGACGAGGTGGTGGAGCTTGAGCATGTAGATGTAGCCGACCGTGATCGGCCGATCGAACGCCTCGCCGGTCCGCCCGTCGCGCAGGACGATCTTGCCGTCCTCCGGCAGGCCGGCCTCCTTGAGCTCGGCGCGGATCTGCTCCTCGTTCGCCCCATCGAAGACCGCCGTCGCCGCCTTCTCGCCCTTGGCATGGAGCGCCCAGCCGAGGTGCGTCTCGAGGATCTGGCCGATATTCATCCGGCTCGGGACGCCGAGCGGGTTCAGGATGATGTCGACCGGCGTGCCATCCGGGAGGAACGGCATGTCCTCCTGCGGCAGGATCTTGGCGATCACGCCCTTGTTGCCGTGGCGGCCGGCCATCTTGTCGCCGACCGAGACTTTTCGCTTCTGGGCGACCGAGACCCGGACGAGCCGGTTGACGCCCGGCTGGAGGTCGTCGTTCCACTCGCGCCGGAACTCGCGGACCTCGACAACCTTGCCGCGCTCGCCGTGGGGCAAGCGAAGCGAGCTGTCCTTCACCTCGCGGGCCTTCTCGCCGAAGATCGCGCGCAAGAGGCGCTCCTCGGCGGTCAGCTCGGTCTCGCCCTTCGGCGTGATCTTGCCGACGAGGATGTCTCCCGGTCGGACCTCCGCGCCGATGTAGACGATCCCCTCCTCGTCGAGGTCCTTGAGGGACTCCTCGCCGACGTTCGGGATGTCGCGGGTGATCTCCTCCGGGCCGAGCTTCGTGTCGCGCGACTCGATCTCGTGCTTCTCGATGTGGATGCTGGTGAAGAGATCGTCCTTGACGAGGCGGTCGCTGATGACGATCGCGTCCTCGTAGTTGCCGCCCTCCCAGCTCATGAACGCGACGAGGACGTTGCGACCGAGCGCGAGCTCGCCGGCATCGGTCGAGCTGCTGTCGGCGATCGCCGCGCCGTCGACGACCCGCTCGCCGACGTCGACGATCGGTCGCTGGTTGATGCAGGTGCCCTGGTTGCTGCGGACGAACTTCTGGAGCTTGTACTCGTCGAGCTCGCCCGAATCGGCCTCTACCTGGATGCGGTCCGCGGTGACGCTCGTCACGACGCCGCCGCGGCGCGCGACGACGACCTGGCCCGAGTCGCGCGCGGCGCGCTCCTCCATCCCCGTGCCGACGATCGGTGATTCGGGCTCGAGGAGCGGCACGGCCTGGCGCTGCATGTTCGAGCCCATGAGCGCCCGGTTCGCGTCGTCGTGCTCGAGGAACGGGATGAGCGCGGTCGCGACCGAGACGACCTGCTTGGGGCTGACGTCCATGTACTCGATCTGCGAGGGACGCGCCTCGGGGAACTGGTCGCGGTAGCGCGACGGGATCCGCTCGTCGCGGAAGTGGTGATCGTCGTCGAGCGGCGCGTTCGCCTGCGCGACGACGTGCTCCTCCTCCTCGTCGGCGGCGAGGTAGACGATCTCGTCGGTGACGATCGGCCTGATCGGGAAGGCACGCGCCTTCTGCTTCTTGAGCTCGGCCGCGGCACCGTCGCTGAGGCGCCCGCCGGCCTTGACGACGACGTCGCCGCCCTTCGTCGTCAGGTCCGTGCCCGCCTCGAATCTCGCCAGATCCGGGTCGTCCCACGAGACGGTCCGCTTCACCTTGCGGTAGGGCGTCTCGATGAAGCCGTAGCTGTTGATGCGCCCGTATGTCGCGAGCGACCCGATGAGGCCGATGTTCGGACCCTCGGGCGTCTCGATCGGGCAGATCCGGCCGTAGTGGCTGTGGTGGACGTCACGGACGTCGAAGCCGGCCCGCTCGCGCGACAGGCCGCCCGGCCCGAGGGCCGAAAGGCGCCGCTTCGAGGTCAGCTCGGCGAGTGGATTCGTCTGGTCCATGAACTGGCTGAGCTGGCTGCCGCCGAAGAACTCCTTCATCGCGGCCACGACCGGCCGGATGTTGATGAGCGCGTTCGGCGTCGCCTTGTCGAGCTCCTGGATCGTCATTCGCTCGCGGACGACGCGCTCCATCCGGAGCAGGCCGATGCGGAAGGCGTTCTGGATGAGCTCGCCGTTGGCGCGGATCCGGCGATTGCCGAGATGGTCGATGTCGTCGCGAGGATGGAGCCCCCGGTTCGACTCGATGAGGTGGCCGACGATCGCGGCGATGTCCTCGCGGGTGATCGTCCGACCATCGCGTCCGAGCTCGATGCCCATCCGTCCGGCGACCGCGTCGAGCTTCTTGTTGAACTTGTAGCGGCCGACCCGGCCGAGGTCGTAGCGGCGGAAGTTGAAGAACAGGCTCTCGACGAGCTGTCGCGCGTTGTCGCCGGTCGGCGGATCGCCCGGGCGGAGCTTCTTGTAGACCTCGATGAGCGCGTCGTGCTGGCTGTGCGTGACGTCCTTGTCGAGCGTGTTGGCGAGGAACGGGTGCTCGGGATCGAGGTCGACGGCTGCGAAGACCGCCTCCATCTCCTCGTTCGACTCGTAGCCGACGGCGCGCAGCAGCGTCGTCGCGGGGATCTTCCGCTTGCGGTCGACCTTGACGTAGAGCTGGTCCGCCTTCGTCGTCTCGAACTCGAGCCAGGCACCACGATTCGGGATGACCTTTGCCGTGAACAGCTCGCGCCCGGTCTGGTTGAAGAGGTCCGAATCGACCGAGTAGTAGACGCCCGGCGAGCGGACGAGCTGGGACACGACGACCCGCTCCGCGCCGTTGATGACGAACGTGCCCTGGTCGGTCATCCACGGGTAGTCGCCCATGTAGACCCGCTGGCGCTGGATCTCGCCGGTCTCCTTGATGAGGAGCTCGACGTTGACGTAGAGCGGCTTGCTGAACGTCAGGTCCTTCGTCCGGCACTCCTCCTCGGAGTACTTCGGGGGCCCGAACTCGTAGTCGAGGAACTGGAGCTCCATCACCTTGCCGGTGAAGTCCTTGATCGGGCTGATCTCGTCGAACAGCTCCCGCAGCCCCTTCTCGATGAACCAGTCGAACGACTCGAGCTGCAGCTCGATCAGGTTCGGGACGGGGAGGACCTCGGGGATCCGGGCATAACGCTTGCGATCGCTCGCGCCACGGACACGGGTCGACGACTCAGCAGCAGACAGCATGAACCGCTCCTTGGCGGAGGAAGAGGGAAGGGCCGCGCTCACAGAATTGGATAGGGTACCAAAAATCGGTGACGTGTCAAATAGGGCGCCTGGTTGGACCAGGCGCCCTACGAACGGCCCGTCGCCGGGACGTCGCTACTTGATCTCGACCTTGGCACCCTGCTCTTCGAGGGCCGTCTTGATCTTCTCGGCCTCGTCCCGGGCGACGCCCTCCTTGACCGGCTTGGGGGCCGCGTCGACGAGGTCCTTCGCCTCCTTGAGGCCAAGCCCGGTGAGCTCCCGGACGACCTTGATGACCGGGATCTTGTTCGGACCGATCTCGGTCAGGGTCGCGGTGAACTCGGTCTGCTCCTCAGGGGCGGCCTCGGCGGCGGGCGCCCCGCCGGCGGCTGGTGCGCTCGCAACGGCGACCGGTGCCGCCGCCGTGACGCCGAAGCGGTCCTCGAACTTCTTCTTGAAATCGGACAGCTCGAGGACGGTCATCGATTCGAACGCCTCGAGGATCTGGTCGGGACTGATCGTGGCCATGGGTGTCGTTCTCCTTGTCTGATGTCAGGCGGCTGCCGGTGCGTCGGCGGCCTTGTGTTCGGCGAGCGCGGATACGAGACCGCCGATCTCGCGCAGCGGCGCATCGAACAGGCCGGCGGTCGTCGCGAGCGGCGCGGCGATCGCACCCGCGACCTGGGCGAGGAGCACGTCGCGCGGCGGCAGTGCCGCGAGCCGGGTGACGTCGTCCGCGTCGATCCGATGGGCGCCGAGGACGCCGCCGGTGATCCGGACGATCCGGTACGGCCGGAGGGCATCGATGACGGCCTTCGCCGTCCCGGCCTCGTCCGTTCCGAAGGCGATCGCCGTCGGTCCGACGAGCAACGGGTCGAGCGCGGCGCCGACGCCGTCGGCCGCGGCGATCCGGAGCAACCGGTTCTTGACGATCCGGTAGGTCACGTCCTGCTTGCGCAGTGCGCGACGGATCTCGCCGAGCTCCCTGACCGTCAGGCCGCGATACTCGGAGACGATCATCGTGCGGCTGCGCTCCAGCTCGGAGCGCAGCTCGGCGACCGTCTCGCGCTTGGCCTCGGTCGGCATGGATACCTCCCTAGCATCTCTGCGCGCAGCCGGCGCGCGGCGGTGGGCGGCGGCTTCGAGAGCCGCGGCCCCTGCGACGGGTCCGACCGTCCGCAGGGGCGTCGCCCACCGCGAGGTGGGAGAACGCGCTGGTCCTGCCTCGGCATGCTGGCCGGCGTCCCCGACGGTCACCGTGAGGGTGGCTCGTCGATCCGGTCCGGCGGATCAAGCCCCGGCCGGCGTCTCGCGGAGCGAGGCCGACGGCCAGCGGGCGCAGGCTGTCTGTGGCGGTCCGTCGTTGTTCGATTGTCTGGCGTCGCGCCGGCCGGGCCGAGACCCGAGCGGCCGACACCGCGTCTGTTCCGTTCGCCGTCGCCATCCGGGCGACGGCTGTCCTCCCTAGGCGGCGTTCGCGGCCGAGAGGACCGCCGGCACGTCGACCCGGATGCCGGGTCCCATCGTGCTCGCGATCGTCAGGCTCCGGAAGTACTGACCCTTCGCGCCGGCCGGCTTCGCGCGGTTGATCGCGTCGACGAGCGTCGCGAGGTTCTCGCTGAGCTGCTGCGTCTCGAAGCTGGCCTTGCCGAAGGGCGTGTGGATGATGCCCGCCTTGTCGACCTTGAATTCGACGCGGCCTGCCTTGACCTCGCGGATCGCACGATC
>DASSHA010000134.1:0-12311 GCA_035693145.1 Candidatus Limnocylindrales bacterium
GTCGCCTGGCCCCGTCGCCTGGCCCCGTCGCCTGGCCCCGTCGCCTACGCCTCGGCGGCGGCCTCGACGGCCTCGACGGGGCGGCGTGAACGGATCCGCCGGACGAGCTCGGCGGCCTGCTCGTAGCGTCCGAAGCTCGGCATGACGTACGTGCCCGCGACCCCGTCGCCGACCGCGTCGAGCAGCTCGATCGACTGTTCGAGCCCGACCTCCGCGCCCCGATCGCCTGCGTCCCGGAGGGCGGCGCGAGTCGAGTCGGGGATCGTGATCCCGGGGACCTCGTTGTGCAGGAACTCGGCATGGCGGCTCGACTGGAGCGGCAGGATGCCGAGCAGGACCGGGATCGGGAACCCTCCGGCGCCGAACCGGTCCCCCGCCTCGCCGAGCATCGTCTCGACCTGTTCGAGCGAGTAGAGCGGCTGGGTCATCACGAGGTGCGCGCCGGCCTCGAGCTTCCGCTCCAGCCTCGTCCATTCGGCGGCGCGGTCCTCGGACGTGGGGTCGAACCCACACGCGATCGTGAACGCGGCGGCCTGGCCGATCGGCGAGCCCGCCTGGTCCTCGCCTCGGTTGAGTCGGCTGATGATCTCGATCAGGCCGATCGAATCGACGTCCCAGACACCCGTCCCGGTCGGGTAGTCGCCGATCCTCGGCGGGTCGCCGGTCAGCGCAATGATGTTCCTGACGCCGAGGGCGTGAGCGCCGAGGAGCTCGGATTCGAGCGCCATCAGGTTCCGGTCGCGGGTCGTCAGGTGGACCATGCACTCGAGATCCAGATCGTGCTGGATCCCGAACGCGACCGCGAACGCGCCCATCCGGACGCGCGCCATGGCCGAGTCCGAGATGTTGACGACGTCGACGCCGGCCGACTGGAGGACCCGTGCCGCCCCGATCGTCCGATCGATCCGGATCGATCGCGGCGGGTCGATCTCGACCGATACGACGTAGCGGCCCGCGGCGAGCGCCCTCGCGAGTCCGGTCGGGCTGGGCGATTCGGCCGCGGCATCGAGGGCCTCGATCGCCATCCAGCGCGGCGTGCGAGGAACGTCGGCCGCGGCGGGCGGCCCCGCGATGGTGCGGTCCGCCGGCCGTCGAACGGTCGGCTCCGCGACGCCGGCGAGGCGAGCGTCGAGGGCCGCGCGCATCGAGGCGACGTGATCCGGCGTCGTGCCGCAGCAGCCGCCGATGATCGTCGCGCCGGCATCGAGCATCTGCCCGACGATCCCGCCGAAGTAGTCCGGCCCCGCGGCGTACACGAATCGCCCGTCGATCCGCTGCGGCAGTCCGGCGTTTGGCATGATGCTGCGCGGCGTCCTCGTCCCGTTCGCCATCCGGCCGACGGCCTCGAGACAGGCGACCGGTCCGACGCCGCAGTTGACGCCGACGACGTCCGCGCCCGCGGCCGCGAGGAGCCGGGC
The DNA here is from genome assembly GCA_035693145.1 of Candidatus Limnocylindrales bacterium. Lineage (GTDB taxonomy): Bacteria > Chloroflexota > Limnocylindria > Limnocylindrales > CSP1-4 > DASSHA01. Next base: position 1,419 of record DASSHA010000134.1, read on the forward strand.
GGCGTCCTCGGGCGTCGTCCCGTCGAGCGTCGCGAGCTCCTCCCCGAACGTCATCTCGGCGACGATCGGCAGGTCCGAGGCGCGGCGTGCCTCGTCGAGCGCGAGGAGCGCGTGGCCGAGATCGAAGAACGTCTCGATGACGAGCAGGTCCACGCCGCCCTCGAGCAGGCCGTCGATCTGCTCGCGGAACACGGCTCGAACGGCCGCCTCGTCGTGGCTGGCGAGCTCACGCGTCGGGGCGCCGAGCGGTCCGATCGAACCTCCGACCAGCGCGTCGCGTCCGGCCACGTCTCGCGCCTCGCGCGCGAGCTGCGCCGCCCGGCGGTTGAGAGCCGCCGCCTGGTCGGCGAGGCCATAGGCCGCGAGCCGGTGTCGGTTGGCACCGAAGGTGACCGTCTCGATCAGCTCGGCGCCGGCCTCGAGATACTCGCGGTGCAGCGAGCCGACGAGCTCCGGCCGGCTGGCCACCAGCTCGTCGAGGCACGCCCGTTGAGGAATGCCGCGGGAGAAGAGCAACGTGCCCATCCCGCCATCGGCGAGCAGCGGTCCCGCTGCGAGGCGGGCCCGGAATCGGTCGCGTGGTGTGCTGGTAGGCGACGCCATTCGCGACAGCGTACCCGCCGCCTGGTGCGGCGGCGCAGAGGGAGGCCGGTTCTCGCCGGCAGCTCGGTCGCGGCCGCCGCGGCGCGACGGCATCGGACCGGCGCCCGCTTTCGAGACGACGAGCACCCGCGCGACCCAGAAGTCGTCAGGCGTGCCGTCGACCGGCGACGTGCAGGGTGCCGTCGGGCTCCACGAGGACCTGTCGGGCCAGCGGTCGGCCGTTGTACGTCGAGGCGAGCGATGCGCCGTACGCGCCCGCGTCCGCGATCGCGACGAGGTCGCCGCGCCGAAGCGGCGGGAGGGCGTAGGTCCCGAAGCGGTCGGTCGACTCGCAGATCGGCCCGTGCACGTCGGCCGCGGCGCCGAGCATTTCCGTCGCGCCGTCGACCGGCCGCCCGAGCGAGGTCAGCGCGACGATGTCGTGATGCGCGCCGTAGAGGGCCGGGCGGATCAGCTCGGTCATCCCGGCGTCGAGGACGACCAGGCGGCCGCCTCGTTCACGGACGTGGAGGACGCGCGCGACGAGCCAGCCTGCACGGGCGACGAGGAAGCGTCCGGGTTCGATCGCGAGGCGGCGAGGCGCGCGCTCCGGTGGGGCGCCGCCCAGCAGCTCGGCGACCTCGCGCGCAAAGCGCCCCGGCGAAGGCGCCGGGACACCGGACGGCGCAACCGGGAAGCCGCCACCGAAGTCGATCGTGTCGAACATGTCGCGTCCGGGTCGGACGAGGCCGACGAGCGCGATCGCGCGACGCGCGGCGTCCCGCCAAGCATCGACCGCTCCGAGCTGCGAGCCCACGTGGACGTGGACGCCGCGGACCCGGAGCGACGACGGCAGGCGTTCGAGGACGGCGGTCAGCTCGGTCTCGTCCATCCCGAACTTCGAGCCTCCCGCACCGACCGCCAGATTCGGCGCGGTCTCCGGCGCCACGTCGGGGTTGAGCCGAAGCAGGACGTCGAGTGGCGATCGGCCGTCCCGGCCGAGGCGAGCGCGGGTCGCCGCCGCCGCGAGGGCCAGGGCCTCGTCCGTGGATTCGATCGAGGTCCACGCGAGCGGGCGGCCGTCGCGCGCCGCGCCGACCGCGGCCGAAAGATCGCGCGGCGTCTTGCCGATCCCCTCGAGGCTCACCCGCTCGTTCGGCACGCCGGCGGCCCGCGCGACTGCCCATTCTCCGCGCGAGACGACGTTCGCGCCGAGCCCACAGGCCGCGACGATCGCGACGAGCGCCGGCACGTCGTTCGCCTTGACCGAGAACTGGCGGAGCCATGGATCGGGAAACGCGCCGGCGAGCGCGGCCGCGGCAGCATGGAGCGAGGCGACGTCCGTGACGTGCGTCGGCGTGCCGAATCGCCGCGCCGCGCGCCGCAACGCCGGCGCCATGGCTCCGGCACGGATCGCGAGCGGGGCGTCGAGCGCGACGGTCGCCACCTAGCGAAGGAGGAAGCCCGTGGCCAGCGGGTCGTCAGGCTCGAGGACGAACTGGTGCCGGCCGGTGAGGAAGGCCGAGCCTTCGACCTCCGTGACGACGGCGGCGCGGCCGGCGGCCGTCGTTTCGCCGACGATCGAACCGATGAACGCCGAACCGACGATGCCGAGGTGGCGGAGGCGTTCGCCGGGTCCGAGCCGGCCGTCGGCGTGGAGAAGCGCGAGCCGGGCGGAGGTTCCGCTGCCGCACGGTGAGCGGTCGACCTCGCCGTCGGCGAAGACCGTCACGTTCCGCTGCGTGAGCGTCGCGCCATCCGTTGGCGCCTCCTCCTGCCAGAAGATCACGCCGTAGATCCCCCGCAGCTCCGGCTCGTCCGGGTGCGCGACGTCGACGGCCGACTCGAGTCGCTGGCGGAGCTCGCGCTCCAGCTCGACGACGCGCGGCAGGCTCGCCGGGGAGACGTCGAGGCCGATGGTCCTCACGTCGAGCGAGCCGTAGAAGGCCCCGCCGAACGCGACGTCGACCGAAAGCCGCCCGAACGCGCGGCTGTCGACCTCGACCGATCGCGCCAGCGCGAACGAGGGGACGTTGCGGAACCTGACCGCCCGCGCGCGCCCGCCGGTCGTGTCGGCGACGCAGTCGAGCCGCCCCGAAGGGACGTCGACGACGACGTGAGTCGCATCGCCGGTGATCGGAAGACGTCCGGATTCGAGTGCCCAGGTCACGAGCGCGATCGTCCCGTGGCCGCATGCCGTGGAGTAGCCCTCGTTGTGGAAGAAGACGACGCCGAGGTCCGCGCCGACGTCGTTCGGCGGGACGACGAACGCTCCGTACATGTCGGCGTGGCCACGGGGCTCGTTGACGAGCAGCCTTCGGACGTCGTCGAGATGGTCGCGCGCGAACCGCCGGCGATCGAGGACCGTTCGGCCCTCGAGCGGTGGGACGCCGCCGGTGACGATGCGGAAGGGCTCGCCGGCCGTGTGGTAATCGGTGGTCGTCACGATCCGGCGTTCCTTGCGGATCCCGGGCGCCGAGGGAGCCGCGATCGCGTCCACCCGGCGATGCTACCGCGCGTCCGCCGCTAGACTCGGCAGCCGATGTCGCAATTCGGCAAGCGTGTCGAGGCGTTCCTCGACGAATTCTTCCGGCTCGATCCGCTCCGCGCGACCGAGGCCGGAAACCACGCCCACGATGCCGCCTGGCCGGACCTCAGCGAGGCCGGGCGCGAGGAGCGGCTGGCCTTCTACCGCCGCTGGCACGACGAGCTCGACGGGCTCGACGTGAACGCTCTGACGCCCGACGAGGCCGTCGACCGCGACCTCCTGCTCATGGAGCTCGACGCCGGCGCATTCGCCGAGACCGACCTCCGCGACGAGGCGTGGGACGCGCTGTCGTGGGTCTACCTGCTCGGCGGGGGGCTCTTCCCGCTGCTCGCTCGCGAGTTCGCGCCGCTCGGCCAGCGGCTGACGTCGGTCGCCGGGCGGCTCGAAGGGATCCCGGCGGTCGTCGGCGCGGCCATCGCGACGCTGGGCTCGCTCGACGGGCGGCCCGCGAGCCGGTTCCACGTCGAGACGGCGCTCAAGCAGCTGCCGGGGGTCGGGGAGCTCGCCGACGATTCGCTTCGGGCGGCCGAGGAGGGGGCGGGGGAGCCGGGCGTCGCGGAGGTTCGACCGCGGCTGGAGGCGGCCGCTTCGGGGGCGAAGGAGGCGCTCGGGCGGTTCGAGGCGCACCTGCGCGAAGACGTCCTGCCCGCGAGCGAAGGCGAAGGCCGCCTCGGCGAGGCGCTCTTCACCGAGAAGCTCCGCCACACGCTCAGGATCCCCGAGCTGACGCCCGAGCGCGTGCTGGCGCGCGCCGAGACCGAATACGAGGCGGTCCGAACGGAGATGATCCGGCTGGCCCGCGAGCTCTGGCCGAAATGGTGCGGCGGCGAGCTGCCGACCGACGACGGCGCGCTCGTCCGGGGCGTCCTCGACGCGATCGCGCTCGAGCATCCGCCCGCATCGGAGCTGCTCGACTTCTGCCGGGCGGAGATCGGGCGGATCGAGGCGTTCTGCCGGGACGTGGATCTCATCGGGCTCGCGGAGGAGCCGCTCGACATCCGCTGGACGCCCGTCTTCCTCCGCGCGTTCGGTGGGGCAATGCTCGATTCGCCGGGCCCGCTCGACAAAGGCCAGAAGGCGTTCTTCTCGATCACGCCGATCCCCGACGACTGGACCGACGAGCAGGCCGAGAGCTACCTGCGCGAGGAGAACGCGCGCCAGCTGCGGCTGCTGACCATCCACGAGGGCGTGCCCGGCCACTACCTCCAGGGCGTCTACTCGAACCGAAGCAGGTCGCTTGCCCGCGCGATCTTCTGGAGCGGCGTCTTCGCTGAGGGCTACGCGGTGTACGTGACCCAGGTGATGATGGACGCGGGGTACGGCGCCGACGACCCCGCGCTCCTCCTCGTCCACTGGAAGTTCTACCTGCGGGCAGTCGTCAACGCGATCATCGACGTCCGGATCCACACGGCGGGGATGACCGAGGACGAGGGCGTCTCGCTCATGGTCGACGGCGGCTTCCAGGAGGAGGCCGAGGCGCGCAACAAATACAACCGCGCCCGGCTGTCGTCGACGCAGCTGTCGACCTACTTCATCGGCTCGAACGAGTTCTGGGAGCTCGAGCGCGCGGTCCGGCGGCGCGCGGCGGGGGGAGAGGTCGTCCCGGAGCGCGCGCTGCCGGGTGGGTTCGGGGCGACGCCTGGCTTCGAGTACCGGCCCTTCCTCGAGAACATCCTCTCGCACGGCACGCCGCCGACGTCGCTCCTCAAGCGGATCGTGCTCGGCAGCTGATCGCCAGGGCTGCCGGCTGCCGCGTTTCTTCCAGGAGCGCGGAATCGGCCACTCGGTCGCCTGATTCGGGGAATCGTTCTCCGTTCAGGAACTCGGCGCCTCGGCGCTTCAGCCCAGGTCGGTCACGACCTCCCAGGTCGCTCCCGCGTCATGCGAGACCTCGAGCTCGTTTCGACTGACGTTGCCGTTCCAGAGGAGGAGGAACCAGGTTCGTTCGTCGACGGCCACGCCCCCCGCCGGGATCACGACATCGAAGTCACCCGGTGGGATCGTCCTCCAGGTCCGTCCGGAGTCGGTCGTCGCCGCCGTCGTGCCTCGCCCCATCCACATCAGCCCCGCACCCGATGGTCGCATCGAAATTCCCGTGACGTAGTCCGAGCTGAACAGGCGGCCCACCGATCCACTGGGGCCGGCTTCCGACCGAAGAGCCCACGTCCGACCGCCGTCGGTCGTCTCGACGATCGCCTTCGGCTCCTGACCCGCGCCGGCCTCGCTCGCGCAAGCGACCCAACCGCGGTTGGACGACACGAAGCTGACGGAGACCGCCGAACCGCGCGAGCACGGTTGCGAGAGCGCGCTCCACGCCCGTCCGCCGTCGGTCGTCCCGAGGAGTCGCGCAGGGTCGGGCGCTCCACCGGGCGTTAGCGCCCAGCCGCGATCGGCATCGGCGAACGAGAGGGCGGCGAGCTGGCGACGTGCCACGGGTATCCAGGTTCGGCCTCGATCCGCGCTCTCGAGGAGATCGGAGGCGCACTCGCCGTCGGCACAGCCGGTCGCTGCCCACGCGTGGCCGTCCGGGATCGCCGAGAGCGCGATGATCGGCCCGAGCTCGAAGGGTGCATCGGTCCAGGTCCGGCCACCGTCGTCGGTCCGGCGCAGGACGCCGCGAGGATCTGTTCCGCTGTCCGGGCCGGTCACGCTGGCTCCTCCGATCAGCCCGTGATCTCGATCAAAGAACGCGAGTGCCCTGAACTGAGCTTCGGGCGTGATCGTCGACGCTGGAGAGGGCGAGGCGGACGCCGATGCCCGGGCGGTTCCATTCGGGAGCGTCAACGTGTGGAGCGTTCGCCAGCCATCGGTTGTCCCGACGAGCAACCGCGCCGTGCAGCCCGAGGATGGGCAGGCCGGGTCGTCGGCGATCGCCCAGCCGTTCTTCTCGTCGGGCATCGATACCACCGCGATGAAGCCCGGGCTCCCGGCCATCGACCGCTCGGACCATGTTGCGCCGGCGTCGGTCGTCTCGCGGACAGTTGCTCCGACCACCTCGAGCCAGTTCGTTGCGTTCACGAACGCGACGGGCCACCCCTGATTGTTGTCGGTGGCCGCGATCGACCACGTCTCACCCGCGTCGGCCGTCGACAGGATCAGGAGTTGCGGGATGAGATCCGGGGTCGAGTAGATCGCAGAGATCGCGCCATCGCGATCGTCAAAGAATCGAGCGGGCCCGAGGAACGTCGTCAGCTGGCGGTCGGCACCCTTCGGGAGCGGGTAGGGGATGCTGTGCCAGGACGCACCGCCGTCCGAGGTGCTGAAGAGGTCGTAGCCACGAGCGCCCCCCACCACGACGCCGTGGGCCGCGTCGACGAAGGTCGCAGGCCCGGACACGCCTTCCGGCGACGTCCGAGGATGGGACCACGTCGCTCCGCCATCGGCGCTCTCGTACAGGTCGCTCGTCCAGCCGCTCGGCATGCCGCCTTCAATCCACACGAAGAGGTGGTCCGGGCCAACGACGCTGAAGTGGGCGTTGCCCATCGTGTCCGAGGAGACCACGCCCTCCTCGAGGACGGCCTTCTGCCAGGTTCGGCCGCCGTTGCTCGTGCGCCAGACGTCGAAGACGCGGCTGCTCAGGTCGTTCGAATCGAGGGTCGCCAACCAGCCATGGTTGAGATCTGCGAACGCCGCTCCCAGAACGCCCCGGCCCACGCGCGGCCCGGGCAGATCCGTCGTGGCCCACGTTGACCCACCATCCGCGGTCGCAGCGAACGTGTCCCGCCCGACGACCCAGCCATGACTCGAATCGACCAGGTCCGCGAACTGGATCGACGGCACGTCGGAGCTCGGATCGAGGGAGCGCTCAAGTGACGCCGAGGGCGCCGCTGACGGCAGGGGCGAGGCCAAGGGCGAAGGCGAGACGGCCGGTGGGATCGAGGGCTTCGGCGCAGGCTGGCCCAGCAGGAGCGCGCCTGCGACGCCAAGCGTCCCGAGCGCGACGAGCGCCGCGAGCGAGGCGGCGAGCAGGAGCCAGGTGGGCCGGGCGCGCCGCGGCACGGGCACATGCCCCACCGCGCGGACGCGGGCGCGGAGCGAATCGGGGACGTCGTGGGGCCCGCGGCCGCGCAGCCAGTCGGCGGCGAGTGCCTCGATGTCGTCGTCGGTTGGGTCGGTCATCGGTCGGTCCTCGAGAGCTCCGTGCGCATCTGTGCGAGCGCGCGATGGAGGCGGGATTTCGCGGTTCCGAGCGGGATGCCGAGGCGGCGCGCGACCTCTCGCAGGGCGAGGTCCTGGTCGAGCCGCAGGACCGCGACGGCCCGCTCGTCGGCGTCGAGCGAGGCGAAGGCCCGGGCGATCGCATCGCGGGCGTCGATCGAATCGGTGGCCGGGCTCGGTCGTCCGCTCTCGTCCTCGAGCGCGACGAACCGGACCCGCTGACGCCGCCGGAGCTCGTCGCGGCAGCCGTTGACGACGATCCGCGTGATCCACGGCCGAAACCGCTCGGCGTCGCGAAGCTGCGGCCACGTTTGCCAGCCGCGCTCGATCGCGTCGCCGACGAGGTCCTCGGCGAGCGCCTCGTTGCCGACAATGAGCGCCGCAAGCCGGTAGAGCGACGGCAGCTCGGCCTGGGCCAGCGCCACGAACGCGGCGGCACGCTGCTCGGCCCCGGTCCGTGAAACGCCGATCCCGCTCAACCCTGCCTCGTTCATCGCCTGACAGACGAGCGGCTGCCGCGATTCGTTCTCGGGACCGCCGCGGGACGGCCAGCATGGCACGGGGGCGCTCGTGCTGCCTCCCACGCAGCACTTTTGCGGTCCGGCTGTCAGTTCGCTGCACACTGCGCAGCGCGACGACATCCGAGAGGTCGCCGAACCCGTCCAGGAGCTCGCGTCGCTGCGTACCAAGCAGCGCGGCGACCAAGTCCGCGCGGAAGTGTGCTTCCGGCGCAGCGCAGGGAGCGCAGCCCGGGGACCGGCCGGCAGTCACGAGCCTGGCGACCCTGCGTGAGGGCGCGGCCTACTCGATTGCCGTCGTGTCGAGCGTGCGCTCGCCGGCGCATCGCCTGTCGAATGGCTCCCAGGACAGAGCCCCGGAGACAGTAAGTGAGTCCCCGATCGCGATGCGGCTCCCGTCCCGTTTGACGATGCCGAGTTCGTCGTCCGTGCCGTAGTCGGGCGGCACCTGGCGGAGCCAGTAGCGATCAGTGCCGTCCGCATTCGGCACGTCGACGTAGAGACAGGCGCCGCCGGCGCCCACGAGTGTGCCCGTGATCGTCGCGCTCCCGCGACCACAGCCCGAGACGATGAGGGTTGCGCTGATCGCAACGCCGGCCGCCATTCGAAGCCTCACCACGCTGGCACTGCATTCGGCGCGATCGCGCCCCTGGCCCTTCCGTCGACAGCAGTCAGGCATCAACCGGACGACCCTTCGCAGGCGAGCCGCATCTTCGTCCGACTTGGGTGCCGGTCGGGCCGGGCATCTGCGCAGGTCTCGTCACGGAAGCCCGCGAGATTCCTGCGTGAGCGAACATGAATCCGTGCTCGGCGGACCAGATGGGCTCGCGTGAATCTCCCGCGGCGCGAAACGTGGGTTCGCGGGCGGGCGCGGGTTGCCGGCCGGGTTCCGGGTGACGGCCCAGACGCGGCCTGGGGGCCGGGAGCCCGCGCGCGCTTCGGTCTGTTCCCTCCCACGGGAAACCTGTGGCGATCCCGTCTTTGGCGCCTCTCAGGGGCCTCGACGCTTCGTGCCTGCGCGACGCTGGGTGCGAGCAGGCGCGGACCTCCCAGCGGGAAGCGTCAGCTCCCGGAGCCGGTCCACGCGGTAGCCGGAGCGCTCGCCGGCGGCGACGAGGGCGAGGACGACGTCGCGGCTGCGCGCGGCGTCCGGCGCCGGAACGACGAGCAGGTCGAGCAGCAGCGCCCAGTCCAGGAGCTCGCGCCAGCGTTCGCGGCTGAACCAGTCGACGTCCTCCCAACGGTTGACGCCCAGGGCCGAACGCACGTCCGGGCGGTCGAACCAGGCGGCGACGAGGCGTTGGGCGACCTCCGGCCGCGTTCGACCGCCCACCGTCGATGGACGCGGGAGATCCAGCAGGAGCCGAACCGTCGACGCGGCGCTCCACGCGGCGCCTTCGTCGAGCCCGGCGCTCCGGAGGCCGACGGCGAGCGGCTCCTCGAACCGGAGCTCGTCGAACCAGGCCCGGCTCGTCGCGACGGGATCGCCGGGCGCGAGCCGGCCGAGGGGTGAGAGGACCGACCACGAGACGAGGACGGCGCGATGCGATGCATCGTGGAACGCCGCGGCCACCGGAGCGTGGCCGGGCGTCTTGCCGCGCGTCCGCGGCGTCTCCGTGGCGCGATCAGCGATGGTTGCAAGCGCCTCCGAGACGAGCCGCGTCACCTGGTCCCGATCGCCGCGCACCGATGTCGCCTCGGCAACCGCGTCGACCATGCTGCGTAGGGCATCGCGGACCGAACCGATGTCCGGCGCGGCCCCGTCGCGGATCAGCCCGCCGAGCACGTCCCCGACCGCGGCCCGGAGCGGTCCGTGGATCGGTTCGAGCGCGAGCTCGCGAAGGGCGTCGTCGAGCGACGGCACGCCGCGCGAACCCAGTCGCTCCCACAGCCGCGACCAGAGTCGCGCGCTCCCGTCGCGGACGTCCCTGACATCGAGCAGGACCCGCCGCTCGTACGCGCCGAGCTCGATGCGGAGTCCACGCGCCCGCAGCTCCCCGACGGGGGCGAGATGCTCGAGGCCCGATGCATGGTCGCGCCACAGCACGAATGCGTCGTCTCCCTCCGGCAGCCGCCAGCCGTCGGCGAGCGTTCGCTGCGTGAGCGTTCGGCCCCCGTCGCCCTCGCGCGGAACGGAGAAGTGGACGGAGTCCCCGACCCAGCCTGCCGCCGATCCGAATCGGTTGTGGTAGATGACCAGCGAGCGCTCGCCGCGCGGCCCGACGTTCGAGTAGGCGAAGACATCGTCCAGCCGCCCGCCGCCGTCGGCCGCGACGTCGTAGAGGAGGAAGTCGCGGACCTCGGCGAACTGGGCGCGGCGCCGGAGGAGCGGCACGATCGTTCGTTCGTGGTGGGCCAGCAGCCCCTCGTCGACGGTCTCGTCGCGGTACGCGCGCCGGTACTCCATGCCGTACTTCTCGGCAAACCCCTCGAGCTGCCCGTGGCCCAGGAGCGGCAGCCCGGGCAGCGTCGCGAGGAGCGTCGCGATCCCGAAGTACTTGTCGCCCTTGCCGAACTGCTCGACCGCAGTCTCCTCGTCGGGGTTCGTCATGAAGTTGACGTAGCGCTTGAGGATCTCGGGGTCGAACTCGAGCGTGTCGCGCATGACCCGCCGGTAGCCGGCGTTGTCCTCGTCGCGGAGCATGTGCATGAACGCGCTGTTGTAGACGCGATGCATCCCGAGCGTGCGGACGAAGTAGCCCTCCATGAGCCAGAACGCCTCGGCCAGGAGGAGGGTATCGGGCGCCTCGGCCGCGACGCGATCGACCACCTCGCGCCAGAACTCCTTCGGCATGAGGCGGTCGAACTCAGCCTGGCTGATCGCATGCTCGGCGCGCGACGGGATGGACCCACCTGCGCCGGGCTCCGGCCACCACAGCCGCCGGACGTGACGACGCGCGAGCGTCATCGCGGCGTCGAACCGGATGATCGGAAAGTGGTGGGCGACGTCGAGGATCGTCCGGATGACGGCCTCTCGAGTTTCGGCGTCGAGGTAGTTGAGCTGCGCCGTGTCGTTCCACGGGAAGCTCGTCCCGTCGTTGCCGTGGTAGACGAACCGACGCTCGCCGGTCGAACGGTCCTCGCGCA
>DASSHA010000135.1:0-2490 GCA_035693145.1 Candidatus Limnocylindrales bacterium
GGCTGACGACGAACTCCCAGGTCACCCGCCTCGTGACGGAGTGGCAGCGGACGAGCCTGCTGACGGCGACCGGGGCCGCCTTTTATTTGTCCGTGGCGGTCGCGTTGCTCCTGGCGTGGGCGCGGCGGCGCGATCTCACGATCGGCGAGTGGCTCGGCCTCCTCGCCTTCGCGGCCATCGGCGCGTACGCGGAGCGAGGCGTCGCCTGGTGGGCGACCGCCGCCGCCTGGCTCCTCGCGCGGCCGCTCGCTACCACCGCCCTCGTCGCAACCACGCGCTCCGAGCGGCGTTCCCGGGTCAACGTCGCGTTGGCCGCGATCGTCGTGCTGTTCGGCATCGCCCTCCTCCCGTGGCCGTATCGAGCGACGTCGTCCGGCGCACTGCCGCTCGTCGTCGACGCTCCAGAGGGCATCGAGTCGGCCGTTCGATCGGCCGCCGGACCGGACGACCGGCTCGTCGCGGCTCAGTCATGGGCGTCGTGGCTCGAGCTCGAGGCACCCGGCGTCCCGGTCCTCGTGGACTCGCGGGTCGAGGTCGCGCCTGTCGACGCCTGGGACGACTACCTCGCTCTGACACAGGCGACGCCAGGCTGGCAGGCGATCCTCGACCGCCGCGGGGTGACCGTCCTCGCCGTCTCTGCAGACGACCAGCCGTCCCTGCTCGCCGCCCTCCAGGCGGACGATGCGTGGCGAGCGACATACCGCGATGCCGAGGGCGCGGTCTTCGTTCGAGCCTGACCCGTCCGGTTGGGACTTCCGGGTGGTGCATTCGGGCCCCGACGGACTGTTACAGTCGCCCGCGATGAGGGGTTCCGGGGAGCTCGACCTCGTCGTCGTGGGCGGCGGCGGTCATGTCGGGCTGCCACTCAGCCTGACCTTCGCGGCGGCCGGCCTTCGGGTCGGCGTGTTCGACACGAACCGTGCGACGCTCGACCGGATCGGTCGTGGCGAGATGCCATTCATGGAGACCGGGGCCGAAGCGCTCCTGTGCGACCTCCTCCCGACCGGTCGGCTCGTCCTGAGCGACGATCCCTCGACCGTCGCCCGCGCCGACAACGTCGTCGTCGTCATCGGCACGCCGGTCGATGAGTTCCTCCACCCGTCGATGACCGTGTTCGACCGCGTCGTGGACCAGCTCGCACCCTGCCTGCGTGACGGCGCGCTCGTCGTCATGCGCAGCACCGTCTATCCCGGGACGACTCAACACGTCGCGGACGCGCTCGAGCGGCGCGGCCGCCGGGTCGACGTCGCGTTCTGCCCCGAACGGATCGCCGAGGGCCACGCGCTCGAGGAGCTCACCTCGTTGCCCCAGATCGTCGGCGCCGACAGCGCGAGCGCGGGCGAACGTGCCGAGGCGCTCTTCGGGCGGCTTGGTGCGAAGACGATTCGGACGACGAGTCGCGAGGCGGAGCTCGCGAAGCTGTTCACGAACACGTGGCGCTACATGAAGTTCGCCGTCGCGAACCAGTTCTTCATGATCGCCCACCAGGCCGGGGTGGACTACACGAACGTGCTCGCCGCGATCCGCGAGGACTATCCACGGGCGGCGGACCTGCCGGCGCCCGGGTTCGCCGCCGGCCCGTGCCTGTTCAAGGACGCGATGCAGCTCGCCGCGTTCACGTCGGACCACTTTCCGATGGGCCAGAGCGCGATGCTCATCAACGAGGGGCTGCCGGCGTACATCGTGTCGGCGCTCGAGCGACGCTACGGATCACTCCGCGGGAAGCGGGTCGGGATCCTCGGGATGGCGTTCAAGGCCGAATCGGACGATGCCCGCGCGTCGCTCAGCTACAAGCTCCGAAAGCTTCTGGGCTGGGCCGGTGCCGAGGTCGCCTGCACCGACCCGTTCGTGGCCGACGATCGTCTCGTCCCGCTCGACCGGGTGATCGACGAATCCGAGGTCCTCGTCCTCGGCGTGCCGCACCGGGCGTACCGCGGGCTGCGGTTTCCGGCCGGTCGCGACGTCGTCGACGTCTGGGGCGCGTTGGGCGAGGGGATCCGGCTCTGAAGGTCCTCGTCACCGGCGCGGCCGGCTTCATCTGCGGCTATCTCGTCGCCGAGCTCCTCGAGCACGGTCACGAGGTCGTCGGCGTGGACAACTTCAGCAAGTACGGACGGGTCGAGAAGAGCTACGACCGCCATCCCCGCTATCGGTTCGTCGAGGGCGACGCGAAGGACGTCGCGCTCCTGACGGAGCTCGCGGCCGACTGCGACCAGATCGTCGCCGCCGCGGCAATGATTGGCGGAATCAGCTACTTCCATGAGTTCGCCTACGACCTGATCGCCGAGAACGAGCGGATCCTCGCCGCCACGTTCGATGCGGCGATCGCCGCCCGCCGTTCCGGCCCGCTCGAGCGGATCGTGGTCCTGTCGTCCTCGATGGTCTACGAGTCGGCGACCGTCTTTCCGACGCCCGAAGGCGCGCAACTCACATCGCCGCCGCCCGTCAGCACGTACGGCTTCCAGAAGCTCGCCTCCGAATACTTCGCGA
>DASSHA010000136.1:0-5330 GCA_035693145.1 Candidatus Limnocylindrales bacterium
GTCGGTTGCCACAAGAGTTGACACCATCATCGGGCGGCTGTAAAAGGTAGCGCCACTACCAATACATCCAGGTCACGCGCCGCAGGAGGCAACCCGCCATGGCCGCTCATGCCGAACCGGTTCGACTTGCGCTCCGGAAGCTCTGGTCCGACCACGTCATCTGGACCCGCGACTACATCATCGCCGCCGTCGCGGGCTCGCCGGATGCCGACGCCGCCGCGGGTCGGCTCCTGAAGAACCAGGACGAGGTCGGCGCCGCGATCGTCCCCTACTACGGCCAGGCCGCCGGTGACGCGCTTACCAAGCTGCTTCGCGACCACATCTTGATCGCCGTCGACCTCGTGGGCGCCGCGAAGTCCGGCGACAACGACGCGTTCGGCAAGGCCGATACCCGCTGGACCGCCAACGCCCAGGAGATCGCCAAGTTCCTGGCCGACGCCAACCCGAACTGGCCCGAGAAGGACGTCATGGACCTTCTGGCGCTCCACCTCAAGCTCACCAAGGACGAGACGGTCGCCCGCCTGACCAAGGACTGGGCGGCCGACGTCAAGGCCTTCGACGACATCTTCACCGAGATCATGGTCCTGGCCGACGCCCTCAACGACGGCCTCGTGGCCCAGTTCCCGGACAAGTTCCCGAATCGCGCGATGGCCGGCGCCGCGGCATGACCGCGACGCCGATCCCGCTGCCGATCGGCTTCGAGGAGGATCACCCGGCCGTCGCGCCGGGTGATCTCGCCCCACCGTTCGAGGACCGCGTGGGCGTGATCGACGGCCGAGTCGCCGAGGGCCGCTTCGGCTTCTCCAGCTTCGCCTCGGCGAAGCTCCTCGTCGTGATCTTCTCGTCCAATCGATGCCCGACGGCCAAGGCCTATGCGAGCCGGCTGCGCGAGCTCCACGCGGACTTCGCGCCCCGCGGCGTCCAGCTGGTCCTCGTCAACTCGAACGCTCCGCACCTCTACCCCGAGGAAGGCCTCGACGGCATGATCGCCCGCTCGGCAGAGGACGGCTACGCGTTTCCCTACCTCGTCGATGCCGGGCAGCAGGTCGCCCGCGCGTGGCGCCCGACCTGCACGTTCCACGCGTTCCTGCTCGATGGCGCGCGACGCCTCCGCTACGAGGGCCGGGTCGACAACGCCCGCCTCGAGGAGCGGGTCACGGAGCGCGACCTGCGCAACGCGATCGACGACGTCCTCGCCGATCGGCCGGTCCGAGTCGCTCAGACGCGCGCCTTCGGCTGCGCGCTCGACATCGTCTAGCCGCGTCGAGCGGCGTTCCGGGCTGCGGGGCTGAGCGCTCGATGACCGCGATCCGCTCGATCGTTCCGGTGCGAACGCTCCGCGCGTCGAGCCTCGCGGTCCGTGTCGTCATGGTCCTCGCCAGCCTCGCGTGGCTCGTCAGCCTCGGACTCGAGCTCACCGGTCGCGCCGCGGCGCTCCATCACCATGCCTTGATCGAGCCGGGCGGGCCGCCGCTGTGGGTCGGGCTCCCGATCTTCCTCGTGAGCTGGCAGGTGATGATCGCCTCGATGATGCTGCCGGCCAGCGTGCGGGCGGTCGGCGTCGTGGCCGGATCGCGCTGGATCGCCCGTCCGCGCGCCGCGATCGTCGGCTTCCTGGGGGCGTATTCGCTCGTCTGGACGGGTTTCGGCCTCGCCGCGTTCGTCGGCGACAAGGGCCTCCACGCCCTCGTCCATGCCTCGCCGTGGCTGGCGTCGCGGCCGTTCGTCATCCAGGCGTTCGTGCTCGCGCTGGCCGGAGCATGGCAGCTCGTCCCGCTGCGGCGGCGCGCGCTCGAGGCGTGCCGCCATCCGGCTCGCCGGGTCGGCTCCGCGCTCGCGGCGCCCGTCGCGCCCGTCGCGCCCGCCCTCGAGCGGTCGCTTCGCGCCCAGGACCTGGGCGCCGGCTACCGAAGTGGCCTCGGTCACGCCACCGATTGCCTCGTCGCGTCGTGGGCCGTGATGCTCCTGATGTTCGCGGCCGGCGTCGCGAACCTCGCCTGGATGGCCGTCCTCGCGGCCGCGATGGCCTACGAGGCGCTCGGCCGCCGAGGCTCGACGTTCGGCATCCTGTTCGGCCTCGCGCTGCTCGACCTCGCGGCCATCGCAGGAACCGGCTTCACCATCGCGTTCTGAGCCTCGCCTCAACTGCCCTACGGGCGGTACCCTACGTTCATGCGCAAGACGTCCGTCTACCTCTCCGCCGACGAGGCCGAGGGCCTTCGGCAGCTCGCGGTCCGTGAAGCTCGCTCCCAAGCCGATCTCATCCGCGAGGCGATCCGAGCTCGGATCGGGACGGCGGCCGGACCGCGAACCTTCCACTCGATGGCCGCGGGCAGCAGCGACCGCTCGAAGCCGCGCCGCTGGACGAGCGATGAGGTCTATGTGAAGACCAAGGGCGGCTGATGGCCCTCGTGATCGACGCCGGAGCGTTGTACGCGCAGGCAGATGCCGCCGACCCGGATCACGGCCCCGTTCGGAGAGTCCTCGAGGCAGAGCGCGAGACGATCGTCACGACCGAGCTCGCCGTCGCGGAGGCCGACTACCTCATTCTCGATCGCCTGGGACCCGACGCCGAGGCCAGGTTCATCGATGACCTTGTCACCGGTACGTTCGTCGTCGACTGCCTCGACGTTCGTGAAATCCGGGCCGCGAGTGACTTGCTCCACCGCTACCGCGACCTCCGCATCGGCCTCGCCGACGCCTCGCTCGTTGTCCTCGCGAGTCGCTACACAACGAGGCGACTCCTGTCGCTCGACGAGCGCGCATTCCGGGCCGTCGCACCATTGCAGGGCGGCGCCTTCACGCTCCTCCCAGCCGACGGGTAGTCGCACCAGCTCGGTCGACGGGCACCTCTCGGACGGCGCGGAGGTGCACTCGGGCAAGTCGAAGACGATCGAGGACCTGGGGCTCTTCGAGGAGCTGATGGCCTCGGACGGCTGGGACTTCGTCGGGCGGCGGCTGTTCAAGATGGATCGCGCGACCCAGGGCCGCGAGATGCGGAAGCTCGGCGCCGCGCCGGACGACGAGCTCGGCTCGGTCGCGGCGGTCACCGAGGACGGCGCCCTCGTCGTGGCCTCGGCCAGCGGCAACAACATCGCGGCCTACGGCGGCGGCGCGGGCAAGCTCATCCTCGTGGTCGGGTCGCAGAAGATCGTCGCGATCCTCCCGGAAGCCGAGAGCGACCTCGTCGTCAAGATCCGCTACGCCGGCGAGGCGCCCTGACGAATGCCGGGTGAGAGGCGGCCGCGAGATGATCGGCGGCAGCTCGTGAAGCGCGATCGCGAACGTCGGGACGGCAGCGCGGCTCCGAGGCGATCCCGATCTCCGAGAGACAACCTCGGCAACGACTACGATCCGTCCGTGCCACCTCCTCGCCGCCTGACCGGCGCTCGCCCCGAGGCCCTGTTCAAGCCACCGCCCGAGCGCCAGCCGCTCGCGGCCCGAATGCGGCCTCGGACACTCGACGAGTTCGTCGGGCAGCAGCACCTCGTCGGGGAGCGCGGCCCGCTCCGTCGGTCGGTCGAGCGCGGCCACCTCTCGAGCCTCCTGCTGTGGGGCCCGCCGGGGACCGGCAAGACGAGCCTCGCCCGGCTCCTCGCCAGCGCGGTCGGCGCGGACTTCGAGACCCTCTCGGCGGTGATGTCGGGCGTGGCCGAGGTGCGCGCCGCGCTCGCCGCGGCCCAGGAGCGGCTCACCCTCAACGGCCAGCGGACGGTCCTGTTTATCGACGAGATCCATCGCTTCAACAAGGCCCAGCAGGACGCGCTCCTGCCGCACGTCGAGGACGGCACGGTCACGCTCATCGGCGCGACGACCGAGAACCCTTACTTCGAGGTCAACTCGGCGCTGCTGTCTCGCCTCCGGGTGTGGCGCCTCGAACCGCTGGCCGATGATGATGTTCGAACGGTCGTCCGTCGATCGCTCGAGGATCCCGAGCGGGGTCTCGCGGGAGAGCTGGGTCCCGAGGGCGGCGTGTCGCTGGCCGACGAGCCGTTCGAGCACCTGATCTCCATCGCGGGTGGCGACGCTCGGGTCGCGCTCAACGTGCTCGAGAACGCCGTCGCGCTCGCGGAGGCCGAGGAGATCCGCGACGCCGACGGCCGGGTCGCGCCTCGGCTCGCTGACGTGGAATCCGCCGCGCAGCAGCGCGTGCTTGCCTACGACCGGGCCGGCGACGGCCATTACGACACCGTCTCGGCGTTCATCAAGAGCCTTCGAGGCAACGACCCCGACGCCGCGCTGTACTGGCTCGCCTCGATGATCGCGGCCGGCGAGGACCCCAAGTTCATCTGTCGGCGGCTGATCATCAGCGCCTCCGAGGACGTGGGCAACGCTGATCCCCGAGCGCTGTCCGTCGCGGTTGCCGCTGCCGATGCGCTCGAATGGGTTGGCCTGCCAGAGGCGCAGTACGCCCTGGCCCAGGCGACGACCTACATCGCGACCGCGCCGAAGTCGAACCGCGCCGGCTCGGCCTACTGGGCCGCTGCGGCCGATGTCACGAAGGCCGGCTCGCTTTCGGTCCCGCTCCACCTTCGGAGCGCCGGCAACCCGCGGATGAAGGTCCACGGGATCGGCGTCGGGTACAAGTACCCGCACGACTTCGACGGCGCCGACGTCGAGCAGCAATACCTGCCCGACGAGCTCGTGGAGCGCCGCTACTACCTGCCGACCGACCAGGGCTACGAGTCGACGATCACCGAGCGGATGGCACGCCGTGCGGCGGCCCGGTCGGCGGCCCGCTCAGCGGGGAAAGCGCCGCGGGACCCGTTCCCGAAGCCCGACACGAGTGGCGGCTCCTCGGATCGGGTGATGAAGGCCCGCGAGGAGAATCGCAAGAAGCTCGCCGAGACCGAGAAGCAGGACGCCTCGGGGTAGCCAATCAACATCAGGAGGGTCAATGCCGCCGAGCTCGATTGCGGATCTCCTGGATGCCGCGCGGACGCGAATTGATCGGGTGGCGTCATCTGAGTTGGCTGCGGAGATGGCACGAGGAGCCTTGGTGATCGACACCCGGTGCGGAGAGGACCGGCTCGCGCACGGGGTCATCCCGGGCTCGGTGCCGGTTCCGCTGTCCGTCCTCTTCTGGCGTCTCGATCCGACCTCGGGATTCGACGACACGCGTCTATCCGATCGAACCCGTCGTGTCATCCTCGTGTGCACGGACGGATACAGCTCGAGCTTGGCCGCCGCCACACTTCGCGACGTTGGATTCGATAAGGCCGCTGACCTCGATGGGGGCTTTAGCGCCTATGTCGCCGCCGGCTGTCCGATCGAGCGCATTAACGAAGTTGCCGTCGCCTAAGGCTCGGACTCGCCGGGTCGGAGCACCC
>DASSHA010000137.1:0-2215 GCA_035693145.1 Candidatus Limnocylindrales bacterium
ACTGGAACCGAGTCCGCGCTCGAGCGGGATCTCGTTCGCTATCTCGATCCGCCAGGCGAGGCTCGCGGCGTCGCGCAGGCCCAGCGCGGCGAGGCCTTCCTCGAGCGCGACGACCAGCCGGTTCGATCGGTCGGCCGGTAGCTCCCGGTCGCCTTCGCCGTCAACCGTGAGATGGACCGGTGCGGATCCGGAGTCGCGCGCGCGGGCTTCGATCGTGACGCGCAGCGCGAGATCGACGGCCAGGCCCAGCGTGTCGTAACCCGCGCCGAGGTTGGCGATGGTTGCCGGCGCCTCGACCTTAACGCGCCGCCCGATGAGCTCCGACGCGTTCACGGGAGCCCGATCACCAGCCGAGCGCCCGTCGGACGCCGTCGTCGGTCGCGTCGGATTCGATGATCCGCCCGGAAACAGACCGTTCGGCCGTGTCGGGATCCTTGAGCCCGTTGCCGGTCAGGACGGCGACGACCAGCTCGTCGGCGCCGATCGAACCCGCAGCCGCGACCTTCGCAAGTCCCGCTACGGACGCCGCCGAGGACGGCTCGCAGAACACGCCTTCGAGCTCGGCGAGGGTGCGGTAGGCGGCGAGGATCTCGTCGTCGGTGACGGCATCGATGCCGCCTCGGGACTCGTCGCGCGCCGCAACGGCCCCCTGCCACGTCGCCGGATTGCCGATCCTGATCGCCGTCGCGATCGTCTCCGGCATCGCGATCGGCTCGCCGCGCACGATCGGCGCCGCGCCGGCCGCCTGGAAGCCGTGCATCCGCGGCCGCGTCTCGACGATGCCCGCCATCGCGTAGTCGGTGAAGCCGGCCCAGTACGCCGTGATGTTGCCCGCATTGCCGACGGGGATCGCGAGCACGTCGGGCGCGCGACCGAGGTCGTCGCAGATCTCGAATGCCGCCGTCTTCTGGCCGGCGATGCGATGCGGGTTCACGCTGTTGACGAGGGTCGCGCGGGAGCCGGCGTCAGCCGTCATCGACCGGACGACCCGCAGCGCGTCGTCGAAGTTGCCGTCGATGGCAACGACCTGCGCGCCGGCGATCAGCGCCTGCAGCAGCTTGCCGACGGCGATCGCGCCCCTCGGCAGCACGACCGCGACCTTGATTCCGGCCTTGGCGCCGTATGCCGCGGCGCTGGCGCTCGTGTTCCCGGTGGAGGCGCAGATGATCGACGTGGCGCCCGCCTCGAGCGCCTTCGACACCGCGACCACCATGCCCCGGTCCTTGAACGAGCCGGTTGGGTTCAGCCCTTCGAGCTTCAGGTGCAGGTTCGGGACGCCGATCCGCTCGCCCAGGCGCGGTGCGGCCACCAGCGGGGTGGCACCTTCGCCGAGGGTCAGCCGCGGCGTCGCGTCGGAAACCGGCAGGTAGGCGCGGTACCGGTCGATGAGGTTGGGGCGAGGGTCCACGCGACGCGCGTCCATCAGTCGGCCAGCGGGTACTTCGCGCCGGACGGGCCCTGGAAATAGCCCTTCGCACGCGGGAGCAGGCTCGCCGCGGCCAGCATCGCGGCAGGGGCCAGGTCGCCCCACGTCGAACCGTCGCCGCGCCGGACCGCGAGCAGGTCCGCCAGCACCGCGGCTGCGGTTGCCGCACCACCGGCACCGGGCCCTTCGACGGCCAGCCGGCCCAGTGCCTCCGCCTCGATCTCGATCCGGTTCCGGACGCCGCCCGTCTGCCCCAGTGCCGACGCTTCCGGCACAGCGGTCGGGAGCACGGCGGCCTCGATGCGGCCATCGGCGGCGCGGCGGCGGGCCGTCGCGAGCAGCCGGATCGCGAAGCCATCGCGGTTCGCGCGTGCGAGGTCGCCGGCGGTCACGCCGGTGATGCCCGGGTGGTCACCCCGCCGAGCCGTGGCGACGCCCGCGCGATCCAGCCAGGTCCCGAACGCGAGTCGGGCGAGCACGACGAGCTTGTCCGCTGCGTCCCCGCCCTCGACGTCGCCGGTCGGGTCGGCTTCGGCGTAACCCGCCGCCTGCGCGTCGCGCAGCGCGTCCGCGTACCCGACGCCCCTGCGCGCCATCTCGGTGAGGATGTGGTTCGTGGTCCCGTTCACGATCCCCCGGAGCGAGGACACCGTGGTGCCGGCGAGATCCTCGGCGAGCAACCGCAGGATCGGGGTGCCGCCCATCACGGCGGCCTCGTAGCGGAAGGGCGCGCGCGTCTGGCGCGCGATCGCCTCCAGCTGCGGTCCGTGTCGGGCGACGACGTACTTG
>DASSHA010000138.1:0-15942 GCA_035693145.1 Candidatus Limnocylindrales bacterium
TCGTCGGGACGTCCGAACGGGTCGTCCATATCCGGGATCGGCCCCCGCCGGACGGCGCCCCGGCACTCCGCGGGTGGTCGTACGACGAGCTCCGATCACTCCACGTGCTCGAGGAGCGCGACGGGCAATCCATCGTCATCGAGCCCGAGCGCGGACCGCTGGTTCCTGTGGCGATCCGGCGCGACGATCGGGAGGCGGCCTTCCAGGCCGCGACCGTCCTCCAGCTCCTCATCGCGCAGGCCCATCGCCCAGGCGCGACCCGTTCCGGCGTGCCACGTTGAGCACGTCGTCCACACGTCGTCCACATCTGTCGAAAACTCGGGGATAACTCCGCGTGTCCCGACCATGAGTTCGTGGACAAGTGCGTTGCGCGAGTGCGCCGCCGGCCCGTATGGTTCGTCTTGCCCGAAGGGGCCGATGGAGACGACGCCGAACCGGTGGGTAACCACCAGGGCGGACCGGATCCGGCAGATGAGCCGCAAGGTTCGTTTGCAGGGACCGGAGATCTCCGGAGTCGACACCTGTGATCACATCAAGGGTGGCGCGCCGGAGGTGGGTTTCGTCCAGTCCGGTTCCTTCGGGCGCTTTTTTGTGTGTCCGGCGGGATGGCGTGCAGGGCCGGGGTCAGAGCACCAGAACGCCGTGACGAACGTGCAGAGCTCGTCGTGCGATATCGTCTCGATCCGCGCGGGAGTAGCTCAGTTGGTAGAGCGCTAGCCTTCCAAGCTGGATGTCGCGGGTTCGAATCCCGTCTCCCGCTCCAGCCCTCCGGTCAGCTCGGTGGCGCCGACGGCGGCTCGTCGTCGGGGTAGATCGGCAGCTCGAACAGGAACTCCGAGCCGCCGTCGGTGCCCGGGCTCGCCGAGATCCGCCCGCCCATCGCCTCGACGAGCGCCCGGCAGACGAACAGGCCGATGCCGGCCCCTTCGGCCGTACGGGTGACGTTCGGGCTCCGGTAGAACAGGTCGAAGAGGCGGGCGGATTCGTCGGCCGAGATCCCGATGCCTCGGTCCAGGACGCGAACGCGGACCACGGAATCATCGGCTTCCGCGACGACGCGGACGATCGATCCGCTGGGGCTGTATTTCGCAGCGTTCGAGAGCAGGTTGCCGACGACCTGCTCGAGGTACGTCTCGTCGCCGCGGACGGGCGGCAGCTGCGGCGGCAGGTCGGACTCGAAACGGTGTCCGGCGTTCCGGCCGGCGGCGGCGGCCACGGCACGTCTCAGGACGTGCGCGATGAGGACCGGTTCGGCCCCAAGCTCGATCCGCCCTCGCTCGGCGCGGCTCAGGACCAGGAGGTCCTCGACGATCCGATGCAAGCGGTCAGCCTCGGCCTCGATGTCGCCGACGAGCTGATCGCGGGCCTCGTCGGTCAGCAGGCTGCCGCGTCGTCGAAGGATCTTGCTGCTGCCGTAGATCGTCGTGATCGGTGTCCGAAGCTCGTGGCTGATGATCCCGACGAATGCGTCCCGGATGGCGCCCGCGCGGCGTTCGGCGTCGCGCGTGAGGGCCAGCTCGACCGGTCCCGCGAGGACGCGCGCGACCGTCGTCATGAGCGCGAGATCATGCTCGTCGAAGGCGCTCGGCTCGATCGAGTCGATCTCGAGGAGCCCGATTCCCTCGCCGTGACGGATGAGCGGAACGGCAAGCCACGAACGGATCGCGCCGGCGGCGCGCGGCGTCTGGACGCGGAGCTCCGTTGCGAGGAGGTCGCCGGTCATGAAGGGCTCGCGCGCGACGATCACGCTCCAGCTCCGGCTTGGGCCCTTGGGCAGGTGCGTTCCGATCGCCTCGTCGGCGAACGGCCCGACGGCGGCGCGGACCTCGAGCTCGTCGCGGTCGACGATGGCGATCGACCCGCCGGTGAAGCGGATGGCCCGCTGAAGCCGATCGAGCGTGGCGAACAGGATGTTCTCGAGGTCACCCTCGCCCGCCGCGGCGGAGGCGATGTCGATCACGAGGTCGGAGGCGATCGTGCCGCTCGCCCGCTCGTCCCGCTCGAGCGGGACTGCCCGGGCCTCGGACGCTTCCGCGTCGGTGTGCACGGCTGGATGCTAGCAGTGGACGCCGGGGGGGCGATCGGGAGGACTGGGTGCGTGGAACGCCGACGGTGGGCACCGGATCGCAACCCTTCCGCTACCTGAAGGAACCTCGTCGCGGCGACCGCCGCTCCCTACCGTTCGATCCGTAGAAGTGTCTCGACGTCCGAACGACGGGAGGTGATCCGATGTCCACGCAGCGCGACACGAGCGGCTCCTGGTCGTACCTCGCCGAGCCGATCTCCGGTGGTCCTGTGACGTGTGCGGCATGCGGGTGCCGGCTCGTGGCCGACGAACGGACGGAATCGTGGTTTCACTTCTCCGGGACGTCCGGGCGTGACGCGCGCGGCTGCCGGGTCGCCTGCGCGCACGAGCCGCACGACCACCGCGGTCGCTCGCAGGCCGTCGCCGCAGCCTGACGCGGCGGCGCTCAGGCCTCGATGCGGTAGCCGACCGCGCGAATCGCGACGATCGACGGACCGCCCGCGTCGGCGACCTTCGACCGGAGCCGCGCGAGGTGCGGCTTCAGCCAGAGCAGGTCGGGATCCGGCTCGCCGGGCCAGCCGGCGCGAGCAAGGCGCAGGTGCGGGACGACGTCGCCGTCGGCTCGAACGAGCGCCTCGAGGAGGCGGTACTCCGTCGGCGTGAGCGTCAGCGGTCGCTCGCCGACAAGCGCCGCGTGACGTCCGGGGTCGATCGTCAGGTCGCCTGCGCGCAGCCCCTCGCCCCGATCGCTGCGCGTCGACCGGGTCGCGGCATCGGCCCGCCGCATGACCGCGCTGATGCGGGCGAGCAGCTCGTGCTTTCCGAAGGGCTTGACGAGGTAGTCGTCGGCGCCCAGCTCGAGTGCCCGGACCTTCGCCGCCTCACCCGACTCACCTGACACCACGAGGATCGGTGCATCGCCGAGCGCGCGCATCTGGCCGGTGACCGAGAAGCCGTCCGGACCCGGCATCGCGAGGTCGAGGAGGACGAGATCCGGACTCTCCTCGCGGAAGCGACGGACGGCCGTCAGCCCGTCGTAGGCGGTCACGACCTGGTGGCCGTCCGTCCCGACGAGCGCCGTGATCGCACCGACCATCGCGGGGTCGTCGTCCACCACGAGGATGCGGAGCGCGCGGCCGGGGCTCATCGCGGCGGCATCACAGAGCGACGGCCGCGCCGAGCGCGACGATGAACCGGGCGCCGCCGTGCAGCCCCGGTTCGCACCACACCCGTGCGCCCATCGATTCCGCGAGCCGTCGAGCGGCGTACAGCCCGATCCCCGATCCGCGCGCCGTCAGTGTGTCCCGGCGTGCGTACGGCTCGAAGATCCGCTCTCGCCACTCGTCCGGGATCCCGGGCCCCTCGTCCTCGACGGAGATCCGGACGACACCTTCGACGAGATCCGCGCCGATCGAGATCGCGGTCCTCGGGGGCGCGTACTTCACGGCGTTCTCCACGAGGTGCTCGATGATCTGGCGCAGCCGGCCGGGCTCCGCGAGCGCATGGCGGCGGACGGGGATGGAGACGATCGGGTGATGCTGGTCGAGGATCGGCCGAAGCGTCTCGACGACCGTCCCGATGAGGCCCCCCACGTCGACAGGCTCGAGTGTCGGCTCGGTCGAGTCGTCGATCGGGCGAACCGAGGCGAGGACGGCATCGACGAGCCGGTCGAGCCGCTCCACCTGCTCCATGGCTCCACGGTGCCACGCGGCGCGCTGGTCGCGGCGGGTGGGATCGCGCGACGAGCGGCCGTCGAGTGTGGGCTCCTCGGAGAGCAGGTCGGTGTAGGCGCGGACGACTGCGAGCGGCGTCCGGAGCTCGTGGGTCACGAGCGCGATCAACTCCGCCCGGGCGGCGTCGATCGCCTCGAGCTCGTTGGCCCGGCGCTCCGCCTCCTCCTGGAGGCGGACCCGCTCAACGATCCCGGCCAGCAGGTCCCCGATCGCCGAGAGCTGCTCCACGTCCGACGCGCCGAACGCTCGCCGTCGCTCGGTCTGGACGTTGAGGACGCCGACGACCTGATCGCGCCAGACGAGCGGGACCGAGAGCATCGAGGCGACGAACCGCCGCTGGTCGATGCCGCGGACCCACAGGAAGCGGTCGTCCTCCCGCACGTCGGGGATGACCGTCGGCTCGCGGGCCGCCGCCACGCGGCCGGTGACGCCCTCCCCGAACGGCACCCTGGCCCGGCCAATCTGGTACTTGTCGAGGCCGTTCGTGGCCGCGAGGGTCAGGTTCCGGCCGTCGCGGTCGAGCAGGTAGAGCGAGCTGACGTCGGCACGCAGCGCGTCCCGCGTTCCGTCGACGACGGTCTCGAGCAGCTCGTCCCAGGTGCGTGCGGTCGTCGCCAGCCGGGCGACGCGCTCGAGGAAGCGGAGACGCTCGAGCTGTCCCTGTGCGGATCCGCCGGCGTCATCGCTGCCGGTCGCCGCCGTGCCCGACGTCGTGCCCGACGCCCGTCGCATCGCCATCCCCTCCGCCGGCGGCATGCGTGTGTCACCGGACGTGCTGGTTGCCATGCCCCGATGGTATGCCGGGCCTGCTACTCGGCTACGCGGTCGCGCCTGCGGTCGGGCCGGATCTCCAGCTCCTCGAGGAGGTCCGCGAGCGGCGACAGCGAGATCCGGACGAGCCCTCGCGGCAGCGTGTCGCGAAGCGCGAGCGCGATGGTCGCGACCTCGACGGACCGAAGTGCGGCCATGACGTCGCGCGACGTCGGGTCCTCGTCGCGAAACCGGTGGAGCGCCGCGACGAGGAGGAGCTTGGCCCGGCGGTGGACCTCGGCCGTCCCGGGATCCGCCCCGGCGAGCCCGCGCAGCCGCCGGAGCGTCTCGCCGAGGACGTCGAGCGCGCGGCTTCGATCCACGCGTTCCTGGAGCGCGGCCCAGCCCTCGGCATCCAGGGATCGGGCGTAGGCGACGAGGGCAAGGACGTCGGGTTCGTTGGGCAGGGCTCCCGCCGGCAGCCGCGTCCCGTCCGGCCACGGGCCGGCGCCCGCACCCGAGCGATCCCATGCCTCACGAAGGGTCGCCACGAGGGGCGCGTCGAGGACATCGCCGGCGGCGATCGCGATCGCGGCAGCGCGAACCGCCTCCGCCGCACCCGCGACGACGTCCAGCCGGGGCTCGCCGTGGGTCAGTGCGCGCGCGAGCAGCGCACGGCCCGCGGCTTCGAGACCCGACCGCCAGGTTCCGTAGGCGACCGCGACCGCGGCGCCCTCGAGCGCCGGCAACGCCGCCAGGGGAGGAACCGGACCCTCGGCCGAGCCGGTCGCCCGGCGGACCGCGCGCCGATACGCCGCGCGTGCTCCGAGCCGGTGGCCGACCATGACCGCGGTCTCGAACCTGTCGCGGCCGGCCTGCCAGTTCAGGTCGAGGGCGACGTATGCGTCCGGGGCAAGATCGGTGCAAGCGTCGACGAGCGCGCGGGCGCCGGGCGCGAGATCGGGAAGGGCGACGCGGGGGTCCTCGGCACTGTCAGGCCTCGATGCCGGGGACGACGGATCGGAGGTCTCGCTCACGCCGGCGATCGTCGGGCCTGGGTCGGTTGGCGTCCCTTCCCTGAACGAGGTAGGCGCCGCGACCCAGCGCGACCACCAATCGTCCGCCATTCGACCTTGGCGGACCGGCCCAAGCGGGGGGTGTCGGGCGATCGGATGCGCGACTAGCCTCGAACCTGCGATCCGTGCACGTGCGGACGGCGTCTGTCGATGTCCGCCGCCGGACCACGCGAGACGAAGTGACGATCGAATCGTGAAGCACCTCCTCAGCCGCCTCAGCGCGCTTCGACGACTGCCTCGCCGCGACCCGCGGCAGATCGTCAGCCGTCATCCGCGGCTCGCCCTCGGTGGCCTCGTCGGGCTCGTGTTCCTCCTCGGCACCGGCGCCGGGCTCCTCGGCTCGCCTCCCGCTCCGTCGTCCGTTGCGCCAAACGGCGTCCGTTTCGACTACACGGCGACCTGGACGCTGCTGGACCTCCAGCGGCATGTCGACGCAGGCGAGGTCGTCGCGATCTCGACGCCTACGGGTCCGCTCGGGGCGAACGGATCCGCCCCGTCCGATGCGACGGCGGATCCGGACACGCTCGTCGCGAAGCTCCGCGACGGCCAGCTCGTTCGCGTTGCGCTGACGGTCCCGACGGGCGATGCCGTGGACTCGATCGCTGCCGCGGGCGGCAGCCGGCTCCTCACCACGGACGCGTGGCAGGCGGTCTCGACGACGCGTGCCCTGCCGACCTCGGGTGACGCCGTCCGGACCGCGGCGTCGATCGTCGTGCCGCTCTTCCTGCTCGGTGTCCTGGTCGCCGTCGTGCTCCGCGTCATGCGGGTGGGTTCCGGATCGCGCGATCGCCGATCGACGTTCACGACCATCATGCCCGGCGGTTCGGCCGGCGGCGGTGGCGCGAGTTCGCTGCGGCTCCTACCGGTCGGTGATCGCGTTCGGCTGGGCGACGTCGCCGGCTGCGACGAGGCGAAGCTCGAGCTGACCGAGGCCATCGACTTCCTGACCGGTCCAGAGCGATTCCGCCGACTCGGGGCGCGGATCCCGCGCGGCATCATGCTCTTCGGGCCGCCCGGCACGGGCAAGACGATGCTGGCGAAGGCGGTCGCGACGGAGGCCGGCGTCCCCTTCCTCTACGCTTCGGGTTCGGAGTTCGTGGAGAAGTACGTCGGCGTGGGTGCGCGGCGGATCCGCGACCTGTTCGTCCAGGCGCGGCAGCTGGGACGCGCCGTCGTCTTCTTCGACGAGTTCGACGCCCTCGGCAAGGCGCGGGGCGGGACGAACAGCCACGAGGAGCGCGAGCAGACGCTCAACCAGCTGCTCGTGGAGCTCGACGGCTTCGCCTCGGACGACGAGGTCGTCGTCATCGCCGCGACGAACCGGGTCGACATCCTCGATCCCGCGGTGCTGCGCCCGGGCCGCTTCAGCCGAAAGATCCACGTCGGGCTGCCGGATGTGAAGGGTCGCCGAGCGATCCTCGACGTCCATGCGACGAACAAGCCGATCGCGGCCGACGCGGACCTCGATGTCCTCGCCCGGAAGACGTACGGCTTCTCCGGCGCGCAGCTCGCCGATCTGCTCAACGAATCGGCCATCCTCGCGGCGCGCCGCGAGGCGGACGAGATCGGCGCGGACGACCTCCACGGCGGTTGGCTCAAGGTCGCCGTCGGGACCGGCCGGCGGCGCTCGATGGACGAGCGCGAGCGGTCGATCATCGCCGCCCATGAGGTGGGACACGCCATCTGCGGCCGGGTCCACGGCGACAAGCGCAAGGTCGAGGAGATCAGCCTCTTCGCCCACGGCGAGGCCCTGGGGGTGACCGTCAGCAGCCAGGAGGACAACGACCTGCCGGCGGAATCGGATCTCCGCGCGCGGCTCGTCGCCCTGATGGGCGGTCGGGCGGCCGAGGAGCTCCTGTTCCACGAGGTCACGGGCGGCGCGTCGAACGACTTCGACAAGGCCAACCAGATCGCCTCGACGATGGTGACCCGGTGGGGCATGGGCTCGGACCCCGAGGCGACCGAGCTCGGCCGGTCGGGTCGCGGCTCGCTCTCGTTCCTCGTCGCGCGCGCCGGCACGACGCTCCCGTCCGAGGTCCAGGCGGCCGCCACGCGGGCGGTCCGGGCGATCCTCGACGAGGCGTACGAACAGGCCTGCGAGACGCTCGTCGCCCACATGACGGTCCTTCGCCGGATCTCGGCCCACCTCGTCGAGGAGGAGCGGATCGACGGCGAGACGTTCGAGGCGCTCTTCGACGGGACGATCGAGGTGCCGAACGCCGACCTCGATTGGCGACCCCAGGCGGCGCGTCCGCGCGAGTGGGCCGAGGTGGTGTCCTACAACGAGCGCCGGCGAGAGCGTTCGAAGGCCGCACCTCGGAGCGGGGTCGCGGAGCCGTCTCCGGTGCCGGCCGCGGCCGCCGCGCCGTCTCCGCTTCAGCCGTCCGAGCTGCCGCTCGCGGCCGCGGTCGACGCCGACGTTCGGGCGACCCTGGCGGAGGGCGACCGCGGCGCAGACGTCGACCCCATCCCCAGCGCGGCGACCGGGACGTCGCCGGTGGACGGAGCTTCAGGCGGCGCCGGCGAGCCCGCGGTTCGCAGGCCGTCGAGCGCGATGCCGCCGAAGGCGCTGATCGTTCGGTCGGCGCGGGCAAGCCGGCGGGTGCGCGCAGGCCGACGTGTCCGCGCGCTCGCTGCGCGGCATCTTCAGCGCGCCGGAGCGTGGCTCCTCGCGGATCAGTGACGCCGGGCGACCGGCGCCGGCTCGGCAAGCAGCCGTTCGACCGTGTCGACGAAGTCGTGGAGCCGGAAGGGCTTGCTGACGACGGCGTCGACGTGCGAGGCCTGCGCGGCCGACGGGTCCGGCGCGTACCCGGTCAGGATCAGCACCTTCGTCCGGCCCGATGCGCCTGACTTGAGGGCCGCGGCGAGGTCGTAGCCGTCCCCGTCGGGCAGCCCGACGTCGATGATCGCGAGATCCGGCGGTGCCGCGGCCGCGGTCGCGAGCGCCTCGGCGACCGTTGCGGCCCGGCTGACGTTGGCGGTCACGCGCCGCAGGACCGCGCGGACGGCCGCGTGCACGTAGTCGTCGTCGTCGACGATGAGGATCGCGGGCGCCCCGCGATCGCCGAGCCTCATGGGGCCGAAGGGTACGGCAGCCGGCCGGCCGCGGCGGCCGCCGCGCTCAGCCGCCTTCGTCGTCGAGCAGCCCGAGGCGGAAGGCCATGATCGCGGCCTGCGTTCGATCGGCCGCCCGCAGCTTCCAGATGATGTTCTGGACGTGCTTCTTGACGGTGTCCTCGGTGATCGAAAGCTGGCCGCCGATCTCCTTGTTCGTCATCCCTTCGGCAACCAGGTTGAGCACGTCGTGCTCGCGTGGCGTGAGCGAGTAGGCCTCGGCCCGCTGGCGCGGCGAATCGCCCGCCGGCGGTTCCTGGCCCCGACTGCTGAGCGCCTCGCGGAGGAGGTTCTGGTCGATCGCGAGCTGTCCGTCGGCCACCGCCGAGAGCGTCGTGATGACGTCGGACGTCGAGGCGTCCTTCAGGACGTAGCCGGCTGCACCGCGCCGGATCGCCTCGAGGACGTAGCGACGGTCGTCGTAGAGCGTGACGATGACGACCGCGACGGGCGGGTCGAGCG
The DNA here is from genome assembly GCA_035693145.1 of Candidatus Limnocylindrales bacterium. Taxonomy (GTDB): domain Bacteria; phylum Chloroflexota; class Limnocylindria; order Limnocylindrales; family CSP1-4; genus DASSHA01. The sequence goes on from DASSHA010000138.1 coordinate 9,165, forward strand.
CCTTGAGCTTCTCCAGGCACGACAGCCCGTCCTCACCGGGCATCCGGATGTCGAGGAGGACGATGTCCGGCTTCGTCGCCCGGACGACGTCGAGACCCTCCGCGCACGAGCCGGCCTCGCCGACGACCTCGAGCCAGTCGGCCGTCGTCAGCATTGCGGCGAGGCCCCGGCGGGCCATCTCGTGGTCGTCGATCAGCAGGACCCGGCGTGGCTCCGTCATCCGCTTCCTCCGCTCCGATGGCGTGCGATGGGCACCGAAATTCTGACCCGGGTTCCGCGACCGCGCCTGCTCCGCACCGACGAGCGGCCGCCGAGCCAGCCCGACTGGCGGGCGATGCCGACGAGCCCGAGCCCGCCCTCGTCGCTCGTGGAGCGTGGCTCGTGGGGGTCGAACCCGACGCCGTCGTCGGTGACCGCGACGACGGCCCGACCACGCGTCTCGGCCAGGTCCACGACGATCGACGAGGGCCGGCCATGGCGGACGGCGTTCGAGATCGCTTCTGCGGTGATGTTGTGCAGGGTCCGCTCGACGGCCGGGTCGAGGCGGGGGAGATCGCCGCGAACCTCGCCGGCGATGGCCGTGTCCGCCGTCAAGGCGTCCAGCCGATGCCGGATCGCCGCCGCGAGACCGAGCTCGTCGAGGCCCGGGGTGACGAGCTGCGCGAGGACGCCGCGGACCTCGCGGATCGCCGCCTGGACGCGGTCGGTCGCCGCGTCGATGTTGCGGGCGAGGGCCGGCGGGACGGCGTCGGTGCTGGCAGCAGCGGTGGCGCGCGCCGCCTCGAGGAAGCGGAAGGCGCTGACCATCGACTGGGCGGCGGTGTCGTGGATCCGGTGACCGATCCGCGCGCGTTCCTCGTCCGTCGCCCGGAGCCGCTCACGCGCGAGGCGATCCACCTCGCGACGGCTCCGCTCGAGCGCCCGCCGCTGGCGCTCCGCCTCGCGGTACAGCTCCTGGAACTCCTCGCTCGTGGCGACCACCTGCGCCAGCGCCGCAGTCGCGGTCCGGCCTCGGTTCGCGCCCCGCTCGCGTTGCGTCTCCCGCCAGCGCAGCAGCGTGTCCGCATGACGGAGCCGGCGCGCCGCGGCAAGCGTCGCCCGTGCGTCCGCGGGATCGGCATGCCGGGCCGCGCGTCGGAGAACCGCGGCGGAAACCTTCGTCGCGTCGGCGGCGGCGGCCGCCACCGCGGGTGCCGGGGGCGCGACCCGAAGGACGGCGATGCTGCCCGGATCGCCACGGGGCGCCTGCACGGCCAGGAGCCGAACCCCTGCCGGACACCGCCCCGAGGCGGCCCGGCAGGTGCGGGCGACGCGCTCGACGAGCGTCGTCGGGCAGGCACGGCAGAAGGCGAGGCCGACATCGGTCGCCGAGACCGCCGCACAGAACGAGTAGGCGTCCTCCCACCCGTCGACGAACGCCGGCCGGCCATCGGAACCGATTGCCCAGCGTTCGGCGGCGTCCAGCTGCCGTTCGAGCAGATCGGTCACGAAGCCGAGTGTAGGGCCGCTTGCGGCCGGTACCATCCCGGAGTGGACGGGGAGGGGATGCCGCAATGCCGCTGATCGCGCTCGAGGCCCTGACGCGGCGGTTCGGCCAGGTCACCGCGCTCGACGACGTCACGCTCGAGCTCGAGCCCGGGATCATCGGTCTCGTCGGCGCGAACGGTGCCGGCAAGACGACGCTGATCAAGATCCTCCTCGGGCTGCTCGAGCCCACGAGTGGGCGCGCGATCGTCCTCGACCACGACACGCAGCGCGCCGGCACGCTCGTCCGCGAGCACGTCGGATACATGCCGGAGCACGATTGCCTCCCGCCGGACGTCAGCGCGACAGATCTCGTCACGCACCTCGGCGAGCTGTCCGGGCTGCCCCGCGCCGCGTCTCGCGAGCGGACCGCCGAGGTCCTCCGGCACGTGGGCCTGTACGAGGAGCGCTACCGCCCGATCGGCGGCTACTCGACCGGGATGAAGCAGCGCGTGAAGCTCGCCCAGGCGCTCGTCCATGATCCGCGGCTGCTCCTCCTCGACGAGCCGACGAACGGCCTCGATCCGGCCGGCCGCGACGAGATGCTCGCGCTCGTCCACCGAACCGGGACGGAGTTCGGGATCGCCGTGATCGTTGCCAGCCACCTGCTCGGGGAGATCGAGCGTGTCTGCGACTTCCTCGTCGCGATCGAAGCCGGCCGCCTGCGCTCCGCCGCCCCGCTCGCCTCGCTCACCGGCGGGACGGGCGCCCTCCGGGTCGAGGTCGAGGACGGTGCCGATGCGCTCGCCGAACGACTCACGAGCGCCGGGCTGACGACCCGCCGCGACGCGCGGATCGTGCTCGTCGCGATCGACGGCGCGGACGGCCACGTCTACGACATCGTCCGGGACGCGATCGTCGACCTCGATCTCGCGCTGGTCCGGATCGAGCCCGAACGGCGGTCGCTCGAGGCGCTCTTCCGGCCCGGCGCGATCGTCGACGAGGGCGTGGCCGCGTGAGCGGGTCGCCGACGCCCGCGACCGCCGCGCCTGGAGCCGCCCCGGGAACGTCCGCGGCCGGTGCGCCCCTCGGGAGCATCTACGACCTCGGCTACCGTCGGTACGAAGGGCGGCGGCTCGGTCGACGGCACGCTGTCTCGGCGCTGGTCCGCGACAGCCTCCGGAGCTGCTTCGGGATCGGCCGAAGCGGGCGGGCGAAGCTCATCCCGTTCGGGCTCGCGGGGCTGGCGCTGCTGCCCGCGGTGGTCGCCATCGGCGTCGTCGGCCTCGCGCAGCAGCTCGGGACCGGCGCGCAGGCGGAGGCCATCTCGCCGGTCCGCTACGCGACGTACTACGGGCTCATCGCCCAGCTGCTGTTCATGTTTGCGGCAGCGCAGGCGCCGGAGCTGCTGGGCCGCGACCTCCGCCATCGAGTGCTGTCGCTGCTGTTCTCGCGCGCGCTCCGGAGGACGGACTACGTGATCGCAAAGGTCGTCGCCGTGGTCGTCGCCCTGCTCCTGGTCCAGCTTGTCCCGCAGCTCGTGATCTTCCTGGGCCGCGCGCTGTCGTCGACCGACGTCAGCCGTGCCGTGAGCGCGGACGTCGGCAGCCTCCCGGCGGTCGTGGGTCAGGCAGCACTCGCCGCGGTCCTGCTGGCCTCGATCTCGCTCGCGATCGCCTCGTTCTCGGCGCGTCGCTCGTACGCGACGGCCGGGATCATCGTCGCCTTCGTCCTCCCGCCGCTCGTCGCCGGCGTCCTGCGAAACGGGGCGTCGGCACGGGACGCCGGCCGCGTGGCGGCGCTCGTCAGCCCGTCCGACGTGCTCGACGCGACGAACCGCTGGCTGTTCGGGCTACCGGACTCGTCGCGGATCGGCGTCGACGGGCCGGCTTCGGCCGCGATCGCGGTGGCCATCAGCGCGATCGCGCTCGCTGTCCTCGTCGTCCGCTACCGGCGGATGCCGACCTGATGGCCGCCGGCCCGACGTCCGCGGATCCTTCCACCTCCGCACCTCCTCCCGCGTCCACGCCGGGCGGCGGCGCGATCGTTCTCGACCGCGTCTCGCGTTGGTTCGGCAATGTCGTCGCCGTCAACGACGTGTCCTTCTCGATCGGCCCCGGGATCACCGGGCTGCTGGGTCCGAACGGGGCCGGGAAGTCGACGATCCTCAACATCCTCGCCGGGCTCCTCCGGCCCTCGGCCGGTGTCGCGACCGTCGACGGACGCCCCACCTGGCGTGACCCCGAGGTCTATCGCCGCCTCGGGCTCGTGCCCGAGCGCGAGGCGATGCCGGGCTATCTCAACGGCGAGGAGTTCGTCACCTATCGCGCGCGCCTGCAGGGAGTCCGCGACCCGGCCGCGGCCGCCAGGCGCGCGCTCCAGGCGGTCGAGCTGAGCGGCGTCGCGCGGCGGCCGATTGGCACGTACTCGAAAGGCATGCGGCAGCGCGCGAAGCTCGCCGGCGCGCTCGTCCACGACCCGGTCGTGCTCCTCCTCGACGAGCCGTTCAACGGGCTCGACCCGCGACAGCGCCTCCACATGATCGACCTGCTGCGGCGGATGGCGGGCGACGGCCGGACGATCCTCTTCAGCTCGCACATCCTCGAGGAGGTGGAGCGGCTGGCCGAACGCATCCTCGTCATCTACGCCGGCCGGCTCGCGGCCGCGGGCGACTTCCGCGAGATCCGGCGGCTCATGACCGACCGGCCGCATACGTTCACGATCCGTTCGTCCGACGACCGACGGCTGGCGAGCGAGCTGATCGCCGATCCGGCGATCTTCGCGACCGAGCTGACCGACGGGCGGCTGAGCGTTCGGACGGCCGAATACGGTGCGCTCACGAGGCTGTTGCCGCGAACCGCCCGGGCGGCATCGGTCTCGCTGTTCGAGGTTCGGCCCACCGACGAGAGCCTCGAGAGCGTGTTCGGCTACCTCGTCGGACAGGGCGGTGGGCGCCGATGATCCTGACGATCGCGGTCGCCACCGCGCGAGCCGTGCTGGGCCGGCGCCGGACGATCCTGCTCGTCCTGCTCGCCGCCGTGCCGGCGCTCGTCGCGCTGCTGGCGCGCGGCAGTGGCGTGAGCGCGACCGAGACGACTGCGCTCACGATCGACCTGCTCGTCGTCCGCGCGGTCCTGCCGATCGTCGCGCTCGTGCTCGGGACCGCCGCGCTGGGTTCCGAGCTCGAGGACGGGACGGCCGTCTATGTCCTCGCGAGCCCGGTCGCGCGCTGGCAGATCGTCGTCGCGAAGCTCCTCGTCGCGATCGTCGGAACGTTCATCCTCGCCGGCGTCTCGACGCTGGTCACGGGGCTCGTCCTCGCCACCGACGGGCCGAGCCTCGGGCTCGTCTGGGCCTCGGTCCTCGGCGTCCTCGTCGGTTCGGTCGTCTACTGCGCGCTCTTCGTGGCCCTCAGCCTCGTCACGACGCGGGCGTTCATCGTCGGGCTCATCTACGTCCTCGTGTGGGAGGGCGCGCTCGCGTCGCTGTTCGGCGGCACGCGCTTCCTCTCGGTCCGCCAGTACGTCGTCGGCGTCGCGAACGGAATCGGCCAGCCGCCGGGCGCTCCCTTCGGCGACACGCTGCCGATCGAGAGCGCGCTCATGCTCGCGGCGGTGGTGCTCGTGTTGGCGGCGGCGCTGGCAGTCGAACGCTTGCGCGCGTGGGAGGTCCGCCCGGCGGACTGACGGTGCGTGTCTGCCGCGGCGCGTGCGTTCGACCGATCGCGGGCCAGATGGTCACGGCGTGACCCGTTGGCAGTCACCGGGTGACTCGCTCGTGCGAAGCGGTCGCGTTGTGCCATTTCGGCCTACCGGACACCCGCGACGAGCATGATCCCGAGCGCGACGAGGATCGCCGAGACGACCGCCCGGAAGCGGTGCTCCGGGATGCGCCGCAGGACCGGTTCGCCGAGGAGCGTCCCCACGACGACGCCGACCGCGGCGAGCCCCACGATCGGGAGGTTCGCGACGATCGTCGGGCCGCCCGTCGCGAGGTAGACCGGGATCCGGGCCGCGTCGACGACGAGGCCGATCGCGGTTGACGTCGCGACGAACGCCTCGCGGTTGAGCTCGGTCCCGAGGAGCGCCGCAGACCGGATGCCGCCCTGGTTGCCCACGAGGCCGCCGAAGACGCCCGATGCGACGCCAGCGACCGTCGACCACAGCCCGCTGAACCGAAGGTTCGCGGTCAGCCCGGTGAGGCCGCCGAGCCCGACGAACAGGAGCAGGATCCCGAGCACGACCGCGAGGATGTCGCTGCCGAGCACCGCGTGGGCAAGGGCGCCGACGAGGCCGCCGGCGGCACTCGCGATCCCGAACGTGATGAGCACCGGCCGGTCGACGAACCGGCGCAGCCGGGCGAACCGGATCGCGGTCGCGAGCGCGTGCGGGAGCGCGACCAGCGTGACGGCCGCTGCCGCTCCGAACCGAACGGTGAGGAGCGGTGTGAGCAGGCTGCCGATGCCGAATCCGGCAACCGACGCGATCGCGCCGGCGGCGACGGCGACCGGCGCGAGGAGCGCGACGACGACGGCGTCGACCGGTGGCACGCGTCGCTACATCGAAGGGCTGTAGTCCGCCGCGAGGTACTTCGCGGGCTCCTCGCGGAAGTCGAGCAGGCAGCCGCGGCTGCAGAAGACGTACTCGCGCCCGTCGTGCTCGGTGGTTCGGCCCGCCGACCGCGCCTCCTCCACGTCGACGGTCATCCCGCAGACGGGGTCCTCGTTCGGCTGGATCGTTCGCTGCTCGGCCAATTCCATGCTCCTCAGCTGACTGTCGGTGAGCCCGGTGCGGCCGAGATCGTGACCCATTTTCGCTCACGATGGGTCCGCCAGGGAGCGACGATCCGGCGATGGGCGGTGGCTTCGGGCACCCAGCGGCAAGTCTGCCGAGAGCGGCGGGCTCGTGCGAACTTGACGCGGCCGTGTTGCGACCCGATGCTATCGCAACCCGTTTCAACAACTCCGCTGGAGAGGTCGTTGCCGGACCCTGGCTCGCTCATCGCGCTTCCGTTCGCCGCCATCGCCGCAGGCAGCCTCGGCCTCCTGGGGACCGCGCTCGCGCTCGGGTTTCGGCACGGCTTCGACTGGGATCACATCGCGGCGATCACCGACATCACCTCCACGACCGCGGCCGCCGACGCCGGCGCCGAATCGCACGAGGCGACTCACGTCCAGCTCGGCGCGGCGCATCGCCACGACCATGGCGGCAGCAGCGAGCTCCGGGCGCACGGCCATGGGCCGGGGACCGCGACGCTCGCGCTCGCCGGCGGCCCGACGGGCGCGGCGGCAAGGACACGGTCGATGGGCTTCGGC
>DASSHA010000139.1:0-7623 GCA_035693145.1 Candidatus Limnocylindrales bacterium
GCAGGACGAAGACGGCGACGTTGAGCAGGATGACGATCAGGGTGATCGGCGCGCGGCGACCGCCGGGCTCGTTCTGGTCGCCGATCGGCAGCATCGTCGCGACCCCGTCGGTCAGCGAGTCGCGGCGACCGGCGCGCCGAGCCGTGGCCCGACGAGCGCCGTGACATCCGACGCGGCGATCGGGCGCCACGCGTCCACGAGGCCGACCGCGGCCGCCGCGGCGCCGACGACGTCGGCGGCGGTCCAGCCACGGCCGCGAAGCTCCCGCACGCCCGTGTCGCCGGCCGACTTCGAGAGCTTCGACCCGTCGGCCCGGAGCACGAGGGGGTGGTGCGCGAAGGCCGGCGCCACCTCTCGGCCGAGGAGCCGCCCGAGCCGGATCTGGCGGGGCGTGTCGACGACGAGGTCGTCACCTCGCACGACGATGTCGACGCCGTGCCGCAGATCGTCGACGACGACCGCGAACGAATACGTCCAGCTGCCATTCCGGTCGCGGACGATCAGGTCGCCGCCGCCGGCGACCGGCCCGGATCGAGCACCGAGGAGGCGGTCGACCCAGCGCTCCTCGCCGTCGCCGAGCTCGGCCCGGAGCGAGAGGCCGTCTGCGGGTGCGAGGTTCCGGAGGCGGCATCCGCCCGGGCAACCCGGCCCGGACCATGCGCGGCCCTCGCGGCGTGACCAGCTGGCGAACGTGGCCCGCGAACAGTCACAGGCGTACACGGCAACCGCGCGCCGGAGCTGAGCGAGTGCCTCGGCGTACACGGGGCCGTTGTCCGACTGGCGATAGGACGATGCCGCTCCGCTCCGAAGCTCCGCGCTGGACGGCGCGTCCGGCACGAACCCCAGCCACTCGACGTCCTCGAGGAGCGCGACCTCGAACGTCGATCGGGACCGTTCCCGATCGTGATCCTCGATCCGAAGGACGACGCTGCCGCCGACACGGCGAGCGAGGGCCCAGACGTGGATCGCGTTCGCGACGTGGCCGAGATGGAGCAGGCCGGTCGGCGCCGGCGCGAAGCGTGTGGTCGGGCTCACGCGTCCTCGGTCGACCGGCCGGACGACCCGCCGGCGGCCGCGGCCGTCGCCCGCCGACGATCGGCCGATTCGAGGTGTCGCGTCGCCGCCATCAGGCGCCGGTAGATCGCGATCAGGTCAGCCTGTGGGAGCGGGCCGGCATTCGACATCGATACGCGCAGCAGCACCTCGCGCTCGCGCTCGGCGTCGCGGACCGCGCGGCGGCCGGCTGCCGCCTTCGCCCGACCGACCTCCAGCCCGAGCGCAGCACGCTCCCCGAGCAACCCCACGATCCGGCGGTCGAGCGCGTCGATCCGCCGGCGCAGGCGGCGCAGCTCGGGGCTCTCGTCCCGGGCGTCCCGTCGATCGTCCGTCATCCGCGGGACCCGAACCGTTCGGCGACCGCCTCGAGGGCGAGCTCGTACCCACGCGGCCCCTGCCCGACGAACGACGCCTCGGCGACATCGGCGAGGAAGTTCTGGTGCCGGAACGGCTCGCGCGTCGCGGGGTCGGACAGATGGACCTCCCAGAACGGCCTGGCGACGCCGAGCAGCGCGTCCCGCAGCGAGACCGACGTGTGGGTGAGGCCGCCGGCGTTGACGATGACGGCGTCGAAATCGCGGCGGTGGAGCCGGTCGATGAGGGCGCCCTCGTGGTTCGACTGGAAGGCGTCCAGCTCGAGCCCCAGGCGGCGTGCCTGGTCTCGCATCCGGGCGTGGATCTCGTCGAGCGTTGCCCGCCCGTAGATCTCCGGCTCGCGCTCCCCGAGGAGGTTGAGGTTCGGTCCCTGCAGGACGAGGACGCCGGTCATCGAGCGCTCCCGCTCATGCCGGCACCGGCGTCGAGCGGCCGGCGCCGACCGAATCGATGACCGCGTCGACGAGGTCATCGGGGACGTCGGTGCGGACCACGACGCCCTCTGCCGTCGGCAGGATCCAGCGGAGCCGCCCCGCGGCATGCTTCTTGTCGGCACCCATCGCGGTGCGAACGACAGACCGGTCGAGCGCGAGCGGCGTGACCGCGAGGCGGAGCTCGTCGAGGAGCGACTCCACCCGGTCCGCGCGCGCTGCTGGCGTGACGTCGAGCGCGGCGCCGATGCGGCACGCCGCCCGAAGCCCGTACGCGACGGCCTCGCCGTGGCGGAGATCGCGGAACCCGGCCGCCGCTTCCAGCCCATGGCCGACGGTGTGGCCGAGATTGAGCGCCAGCCGTCCCGCCCCCGCGGCGGGTCCGCCGCCCGTCTCGCGTTCGTCGTCGACGACGACCTCGACCTTCGCCCACAGGCATCGTTCGACGACCTCTGCGAGGGCGCCCGAAGCCGACGAGGTCGACGCGCCGGCGGCGATCTGCGGCCCGTCGCTCTCCAGCAGCACAAACAGCCGGTCGTCGCCGAGGACGGCCATCTTGACCGCCTCGCCGAGCGCCGCGCGGCGCTCCCGATCGGGCAGCGACGCGAGGATCGCGACGTCGACGACGACGGCCGTGGGCTGGTGGAAGGCGCCCAGGAGGTTCTTGCCCTCGGGCAGGTCGACGGCCGTCTTGCCACCGATTGCGCTGTCGATCTGCGCAACGAGCGTCGTCGGGACCTGGACGACCGGGACGCCGCGAAGCCAGATGGCAGCGAGGAACCCGACCGCGTCGCCGAGTGCCCCGCCACCGATCGCGACCAGCGGCTCGCCCCGATCCGCCCGCAGCCCGACGAGCTCCCGGGCGGCGTCCTCGACGACCGACAGCCGCTTGGCCGGCTCGCCCTGCGGGAGCATGACCGTCGCGACCTCGCGGCCCGCGTCGCGCAGCCGCTCGGCGATGCCCGCGCCGGCGGCCGTCCACGCGCCGGGCTCGGAAACGAGGATCGCCCGCCGTGCGCCGAGCTCGTCCAGGACGGCGCGAAGCTCGTCCGCGGCCGTTCGCTCACCGACGGCGAAGGCGCCGATCGGCGTTCGGGCGCGGAGCAGTGTCGTGCCGGTCGGCGCGCCGGGGTCCTCGACGAGCGCCCGCTCGATCGCAGCGGCCACGCGGACCGGATCGGCGACGCTCGTGATCCGCAGCTCCGCCGCGGCGTAGAAGCGCTCGCGAGCGGTGCGCAGCGCGCGGACGGCGCCGACGGGGTCGCTGCTGGCCGCGACCAGCGGGCGGACGTGGCGGCTGTTGCGGAGGCGCTGGGCCGCGACCTCGGGACGGACGTCGAGCCAGACCGAACGTCGCCCGCGCAGGAGCGCCCAGCGATTGCGCGGATCGACCAGCGCGCCGCCGCCCGTCGCGACGACCCGCCGCACGCGCGGCGACCCGTCGGGCGGACCGAGCGCGTCGATCGCCGCGCGCTCGCGGGCCCGAAAGCCAGCCTCGCCCTCGCCCGCGAACAGCTCGGCGATCGTCGTGCCCGAGGCGCGCTCGATCTCGGCGTCGAGGTCGACGAAGTGCGCGTCGCGGCGCGCGGCCACCCGCTTGCCGACGACGCTCTTGCCACTGCCCGGGAGCCCGACGAGGACGACGTCCATGTGCCCGCGCCTCAGTCGTCGCCGCCGCTGCCCGCGACGCCCGAGGCGTCGGCGCGCAGCGATCGTGAGGCCCCGTCCTCGTCGGCGGGTCCCGTCCGATCTGCTTCGCCGGCGGTCGGCGACCCGATCCGGGCGAGGTACCGCTGGAGGCCGGCACGGGTGTCGGCGAGCGTGTCGCCACCGAACTTGTCGAGCACGAAGTCGAGCAGCGTGATGAGGACCATCGCCTCGGCGACGACCCCGGCGGCCGGCACGACGCTGATGTCGCTTCGCTCGTAGTGCGCCTTGGCGACCGGCTCGCCGGTCAGGAGGTCGGCGGATGGCAGCGGACGCGCGAGCGTGGAGATCGGCTTGACCGCGCCGCGGACGACGATCGGCTGGCCGTTCGAGATCCCGCCCGTCAGCCCGCCGGCATTGTTCGAGCGGTGGGTCCAGCCGCCATGCTCGTCACGGCCGCCGATGACGTCGTGGACCTGCGAGCCGAACCGTCGGGTCTGCTCGAACCCGAGCCCGAGCTCGACGCCCTTGACGATGTTGATGCTCATGACCGCGGCCGCGAGCGCGGCGTCGAGTCGACGATCCCAGTGGACGTAGCTGCCGAGGCCGATCGGGACACCCGTCGCGACGACCTCGAACACGCCGCCGACCGTGTCGCCGCGCGATCGGGCCTCGTCGATCCGGGCGATCATCCGCGTCTCGGCCTCCGGATCCGGGCAGCGCAGCGGCGAGGCGTCGGCCTCGTCGCGTGGGCGGGTGAAGTGCTCGCGATCGACGGCGACTCCGCCGACCTCGGCGCTGAACGACCAGACGGCGATCCCCAGCTCCGCCAGGAACGCGCGGGCGACGCCGCCGGCGGCGACTCGTGCCGCCGTCTCGCGTGCGGATGCCCGCTCGAGGACGTCGCGCACGTCTCGGAAGTCGTACTTCAGCGCACCGGCGAGGTCAGCGTGACCGGGACGGACGCGGGTGACCGGCGCGGCGCGCTTGTTACCGTCGGCCGCCTGTGCCGCGAGCGTCGCCAGCTGCTCGTCGGTCAGCGGCTCGACCTGCATGACGGCACCCCAGTTCGTCCAGTCGCGGTTGGCGACCTCGAGCAGGATCGGCGAGCCGATCGTTCGTCCGTGCCGGACGCCGGACAGGATCTCGGCTCGATCGTGCTCGATCGACTGGCGCGCCCCCCGGCCGTACCCGCGCTGCCGGCGGGCGAGGTCGACCGCGATCGCATCGGCCGTGAGCGGCAGCCCGGCCGGCAGGCCCTCGAGGACCACGGCCAGCGTTCGGCCGTGGGATTCGCCAGCGGTCAGAAACCGGAAGCGGCCCACCTCACGCGGTCGCGTCGCCGGACGCGACCGCTTCGCCGGCCGGCTCGCCCTCGGCCGAGCGCACGCCGCCGGCGCGCGCGCTGTCGAGCGCGGCCTGCATGACGTCGAGCGGAGCCGGCTGGCCGGTCCACAGCGTGAACGCCGCCGCTCCCTGGTGGAGCAGCATGAGCCCGCCGTCGGCGACCGTGCAGCCGGCGGACGCGGCATCTCGCAGGAGCCGCGTCTGGCGGTAGATCAGGTCGAGCACCAGGAGGTCGGGCGGAATGATCTCGCCCGGGATCGGCGACTCGTCCGAGGCGAGCCCGATCGCGCTCGCGTTGACGAGCAGCTTCGTCTTCGCGAGCTCGGCCTCGATGATCGAGTCGTGCCAGGGCATTGCCCGCAGCTCCATGTGCGCGGCCGTTCGGCCGAAGTGGCGGACGAGCCCCTCGGCGCGGTGGAGATGGCGGTTGAAGACGATGACCCGCTGGAAGCCCTCGGCGATCAGTCCGTAGACGACGGCGCGGGCTCCGCCGCCAGCCCCGAGGACGACCGCGTGGCGCGGCATCTTCTGCCGCCCGACGAGCGCGTCCAGGGCGACCCGAAAGCCGGGCACGTCGGTGTTGTGGCCGACGAGCCGTTTCGCCTCGCGCGTGATCGTGTTGACGGCGCCCGTCGCATGCGCCTCCTCGGTCTGGCGATCGACGAGCGGAACGACCCGTTCCTTGTGCGGGATCGTGACGTTCGCGCCGAGGATGTCGTCGCTCCGGATCTGGCTCACCGCTTCGGGGAGGGCAGCCGGCGTTCGATCCCAGAGCTCGTACGTCGCGTCAACGCCGAGCGCGTCGAAGGCCGCCTGCTGCATCGCGCCCGACAGCGAATGGGCGACCGGATGGCCGATCAGGACGACGCGCTTGGTCATGCGAGCACCCTTTCGAGGTCGTCGAAGAACGCGGGGTAGGAGATCGCGGCGCTCGAGGCGGCGGTGACGAAGGTCGGACCGTCCGCGATGAGACCGGCGACCGCGAACGTCATCGCCAGACGATGATCGAGCAGCGCGTCGGTTCGTGCAGCGCGAAGGGCCCCGCCTCCGTGGATCGTGAGGTCGTCGCCGTCGACTTCGATCCGTGCGCCGAGGGCGGTCAGCCCGGCGGCAATGCCGGCGACGCGGTCGGACTCCTTCACCCGGAGCTCGCCGGCGCCGCGGATCGTCGACGTCCCGGACGCCTGCGTCGCGGCCAGGCACAGGACCGGGATCTCGTCGATCGCCGCGGCGACGTCGACCGGGCCCAGATCCACGGCCCGAAGCGTCGACGACCGCACGCTCAGCCGGCCCGCCGGCTCGCCCATGACGGCGTCGACCGCCGGGTCGGTGCCAGGGTGCAGGGTGGGCTCGACGACGACGTCGGCGCCCATCCGGCGGAGGATGTCGACGGCCGCCGTCCGCGTCGGGTTGAGCCCGACACCCTCGAGGACGAGCTCCGCATCGGGGTGGATCGCGCCGGCGACGAGCCAGAACATCGCCGCCGATACGTCGCCCGGGACGACTTCGTCGAAGGCGAGGATCTGCTGCCCGCCGGCCACCGAGACCCGGACCGTGTCGTCGATCGCTTCCGTGCCGACCGCCACCCCGCGAGCCCGGAGCATCCGCTCGGTATGGTCGCGCGTCGCGACGCCCTCGCTGACGCTCGTCACGCCGTCGGCGCGAAGCCCCGCGAGGAGGACGGCCGACTTGACCTGCGCGCTCGGAACCTCCGTCGCGTGATCGATGGCCGTGAGCGGCGAGCGACCGTCGATCGAGATCGGGGCCAGGGTCCCGCCTCGACGCGCGGCGATGGCTGCCCCCATGGAGCGCAGCGGCCGAACGATTCGGCCGAGCGGGCGTCCCCGGAGCGAGGCGTCGCCGCTCAGAACGGCGTGGAACGGGCGACCGGCGAGGATCCCCGCGAGCAGCCGGAGCGACGTTCCCGAGTTCCCGCAGTCGAGGATGTCCTCGGGCTCGGTCAGCCCGTCGATGCCCGGCGAGACGACGCGGTAGTCCACCCGGCCATCGGCGGCGGCTCGCCGATTGACGGTCGCGCCGAGTGCGGAGACGAGTCCGGCGGTCGTCCGCACGTCCTGGCCGTCACCGACGCCCGACAGGCGAGAGGTTCCGGCGGCGAGCGCGGCGAGGAGCAGCGCGCGGTGGCTGATCGACTTGTCGCCGGGCAGGCGGAGGGTGCCGCGAAGGCGCGGGGCCGGACGGACCTCGACGACGTCGGCAGCGTCGGACAGTGGGCCGGACGGCACGCGCGCCGGACGGGGCGCGACGGCGTTCAATGGCGGCCTGCCGCGAGGGCGAGCGCCGGGCCGGGCGCGGGTTCGGCGGCCAACGACGCGACCTGCTCGTGGACCTTCACGACACCGTCGGCGAGCTCCGCGTACATCGCGAGCGTGAGCGACTGCTCGCCGTCCGAGAGCGCCTCGTCCGGTCGCGGATGGACCTCGACCATGATCCCATCCGCCCCGACGGCGACGCCGCCGAGCGCGAGCGGCGGGACGAGCCAGCGCTTCCCGGTCGCGTGGCTCGGGTCGACGACGACGGGCAGGTGGGTGAGATGGCGGAGCAGGGGAACGGCGGCGAGGTCGAGCGTGTTCCGCGTGTACGTCTCGAACGTCCGAATCCCGCGCTCGCACAGGATGACGTTCGGGTTGCCCGAGCTGACGATGTACTCGGCGGCCATGAGCCACTCCTCGACCGTCGCGCCGTAGCCACGCTTGAGCATGACCGGCCTCGCGATCCGGCCGACCGCGGTGAGGAGCGAGTAGTT
>DASSHA010000140.1:0-3496 GCA_035693145.1 Candidatus Limnocylindrales bacterium
GCTCAGTCCTCGATCTGCGCCGCTCCGTTCCGCTGCAATGCAGCGAGCGCGGCTCGCATGCCTTCGAGCTTCTCGGGCGAATGACCGACCCAGTCGACGAGCTCGCCGACGACGCGCAGCGGCTCGCGGCTACGGAACGACTGCGTCGGATTGCCCGGGAACTTCTTGTCGGTCACGTTCGGATCGTCCTCGAACTCCCCGGTCGGCTCGACGATGTAGATGCGCCCTCGACCCTCACCGCTGGCGAGCTCGGCCCCCCAGACCGCGGCGTCGAGCGTGGCAGTGAAGTACACGTAGTTCATCACCCTGCCGGCCTCGAAGTTCGATTCGCGCCCCGCGACGAGCACATCGCCCACCGCGAGGTCTGCCTTCGTACCGTGCAGGTACACGCCCGCCGCGTACACCTCGAACGGCACCGGCTCACGCAAGGCGCTCACGCGACGATGCTAGCGTCGGCGATCCCCCGGACAGAGCCGAACGGCGCCTCCGGGCGCGGGAAGCGCTAGAAGAGGATCGTGATCTTCCGGGCGCCCGCGACATCGGCGAACCTCGGGCCCGCGTTCGACTGCGCGGCCGTGGCGCTCGACCTGTGGAACGAGCTCGAGGTGACGGACGGCCGCGGCGTCACCGTGGAGGGAGAGGGCGCGGGCGAGCTCCCCGAGGACGCGGGCAACCTCGCCGTGCGGGCCTACGCGCTCCTCGCCGACCCGGCTGGCAAGCGGTTCCGATTCGTGAACCGGATCCCGCTCGAGCGGGGGCTCGGCTCGTCGGCCGCCGCGATCGCGGTCGGGCTCGCCGCCGCGCGCGCCGAGGGGCCGCCGGAGGAGCTGCTCGCGGCCGGCCTGACGCTCGAGAGCCACGCCGACAACCTGGCCGCGGCGCTCGTCGGCGGCGTCACGCTGACCTGGGAGGGCCGCATCGCGCGCATCGCGGAGAGCCTTCCGCTGACGGCCGTGGCCCTCGTGCCGCGCGAGCGGACGCAGACGGAGACGTCGCGCCGCTCGCTGCCTTCGTCGATTCCGCACGCCGACGCGGCGGCGAACGCCGCGCGGGCCGCCCTCCTCGCGGCGGGCGCGTCCCGGGCGGATGCCGGGCTCTTCGCGGCCGGCCTCGACGACCGACTGCACGAGCCCTACCGGCCCTCGACCGCTCTCGACGCGGTCCGCGCCGAGCTGCCGCCGGGCGCGCGTGGTGCCACGCTCTCCGGGTCGGGCCCGACGGTGATCGTGTGGGCCGACGATGCGGGCGCATGCGCCGCGGCGCTGGCCGGGCGGTTCCCGGAGCACGACGTCCGCGTGCTCGCCGTCTCGCCGCGGGGTGCGCTGTGAGCGTCCGCCTCGCCGACTGCCGGCCGCGCACGTCCTACGACGCGGGCCACCTGCCGGGAGCCGTCCACCTCGACCCCGAGACGCAGCTCTCCTCGCCGACCGACGACCCCTCCGTCGGCGGCCGCCATCCCCTCCCCGACCCGTACGTGCTCGGGACCGTCTTCGCCGCCGCAGGGATCGGGCCCGACACCTTCGTCCTCGCCTACGACGACGGCTCGGGGTGGGCCGCCCGCTGCTGGTGGCTGCTCCGGCACCTCGGCCACGACGCCGCCGGGACGTTCGACATCCGGGCCTACGAGGGGCCGCTCGAGCTCGAGGAGGCGCGTGTCGAGCGTGCGCCGTTCGTGCCGCACGTGCGCGACGACGACGTGATCGAGGCGGACGAGATCCTCTCGCGCCTCGGCGACCCGTCACTCGTCCTGCTCGACGCCCGCGCGCCGGAGCGCTGGCGCGGCGACGTCGAACCGCTCGACCCCGTCGCCGGCCGCATCCCGGGCGCGCGGAACGCGTTCTTCGAGGAGCCGCTGCCGCCGGGCGCGGCGGAGCCGGACGAGATCGCCGTCTACTGCGGCTCGGGCGTCAGCGCGGCGCCGGTCGTGCTCCGGCTCGTGCGCGCGGGCCGCGACGACGTCAGGCTCTACCCCGGGTCGTTCAGCGAGTGGTGCCGCGACCCGTCCAACCCGATCGAGCGAGGAGATCCCACGTGACGACGCCGTACGACAGCCCCTCCCACCCCGCCAAGCGCATGAGCGCCGCGCTCACGGACGGCCCCGATCGCGCGGGCGCCCGGGCGATGCTCAAGGGCACCGGCTTCAGCGACGAGGACCTCGCGAAGCCGATCGTCGGCGTCGGGACGACGTGGATCGAGACGATGCCGTGCAACCTGAACCAGCGCGATCTCGCGGTGCACGTCAAGCGCGGCGTGCGCGACGCCGGCGGGACGCCGATGGAGTTCAACACGATCGCCGTCTCGGACGGAGTCTCGATGGGCACCTCGGGGATGCGTGCCTCGCTCGTCTCGCGCGAGGTGATCGCCGACTCGATCGAGCTCGTCGCGCGCGGCCACCTCTTCGACGGGCTCGTGATGCTGGTCGCCTGCGACAAGACGAACCCCGGCGCGGCGATGGCCGTCGGGCGGCTCGACATCCCCGCGGTCGTCTCGTACACGGGCTCGATCGCGCCCGGCGTCTACCGGCAGCGCGACGTCTCGATCGGCGACGTCTACGAGGGGATCGGCGCGCACGCAGCCGGGAAGCTCACCGACGCCGAGCTCCACGAGCTCGAGTCGGTCGCGTGCCCGGGAGCAGGCGCGTGCGGCGGCCAGTTCACGGCGAACACGATGTCCACGATCCTCGACTTCCTCGGCCTCTCCCCGTTCGGCACGAACGGGATCCCGGCGATGCACCGCGCAAAGGAGGAGGCCGCCTACGAGCTCGGGCGGCTCGCCGTCTCGCTCGTGCAGGAGAACGTGACGCCGCGCTCGTTCGTCACGAGGGAGTCCTTCGAGAACGCCGTCGCGTCGGTCGCCGCGACAGGCGGCTCGACGAACGCCGTCCTCCATCTCGTCGCGATCGCACGCGACTTCGGGATCGACTTCACGATCGACGACTTCGAGCGGGTCTCGGCCGGCACGCCGATCCTCGCCGACATGAAGCCGTGGGGCCGCTGGCACGCGAACGACATGTACGCCGCCGGCGGCGTCGCCCTCGTCGCGCGCGAGCTGAAGAAGCATGGCTTGCTCCACGAGAACGCCCGGACGGTCGACGGCAAGACGCTCGGCGAGCACGCCGACGCCGCGGTGGAGACCGAGGGCCAGCGCGTCGTCGTCCCGATCGAGGCGCCGCTCAAGGCTCGGGGCGGCGTCGCCGTCCTCTACGGCAACCTGGCTCCCGAGGGCTGCGCCGTGAAGCTGGCCGGCCACGACCGCACGGTCCACCGCGGGCCGGCGCGGGTGTTCGACTCCGAAGAGGAGTGCTTCGCGGCGGTCAAGGCCGGCGGCATCGCGGCGGGCGACGTCGTCGTGATCCGCTACGAGGGGCCGCGCGGCGGGCCCGGCATGCGCGAGATGCTCGGCGTCACCGCCGCGATCGCGGGCGCCGGCCTCGGTCCCGAGGTCGCGCTCCTCACCGACGGCCGCTTCTCCGGCGCGACGCACGGCCTCATGGCCG
>DASSHA010000141.1:0-2821 GCA_035693145.1 Candidatus Limnocylindrales bacterium
CACAGCTCGTTCGACAGCCTGGATGAAGATGACGTAGCCGGGGTTCGCCCATTGATACGGGCTGCCGTCGCCGGCATCGCGCGAACTGTACGCGCGGCGGATGCGATCGAGCTCGCCTTCAGTCACGGCCCAGGAGCCGGCGAGGCGCCCCCCTCAGCCTCGCCCGCAGCGAACGGTCGACCACCGGGCTGTCGAAGGACTGCTGTCGCGGTGTCGGCCGAAGGACAACGACCTGGTAGTCGCCTTCGGCGATCCAGATCGCGTACGTTTCCAGGTGGTGGACGTACAGGTCGTTCGGCCGTGTGCTCGCGACCAGAGACTCGATGAAGATCGGCTGGTCGATCACCTGGAGGACGTCGGGCCGATTGCGTCGGCACCAGTCGAGATAGAAGGGGTTCGGCATATGTATGAACGCCCAACCGGTGTCTCGAAGCATCCGGCGAACCTTCCCGAACAACTTCATGTGTTCATCGATCGGGATGTGCTCGATGACGTCAGGCAACACGACCACATCGAACGTCTCGTCGAGGCTGAGCTCGACCGCATCTCCGACGATCAGCCGGATGTTCGGTAATCCTGAGAGCCGCGACCGCGCCAGTTCGATACTGCGTGGGCTGAGGTCGATCGAGGTGAGGGTCCCCGAGCCCGCGAGCCGTTTGGCGATGAGCTCGGTCTGCGTACCAACGCCGCAGCCGATCTCGAGCACGTCCATGCCCGGCCTAAGGCCGAATCTCTCGAGCCATCGGTCGATAGCGAGGTGGCGAGCGTTGATCCCGCCCAATGCCTGCGCCTCCGCGAACTCGTCGTAGAACTCCGCCGGACGCATACGGTCAACAACCGCCCGCGGCGGATGCGAGTCCGACCAACCAGTCCGATGACGGCGAGATCGGTTTCACCGGCTCATTGTGCTCTTCTGCGCCGACGACGCGACCAGAAGCCGTCATAGCCTCCGGCTAGTGTCCGCCGGGGATGGCGATCAAGGAAGGCGCGGCGTCGTGGACCGGCCGGCGGGTGCTCGTCACCGGCGCCGGCGGCTTCATCGGCAGTCATCTGGTCGAGATTCTCGTCGCTCGTGGTGCAAGCGTCCGAGCGTTCGTCCGATACACCTCTCGTGGCGATCGCGGATGGCTTGACCGGATCAATACATCCATTCGGCGCGAGGTCGATGTGTTCGTCGGTGACCTCGTCAACCCCGAGGCCGTCGCAGGCGCCCTCGCCGACTGCGAGGTTGCCCTCCACCTCGGGGCGCTCATCCCGATCCCGTACTCGTACCGGCACCCGCGGGAGTTCGTCGCCGCGAACGTGACGGGGACCCTCAACGTCCTGGAGGCATCACGGCGCGAGGGCGTCCGGCGGCTCGTTCAGGTCTCGTCCAGCGAGGTATACGGCAGCGCGAAGACGGTCCCGATCCCGGAGGAGCATCGCCTGCATCCGCAGTCGCCTTATGCGGCGACGAAGGTGGCCGCCGATCAATTGGCGCTCAGCTACGCGCGCTCCTTCGATCTGCCCGTCGTCGTCGCGCGCCCCTTCAACACCTTTGGGCCGCGCCAGTCCGCGCGGGCCGTCATTCCCACGATCGTCACTCAGGCACTTGGCCGGGACCGGGTCGAGCTCGGCACCGTCGAGACGACACGCGACTTCCTGTATGTCGCCGACACCGTTGAGGGCCTCGCCCGTTGCGCCGAGGTGGACGGGATCGTCGGTGAGGTCTTCAACCTCGGCACCGGCCATGAGTATTCGATCGAGGACGTCGTGCAACGAGTGCTGACGGCGACGGGACGCGAGGTTCCGCTGGAGCTCACGGAGGAGCGGCGGCGACCGGCCGACAGCGAGGTCGATCGGCTCTGTGCATCCGTCGAGAAGGCCCGGACCCGCCTTGGTTGGGAGCCGCGCGTCTCCTTCGACCAGGGATTGCGCCTGACGATCGAGTGGCTGTCAGAGTCTCTTGCCATGTACCAGCCTGAGGTGTACGGCGTGTGATGGAGGACGTGGTCATCCTGGCCGGCGGCGCGGGGACGCGGCTCCGGCCGTACACGACCGTGCTGCCGAAGCCTCTGATGCCGGTCGGGGACATGCCCGTTTTGGAGATCCTGTTGCGCCGATTGGCAGCCTCGGGTTTCGAGCGCGTGAATCTGGCGGTTGGCCACCTTGCCGAGCTCATCGAGGCGTACTTCGGCGATGGTCGACGGTTTGGGCTCGACCTCGTTTACTGGCGGGAGCCGGAACCGCTCGGCACCGCCGGGCCGCTGATGTCGATGGAGCTCACGGCAGATCGGGCGCTGGTGATGAACGGCGACCTTCTCACGACGCTCGCGTTCACGTCGCTCCTGGAAGACCACGCGGCAAGTGGCGCCGCCGCGACAATCGCGGTCCTCGGCCGCGAGGTGCCGATCGACTTCGGTGTCGTCCACCTCGATGGCGACAGAGTCGCCGAATTCGAGGAGAAGCCGGTGCTCACATACGACGTGAGCATGGGCGTCTACGTCTTCGAGCGCCGGGTTGTCGACCTGATCCCGCCCGGGACGAGGTACGACTTCCCGGACCTGCTGAGAACGGTGCTCGAGAACGGTTGGCCCGTCCACGCCTATCGCTCGACCGACTTCTGGCTCGACATCGGCCGGATCGACGACTACGAGCTGGCCCTCGAGCGGTTCCCGGAGTTGCGCGCCGATCTGCTCAGGAACGAATGACGGCCCCCGCCTGGCGGATCACGCTTGCGGACGTAGTCGTCGACGAGCGCGAGCGAGCGGCGGTTGACGAGGTGCTCCGCGGCGGCTGGCTGAGCATGGGCCCGATGACGGAGCGGTTCGAATCCGAGTTC
>DASSHA010000142.1:0-5299 GCA_035693145.1 Candidatus Limnocylindrales bacterium
GCTCGGCTCGCTCCTCTCGGCGCTCGGCTGGTTCGCCGTCGGGTCACTCGGCGCCGCGCTGCCCGCGATCGCCAACGGTGCGTCGATCGATGCCTGGGACCTCCGACTCGTCGCCGCGCCGATCGTCCTCGGCTGGGCGGCGCAGGCGATCGTCGGTTCGGCCGCCCATCTCCTGCCGGCGATCGGGCCGGGCGGCCCGGCCGCCCATCGGGCGCTGCGCGGCGCGCTCGGCCGGTGGTGGCCCGCCCGCCTCGCCGCGCTCAACGGCGGCACGGCGCTCCTCGGTGTCGGGATGGTCGCCGATGGCGCGGTCGCGGCGGCGTCCGGGCTCCTGCTCGCGGCCGGCGCGATCGTCGCGACGGCGCTCCTCGCGCTCGCCTCGATCGTCGCCAGCCGAGAGGGACGTCAGGCGAACGTATAGCGTCGGCGGTGCGTCCAGACCCAGAGCGCGACGAGGAACCGGGCGAGGAGGCTGAGGCCGTAGGTCGCGCACCAGACGCACACGGCGCCGATGACGAACAGCTCGAGGTACGTGAAATAGCCCTCGAACATCACGCCGACGAGCGAGAGCCCGTAGTGGGCCGCCAGCAGGGTCGGCGCGCCGCTTCGCCACCAGGCGAGGGCGAGCGCCAGCAAGACGAGCGAGAGGACGACGCCGCCGACGGCGACGGGGACGCCGGCGATCCGCGAGTAGGGGCTCTGGGCGACGGTCTCGCAACCGTGCAGCGGACCGCACGCGGGCAGCCCACCGGACAGCTCGACGACCGAGAGGTACGAGGCGATCGACAGCCCGACGAGGTCGAGGCCGGCGAGCAGCGCCGCCGGATGACGGAGCGCGGCGAGGACGGGATGCTGCGGGTGGGCGCCCGAACCGCGAGGCAGGACGACGAGCGCCGCGAGCGCGAGCGGCCCCGCAAACCCGCCGACGACGAGCCACACGAGCGAGTCGCGCGCTCGGGTCGTGGCGACGAACGCCGACGTCAGCCCGAAGAGCAGGAACCAGGCCGCGACGAAGGCGAGGACCTCCATCAGCTCGGGCTGGCGGACGCCGCCGCAGCGGATGCTCCGGGCGAACCGCTCGGGAGGAGGCCCCGCAGGTATGACGACAGGGCATCGTAGGTAGGCAGGCCCGAAATCGGCTGACCGCCGTTGACGACGAAGGTCGGCGTCGCGCTGATGCCGGCCGCGAGCGCGACGTTCGTCGCCGCCGTGACCTTCGCGCGTTCGGCGGGTCCGGCGAGGCACCCGGCGAAGGACGACTCGTCGAGCTCCACGCGCCCGGCGATCGCCCGCAGGCGATCCGGCGAGAACGCGCCCTGGTTCTCGCCGTGCTGGTTCGCGTACAGCCAGGCGTGGTACTCCCAGTAGCGACCCTGCTCGCCGGCACAAGCCGCCGCCGTCGCCGCATCGAGCGACTCCGTCGAGCTGCCGCGATCGAGGAAGTCGACGTCATGGGCCACGATCCGCAGCAGGCCCGGGCGGACGAAGTCGTCGACCAGCCGGCTCAGCTGCTCGTTCGAGAACTGGCCGCAGATCGGGCACTGGAAATCCTCGGTGATCTCCATGGTCAACGGCGCGTTCGCGCTGCCGAGCGAACCCGGCGTGTCGCCGAGGTCTCCGGGTGGGATCTCGGCGGGCGCCGCGAAGCTCGCATCGGGGCCGCCGGCCGCGGCGCCGCCGGTGGCCGCGGGCTTCTGGAGCAGGACGATCGCGGCGATGAGGACGACGCCCGCCACGAGCGCGCCGATCGTCGCGAGGACGGCAAGCGAGGGTCCCGTCGAGCTCGTGCCGCGCGGCCCGTGGGCGCGTCCGGTCGCGGTGGAGCGTGGCTCCTGGCTTCGCCGGGCGCGCTCGGCACGGCGACGCTCGCGACGCGCGGTCGTGGCGGCCGGGCGTGATCGATCGTTCGAGGACATGGTTCTCCGGTCTGGGGGCGTCCATCGTAGGCACGGGCCGACGATGGCGCGGTCGGCGCGTCGAACGCTGCGAGGATCGCCGGCCCGTTCGACGTCCGCCAGGGCCGAGCGGCACGACGGGCGGGCCGTTCGGCTCAGGCGAGCGCGGCCTCGAGCTCAGTTCTCGTCGGCATCCCGGCTCGCGCACCGGGGCGCGTCGTGGCGAGGGCGCCGGCGACGACCGCCCGGCCGACCGCGTCGCGCAGGCCGACGCCGAGCGCGAGCGACGCCGCGAGACAGCCGCTGAACGCGTCTCCGGCACCGGTCGTGTCGACGACCCGAACCGTCGGCGCGGGCACGTCGACGGCGGCGGCGCCGCCGGCGGCGGCGGCGCCGGCGGCCGCCGCTTCGACGAGGAGCGCGCCCGCGCCCCCGAGCGTCACGACGACGGCGGTCGCGACGCCGCCGCCGTCCGGGCTGGCCGCGAGGAGGCTCCGACTGGCAGCTTGTGGGTCCGCCAGCTCGAGGGCTGCCCGGCCGGCGGCCTCGCGGTCGAGCCGGGCGAGCGCGGCGAGCTCGGTCCGGTTCGGCGTCAGGACGTCGGTCAGCTCGAGCGCCCGGCGACCGATGCCGTCGGCCGGCGCCGGGTTGAGGAGCACGCGAGCATGCGCGCCCCGGGCCGTGGAAAGGGCCGCGAGGACGGCCGCTGCCGGGATCTCGTTCGAGACGAGGACGACGTCGTCACGCGTGGGACCAATGGCCGCCAGCGCCTGGCGGACGGCGTCGGCGGTCAGCCGGCCGTTCGCGCCGCCGGCGACGCTGATCGCGTTCTCGCCGTCGGGGCCGACGAGGATGAGCGCGACTCCCGTCGGCACGCCCGGGACGATCGCCAGCGCGGAGACGTCGACGCCGTCCGCCTCGAGCGCATCCCGTGCCACGGTTCCGAGGGCGTCGTCGCCGACGGCGCCGACGAAGAGCGTGACGGCGCCGAGCCGCGCCGCGGCAACGGCCTGGTTCGCACCCTTGCCGCCATGATGCTGGCCGAACGTCCCGCCGGCCACGGTCTCGCCCGGTCCCGGCAGACGCGCACCCGTGACGACGAGGTCCTCGTTGACCGACCCGACGACGATGACCCGTCCCGTGCTGCGACCCTCCACGCCGGCTGCGCGACCGTCCTCAGGAGATCGCGCGCCCGACGAGAGGTGCGCGCGATCCGGCGAATCAGGCGCCCGTGACGAACTCGCCGCCGTCGACCCGGATGACGTTTCCGCTGACGAAATCGAGGCCCTCGCCGGAGAGCGCGACGATCGCGTTCGCGACGTCCGCGGTCGTCGTCAGCCGGCCCGTCGGGTTCCGTGCCGTCGCCGCCCCGATGATCGCCTCGTGCTCGGGGATCTTCATGAGCGCCGGCGTGACCGTGACCCCGGCCTGGATCGCGTTCACCGTGATCCCCGTTCCGAGCCGCGCAAGCTCCATCGCGAGCTGGCGGCAGTGCGATTCGAGCGCGGCCTTGGCCGAGGAGACGACGCCGTACGACGGCACGACCCGGGCCGAGCCCTCGGACGTCATCGCGTAGACCCGCGAGCCCGCCTCGAGGAAGCCGCCCCGGTAGAGGTCCTGGACCCAGTAGACGAGGCTGTTCGCCATCACGTCCTGGGTCATCTCCATCTTCCTGCGGTCGACCGCCGCCTTCGGATCGTCCGAGATGAACGGGACGAGCGAGCCGAAGGCGAGCGAGTGCATGACGACCCGGACGTAGGGCTTCGTCCCGTCCGCGCGCCGCTCATCGAACCGCGCGCGCAGCCGCCCGAGGGCGTCGGCGCGCTTCTCGTCGTCTGCCGCGTTCATGTTCACGAAGAGGGCCTCGGAGCCGGCGGCCGCGATCCGCTCCCTGACCTCCTCGACGTGGGCGAGGGCCGCCCGGAAGTCGAGATGGATGCCGCAGATCCGGTAGCCGGCCCGCGCGAGCGCGACGGCGGTCGCCTCGCCCATGCCCGACGACGCGCCGAGGATCAGCGCCCATCGCTCACGGTCGTCGGCCATCGAACCCTCCTCCTCGCCCACCGCTCGTTCGGCCGCCCCAATCTAGCGGCTGGTCGCTCGCGACGTACGTCGCGGGGTCGCGCTTGACGCTCGCCCGACGGGGCCGCTAGCGTCGGACGGCCGTGCCCGAGCTGTCGACCCTCCAGATCGTCGCGCTCCTGGCACCGATCGTGATCCTCCAGCTCGGGCTGATGATCGCGGCGTTGATCGACCTCGACCGTTCCGACCGCCGCGTTCGCGGCGGCAGCAAGATCGTCTGGGCCCTCATCGTCGTCTTCCTCAACCTCGTCGGCCCGATCCTCTATTTCGTCGTCGGTCGCGAGGAACGCTGGTCGGACGAATGACGGACGAAGCGCCGTCGGTCCAGTCGGCCGGCCTCGCCGTCAACGTCCGCGGCCTGCGCAAGCGGTTCGGCGACGTCCTCGCGCTCGACCGGCTCGATCTCGACGTGCCCGCGGGCTCGGTGTTCGGGCTGCTCGGGCCGAACGGCGCCGGCAAGACGACGGCGATCCGGATCCTCACGGGGCTCGCGCGGCCCACCGCAGGTCGCGTCGAGCTGTTCGGACGCGCCGCCGCGGAGGTCGTCCGCGCGGGACGGGTCGGCTACCTGCCGCAGGAGCCCCGCTTCTACGGCTGGATGCGCGGCCGGGAGCTGCTCGACCTCGTCGGCAGGCTCCACGGCATGGGCGACGACACGAGGCCGGCCCGGGTCGCGGCGGCGCTGGCCGCCGCCGGGCTGGCCGCGGCCGGCGACCGCCGGATCGGCACGTACTCCGGCGGGATGCGCCAGCGGCTCGGGATCGCCCAGGCGCTCCTCCCCGAACCCGACCTGCTCGTCCTCGACGAGCCCGTCAGCTCGCTCGACCCGGCCGGCCGCCGCGAGGTGCTCGAGGTGATCGCGAGCCTCCGCGGCCTGACGACTGTCGTGCTCTCGACCCACGTCCTGTCCGACGTGGAGCGTGTCTGCGACCGGGTGGCGATCCTCGACCGCGGTCGGCTGGTGACCGAAGGCTCGCTCTCGACGCTGCTCGCCGGACGGGCGACGACGTCGTTCCGGATCGAGCCCGAGCCCGGCCACGCCGAGGTCGTCGCCGGGCTCGTCGAACGGCTCCGGAACCAGCCGTGGGCACGACACGTGGAGGTCGCTGCGAGCGACGGCCCGATCACGGTGTCGACCGACGAGCCCGCGCTCGCGGGCCCCGCGATCCTTCGGGCGGTCGCCGACGCCGGCGTGGAGGTCCGCTCCTTCAGCCGCGTCCAGCCGACGCTCGAGGACCTCTTCCTCGAGCTCGTCGGCCATCCCGCCCCGGAGGATCTCGACGGGCGCGGCTTCGTCCGACGGCGGAGCGGGACGTGACGTC
>DASSHA010000143.1:0-4064 GCA_035693145.1 Candidatus Limnocylindrales bacterium
CACACCGGCCTCGTCAGCACTAGGTCTTGACGCTTCCCGACAGCACGCCCCGGATGAACTGGCGCTGCGCGACGACGTAGAGCGCGACGATCGGCAGCGCGACGAGGATCGCGGCGGCCGACAGCGACGGCACGTCGAGCCCGTAACGGCTCTTGAAGACCGACAGGCCGAGCGGCGCCGTCCGGTGGGCCTCGTCCGAGATCATGACCAGCGCGAGCAGGAAGTCGTTCCACGACCAGGCGAAGACGAGGACGACGAGGGTGAGGATCGCGGGTCGAGCGATCGGCACGAGCACGCGCCAGAGGATCTGCCAGGTGGTCGCGCCGTCGATGCGCGCGGCCTCGATCAGCTCCGCCGGGGCGGATCGGAAGAACGCCCGCATCCAGAACGTCCCGAAGCAGACCTGGAGGCCGGCCTGCGGGAGGATCAGCGCCGCGTACGTGTTCGTCAGGCCGAGGTCGCGGAACGTGTAGTAGAGCGGGATGATCACGGCCTCGAACGGGATGATGATCCCCGCGATCAGGACGTAGAACAGCACGTTCGAGAGCGGAAACCGGATGACCCCGAAGGCGTAACCGGCGGGGATCGCGGCCAGGGTCGTAAGCGCCACGACCGACGTCGAGACGATGAGCGACGAGCTCATCAGCGTCTGGAACGACCCGCGCTCCCAGGCGGCCGCGAACGTGTCGAACGAGAGCGTGTCGGGCAGATTGACGCCCGACAGCAGCGAGCCTGCGGGGTGCAACGCGGCGAGGAGGACGCCGAGCAGCGGGGCGATCGCCGCCGCCGCGAAGGCGAGCGCGACGACGTACGTGGCCGTCCGCTCGGCCGGCGAGGTGATCATCGCGCCGCCCGCGGCATCATTCGGCCCGCGCCTCCTCGAGCCGTCGGATGCCGACCGACACGAGCAGCACGACCGCGGTCAGCATTGCGGCGATGGCCGCCGCGGACCCGACCTCACCGCTCTGGAACGCTCGCTTGTAGATGAGGAGCGTCGGCACGTACGTCTCGGTGCCCGGGCCGCCCTTCGTCGTCACGAAGATGATGTCGAACGCGCGAAGCGCGTCGATCACGGTCAGCAGGAGGGCCACGACGACCTCGTTGCGCAACCCCGGCAGCGTGACGGCGAGGAACTCGCGGAGTGGGCCGGCCCCGTCGACCCGTGCCGCGTCGTACCGGTCGGTCGGGATCTGCTGGACGCCGGCGATGAACAGGACCGCGCACAGGCCCGTCGTGACCCACGTGCCGATGATCCCGACCGCCGGCAGCGCGACCCCGAAGTCGCCCAGCCAGGCTCGGGTCAACCCGTCGAGACCGACCGCCGACAGGACGGCGTTGACGGGGCCCTGCGGGTCGTACATCCACTGCCAGGCGACGCCGATGACGACCGCCGCGAGCACCTGGGGCAGGAAGACGATCGTCCGGAACGCGGTCAGGCCGCGGATGGGGCGGCGCGAGATCGCGGCCGTGATGAGGAGCCCGAGGCAGACCGGGGCGATCGAGTAGAAGGCGACGAGGATGACCGCGTGGAGGAACGCCTCCTGGACGTCGGGATCGCCGAGCGCGTCGGCGTAGTTGCCGAGGCCCGCCCAGGTGGCGAGCGTGACGCCGTCCCAGTGAAAGAGCGAGATCCACGCACCGTCGAGCGCCGGCAGGAGGACGAAGAGCCCGTAGAGCGCCAGCGCCGGCAGGACGTAGACGAGCCCGATCAGCCGCGGCTCCCCGGGCCGGCGGCCCACGCGCCGGCCGGCGACGGACCTCAGGCGAAGCCCGCCACGTGACCCCGCTGGGTCAACCGCCTGGATGGGCCTTGCTCCAGTCCTTCTGCACGTCGGCGGTGAACTCGTTCGGGCTCATCTTGCCCGCGGTCAGCTTCTGGAGGTCGCCGAACAGCGTGTCGCCCATCGTCGCCGTCGCCCAGTCGAGATAGGGCGTCAGCAGGCCGCCCGACGACTTGTCCTCGAAGCCCTTGATGATCGCGGCGAGCGACGAGCTGGCGTCGATCGCACTCGCGTCGGCGAGCGGCGCGGCCGGCAGGTCGCCCTTGCTCGCGACGACGTCCGCCGCCTGCGAGCTCGTGATGAAGTCGATCCAGGCAGCGGCCGCGTCCTGGTGCTTCGACTTCGCGCTGACGTGGTACGGGATCGAGAGCGCGCCGGTCGTCGGCGTGGCGGCGCCCGCGGCCTGGCCCGGCAGGGCGAACCAGCCGACGTTCGAGCCCATCGGGCTGAACGTGCCGTTCTCCCACGGCCCGGTCAGGAAGTAGAGCGCCTCACCCTTGGCGAACCGGGCCGCGGCATTCTCCTGGGTGAGGCCACCGAAGCCCTTGGCGAAGTAGCCCTTCGTCGCCCAGTCCTGCATCGTCTGCGCCGCCTGCTGCGTGCCGGGGTCGTCGAACGTGGATCCCGGGACGGCGAACGTCCAGTTCGCGATCGCCTTCGGGTCCTCGGTCTGGGCCTGGAGCATCATGAACACGTGGCCGAGCGGCCAGCCGTCGAGCCCGCCGACGAGGATCGGCGAGACGTTCGCCGCCTTCGCGGCGTCCATCGAGGCCTGGAAGTCCGCGAACGTCGTCGGGACCTGCAGGCCGAGCTTCTGGAGCTGGTCCTTGTTGTAGAAGACGCCGAGGACCTCGGCCTTCTGGGCGACGCCCCAGAGCGGACCCTTCGTCCACTGCGTCCCGTCGGTCGACCAGCGCAGGACGTCGAGCGTCTGTGACGACCCGAACCGCGTGTCCCAGCCGTACGCCTTGGCGTAGTCGTCGAGCGGGACGATCAGGCCCGCCTTCACGAGCGCCGCGTCGACGCTGTAGCCCTCGTTGCCCTGGTACACGTCGGGCGCGTCGGGCGCCGACGCGGCGAGCTTGATCGTCGCGACGTAGTCGTCGAACGACTTCGCGGTCCGCTTGATCGTGACGTTCGGGTACTTCTGGTGGAACGCCGCGTTGAGCGCGTCCATCTCGGCCGACGGGCCGGCCTCCGATTCCGTGTCCCACTCGGTGAGCGTGTACGGCGTCGAGGTGTCGAAGCTGGGCGCGCTGGACGCGGCCGCGGAGGCGGGCGCGGAGCCCGATGCCGCCGGGGCGCTCGCTGGCGCGCTCGCGGCCGCCGACGGCGGCTGGGTGGCCGCGGTGGACGGTGACGCGACGCCGCTGCCCGGCACGCAGCCACCGACGATGGCACCGATCGCGACCACCGCCGCGATTCGCCTCGACCCGATCATCGTCTCGACTCCTCCACCACCGTCGAACGCGTCACGACCGCGCAGCGTGAACCAAAGGTGAACCAGTGTCAAGGCGGACGGGCTCGCTGGTCGCTGCCATCATGCGCGCACCCGATCGGGCGGCCTCGCGCAACCAGAGCGGGCTCGTCAGCGCGAGGAGCTCGCCCGTCGGCCGGACGAGCTGCGCGCGGACGTATCCCGTGTCGCCTGGCAGCGCGACCCGCGTCGACCAGTCGTCTCCGTCCACGCCCGCCGCGGAGACGACTCGTCCGTCGGCTACGACCATGAGCGCCGCGCCCGCAGCGCCGACCGTCGCGACGCGCACTCCGCCGTCCTCGCGGTCGAGGTACAGCTGCGGTCCCGCGGGCGACGCCGAGACGAACGTCCGGCCGGCGCGCATCGCCGCGACGACCGTAGCCGCGGACAGCTCCGGCCCGGCCTCCACCCAGGTCGTCGGCGTGCCGAGACCCCGGCCGTGCCGAGGATCGGGGTCCGTCGCCCGCAGGTAATGCGTGTCGCTGCCGCCGACCGCGACGAGCCGCCGCCCGGCGAGGAGCAGCGATTCCCACCACTCGAGCGAGACGGGGTTGAGCCCGACCCAGGGGCCGTTCCAGACCTCGACGGCGTGCATGGGCGCCAATGGGCCGTACTCCCACGGGGGCCCGAACGGCTTCGGGTGGTTGACGCTCACGAATGCGCCTGAAGCCGCGGCCTCCGCCATCGCTCGCTCGACCGCGGGAGCCGACGGGTCGCGGAACTCCCACCAACGGTCGGTGCCCCAGGCGTTCCAGTGGCCGCCATACGTCGTGACCTCGACGCCCGGCACGACGACCGGTCGGCCG
>DASSHA010000144.1:0-2146 GCA_035693145.1 Candidatus Limnocylindrales bacterium
CAGCTTCTCGCCGGCCAGCACGAACTTCAGCTCGCCGTCCTCCACCGCGCGGCGCCCGTCGGGCGTCTCCGCCTCGGCGGTCCACTGGCCCCAGTCCCAGACGATCACGTCGCCGCCGCCGTACTCACCCTTCGGGATCACGCCCTCGAAGTCGAAGTACTCGATCGGGTGGTCCTCGACGTGGACGGCCATCCGGCGCACGGCCGGGTCGAGCGTCGGGCCTTTCGGGACGGCCCAGGAGACGAGCACGCCGTCGATCTCGAGGCGGAAGTCGTAATGCAGCCGGGTTGCGCGATGGCGCTGCACGACGTAGCGGCCGGCGCGCGTGCCACCGCCCGCAACCGGACCGCCCGACGGCTCGGACGTCTTCTGGAAGTTGCGTTTGCGCTGGTATTCCTCGAGGGGCATCAGCGCCAGTTTGCCGCCGGCGGACCTAGCATGTCGCGACCCGTGCGCACCATCCTTGCCGCAATCCTCCTCGCAGCGCTCATCGTCACGGGCGTCGCGATCGTGGTGCCCCTCGTCGCCCGCCCGATGATCGCCGCCGCGATCCAGGGCGAGTCACCGTTCGGCGACGGGCACCTGGACATCGATGTCGACTGCAACGTGTTCGGGCTGCTCCAGGGCTCGGTCGACCGGGTCCACGTTCGCGGCCGCGATCTCACGCGAGGCGACGTCACCATCGGCGCGCTCGACCTCACCCTGACCGACATCGCGACCTCCGGCGATGCATTCGGCGGTGCCGACGGCACCCTGGCCGCAATCCAGGTCCCGACCGATGACGCGAGCAGCATCACGATCGATGAGGTCACGCTCTCCGGCGCCTCCACGGAGCTGTCCGCGACCGCGACGCTGGACGCCCCGGCGGCGGTGCGCGTCATCGCTTCGGCTTTCGCCGATGGCGGGGTCGACGTGACGGACGTGGAGCTCGCGAACGGCACGGTCGCGTTCCAGGTCTTCGGCGCCCGCGCGGAGGTGCCGCTGGGCGTCGAGGACGGTGCGCTCGTGCTGGTGGATCCGTTCGGTCAGGGCTCGTTCGAGGTCGTGACGCCGAGCTCGGACGATGCGTGGCGCTTCACCGGCGCGGGCGTGACGCCGAACGGCATGACGATCCAGGCGACGGTGGACGCTGGCCGGCTGCTCGAGTCGAGCTAGGCGGTCCGGCCGCACCCCGCCGTCGAGGCGGTCAGGCGGTCTTGCGCTTGCGGGCTGCCGGCTTCTTCGCTTCGGCTTCGTCCTCGTCGTCCTTGGCCTTCCTGGCCGACGCCTTGGCGGCCTTCGCGTCGGCGACGGACACCGGCTTGCTGCGCGATGAGGTCGCCGCGTTGACGCTCGCCTGGAGGGCCGCCATCAGGTCGACGAGCTTGGTCGGCTCCTCGGCCGGCTCGACCTCGATCGTTTCGCGGCCCTCGATCTTCGATTCGATGACCTGCATCAGGGCCTCGCGGTATTCGTCGCGGTACTGCGTGGGGTCGAACTCGCCGGTCATGGCATCGATCAGCTGCGACGCCATCTTGAGCTCTGCGGGCTTGAGCTCGGGCTCCTCCTCGGGCAGGTCGAGCTCGCCGAGGGCGCGGATCTCGTCCGGCCAGTACAGGGTCGAGAGGAGCATCGTGTTCTCGAACGGATCGAGCGCCGCGAGCACCTCCCGATCGCGGATCACGATCTTGCAGATCGCGGTCAGGTTCTTCTCCGCAAGAACCTCCTTGAGCAGGCCGAACGCCTTGCGGCCGACCCGGTCAGGCTCGACGTAGTAGGCCTGCTTGACGAACTTCGTGTTCGAGGAAGACTCGGTCGCGTCGACGAACTGCTCGATCTCGATCGAGCGGACCGTCTTCAGCGGGAGCTTCTCGAGATCGGCGTCGTCGATCACGACGTACTTGCCGGGGGCGTACTCGTAGCCCTTCACCGTCTCCGAACGCTCGATGATCTCCTCGTCCTCGGGGCACCAGACCTTCATCTGGATCCGGGAGCCGTCCTTCTCGTGGAGCATGTTGAAGCTCACGCCAGCCCGCGACTCCGTCGCCAGGTACAGCTTGATCGGGATGGTCACGAGGCCGAACTGAATGGCCCCTTTCCACATGGAGCGCGCCACGGGTCTCCCTCATGCTCGACGCTCGGTGCTCGCTCCGAGCGGGAGGCGACT
>DASSHA010000145.1:0-25367 GCA_035693145.1 Candidatus Limnocylindrales bacterium
CGGACAGCTCCCTGGCGGCGTCCGGGCCGCCGGCCAGTCCGGGCGCTCTCGCCTCGCCAACGCCGTTCGCGACGCCGACCCGCTCGGTGACCCCGACGCCGACCGCCTTGCAGACCGAGACGCCGCCGCCCAGTCCTTCGGCAACGGCCGAGCCGACCCTGACGGCGACGAGCACCGCGTCGACAGTCTCGCCGAGTGCGTCGATCGAACCGACGTCTCCGCCGTCGCCTTCCGCCTCGCTTGCTGCAACGCCGCCGGTCGCAAGCCCGTCGCCGACGCCGTCGAACGGCGCGCCGGTCGATATCGCGGCCGACGTCGTCGTCGTCGGGCAGTCGGCGTCCTACTCGCCGAGCGGCGAGTGGTTCGCCTTCTCCGGACGTCCGGCTCATGGCACCCAGGGTCCGGACGTCTACGTCTGGCACGTCGGCGACGCGGTTGCACACCCCGCCACCAGCGACCACC
Source organism: Candidatus Limnocylindrales bacterium (assembly GCA_035693145.1). GTDB lineage: Bacteria > Chloroflexota > Limnocylindria > Limnocylindrales > CSP1-4 > DASSHA01. The sequence continues at coordinate 463 of DASSHA010000145.1, forward strand.
GATCGGTCTTCTCGGCGTGGGTCGGGGAGAACGTCCTCGGCAGCCGCGCCGAGCCGTTGAACGGGACGACGCTGCTGGCCGCGGGTTCGCCTCCACCAACGTCATCTGCCACATCGGCGGCGTTCGATGGCTCGACGAACCAACCGGGCGTCGAAGCCCGATCCGTGTCGTTCCTCCTGGATCCCGGCACCGGCGCATCGCGGATCATTCCCGGAGACGGCATCTGGCGTCCCGTGGTCGACCCGTCCGGGCGGTTCGCCGTCTACTGGTCGGGGACGATCGAGGTCGATTCGAACGGGCTCGACTGGCGGCCGGCGAACGGGACGCTCGTGCTCGCCCGATGGGATCCCTCGCAGCTCGTGGCCCCGCCGCAGCCGAGCCCGCCGCAGCCGAGCCCGCCGCAGCCGAGCGTCGCGCCCGGTGAGCCGTCGGCAACGCCGGCTCCGGCGTCGCAGTCGCCGAGCACGGGCCTGTCGCCGTCTCCCGGCACGCCCGTGGCTCTGATCTCGTCGCCGCCGATCGGCGACTGGGACGTCCGCTGGGACGAGACGGGAACGTACCTCGCTGTCTGGCTCGCGAACCCGGCCATCCCGACACAGGGCCGGCTCACGCTCCACACGATCGACCTCTCGTCGGGCACGATCGACGCCGTCGGCGCCGCCTTCACCGATCAGCCAGCCCAGCCAGGCTTCTCGATCGGTGACGGCCGACTCGCCTGGCTCACCCCCGACTCGGCGAACGGCGCCGTGGTGAAGGTCTACGCCTGGACGGGTGCAAAGGGCGGGACCGCCGAGACGCAGGTGCAACCGGACGACACGCTCGTCATCCGCTGAATCGGCGCGGTTCCGCGCCCTGAGCACGTCTGCGACAGACATTTCACGGTGCGCGCGAACACCGACGGCGTGCACCGGTCGCCAAAGCCGGTTATGGTCGCCGGCAGATGCGACCGCGACCCTTGGTCGCGAGTGTGGCGCTCACCGCTTCGCTCGCGCTGGTCGCGCTGCCGGGTCTCGTCGGGTCGAAGACCCCGAGCCCATGGCCCTCGGCGGAGGCGGCAGCGTTCCAGGCCGTTCTCATCCGCGCGGACGACCGAGCCGGGATACCGGTCGGTCCGCTCGACGCCGCCCGACGATCCGTCAGAGCCGCGACCGCCGACAGCGTGCTCATCGAGCCGGCGGTCGCTCAACGGCCCTCATCGTCCGGACGGGGCCGCCCGAGCGTCACCCAGCCGGGCAGCCCGGTTCACGTCGCGGTCAGGCCGCCCCGCTACGTCATGCACGGCTGGGCTTCGTTCTACGACAACGGCACGACCGCGATGCGGCTGCCGCGCGGAACGTTCGTCCGGATCTGCGGCAACGGCGGTTGCATCGAGCGCACGGTCAACGACTACGGACCCTCGTCCACGTTCCGTCCCGTGCGGATCGTGGACATGTACCGCCCCGACTTCTTCGCGATCTGCGGGTGCGGCGGCTGGGCGGGCACAGCGGAGGTCACAGTCTCGGTCTACTGACCGGTAAACTGGCGTCGTCCCTTTAATGACCGGGCCCGTGAGCCCGGGAAGGAGCGCCGTGCGAGCCAGCCCGAACCTTCGCGAGATCATGACCGCCGACGAGATGCGCCGGGGGATCGTGCGGATCAGCCACGAGATCGTCGAGAAGCAGGGCGGCACGGACAACCTCGTCCTCGTCGGGATCCAACGGCGTGGCGTTCCCCTCGCCCGGCGGATCGCAGATGCGATCGGCGACCACGAGGGCGGTCGGGTCGAGACCGGTGCGCTCGACATCACCTTCCACCGCGACGACCTCGCGCTGCGCGATGGCCAGCCGGTGGTCCGCGGGACCGACATTCCGTTCGACCTCACGGGTCGCACCGTCGTCCTGGTCGACGATGTCCTCTACACCGGACGGACCGTTCGCGCCGCGATGGATGCCCTCGTGGAGTTCGGCCGGCCGCAGGCCATCCGGCTCGCGGTCCTCGTCGATCGCGGCCATCGCGAGCTGCCGATCCGCGCGGACCACGTCGGAAAGAACGTCCCGACATCGCGCGAGGAGGTCGTCCGCGTCCGCGTGTCGGAGATCGACGACGAGGACGGCGTCGCGATCGAGCGACTCGACCCGGTGGCGGCCGGCGGGTGACGGCCGGGGCGATCGGCGGGCTGAGCGTCGCGAGAGGCCGGAGCGCCATCGACGACGCATCGGGCACGCGACCTTGGACGCACAGGCACCTCCTCGACGTCGACGGTCTCGCCTGGGTCGATCTCGTCCGCATCCTCCGCACGGCGGCGCGGATGCGGCCGGCGCTCGAGCACCCGCCGGCGACGCGCCAGCCGGTGCTCCGCGGCCGGACGGTGACGCTGCTCTTCCACGAGGCCTCGACGCGGACGCGCGTCAGCTTCGAGGTCGCGGCGAAGGCGCTTTCGGCCGACGTCGTCAACGTCGCCGTCGCGGCGTCGTCCGTGACGAAGGGCGAGTCGCTCGTCGATACCGTCCGGACGCTCGGCGCGCTCGGCACAGACCTGCTCGTGGTCCGTCATGCCGCCGCCGGTGCGCCCTGGCGCGTCGTCGACGCGTGGGGCGGCAGCGTGGTCAACGCCGGCGATGGCCGCCACGCACATCCGACCCAGGCGCTCCTCGACCTGTTCACGATCGTCGAGCGCCTCGCGCCGGAGGTCCTCTCGGGACCCGATGGCGGCGCTGCCGGAGGCCCCGCGCTCGCCGGCCGCAAGATCGCGATCGTCGGCGACGTCCTCCACTCGCGGGTCGCGCGCTCCGACCTCTGGTCGCTGACCGCAGCCGGCGCGGACGTCTGGGTCGCCGGTCCGGCGACGCTCCTGCGGGGCTTCGATGCCTGGGCCCGGAACGGCGTCGCGGGCACCAGGCGGTTCAACGTCACGAGCGACGTCGCGGCCGCGCTCCGGGACGCCGACGTCGTCATGGCGCTCCGCGTCCAGCGCGAGCGGATGGACGCCGGGCTGCTCCCGTCGCTCGCCGAATACGCGACCCGGTACGGAATCAACCAGGCACGGCTCGCCCTCGCGCACGCCGACGCGATCGTCATGCACCCAGGACCGATGAACGAGGGCGTCGAGATCGCGCCCGACGTCGCGATCGATCGCCGCTCGGTCGTCCTCGGCCAGGTCTCGAACGGTGTCGCGGTCCGGATGGCCGTCCTCTCACTCGTCGCCGAGGCGAACGGGTGGCGACCGGGCGCACGGTGATCGCGCCCGAGGCGGTCGGGACGACCGGGGCGCCGCTCGACCTCGAGCTGACGGACGCGTGGGCGATCGATCCCGCTACCGGGCGGTCTGGGCCCGCCGATCTGGTGGTTCAGGCCGGGCGGCTCGAGTCCATCGTGTGGCGTGACGAGGGCCGCGGCGCCCGCAATCGCGTCCCCGCCGTCGTCGTTGCGCCCGGCTTCATCGACCTCCACGCACATCTGCGCGAGCCGGGCGGCGAGGAGGCCGAGACGATCGCGACGGGACTCGCGGCGGCGGCTCACGGCGGGTTCACGACGGTCTGCGCGATGCCGAACACGAACCCACCGATCGACGATCCCGCGGTCCTCGCCTGGCTGGAGACGGCCAGCGCCCGGGCCGGCTCGCCGGTCCTGCTGCGGCCCTATGCATGTGTCTCGCTCCGTCGTGCCGGTGAGACGCTGGCCCCGCTGGGCGCGCTCGCGGACGCCGGCGCCGTCGCCTTCTCCGACGACGGGTCCCCGGTCGCGTCGCCGGGACTCCTGCGCAGTGCACTCCTCTACGCGGCCGAGCTCGCCCGCGTCGTCGTCGACCATCCCGAGGACCGCGCCCTGACCGAGGGAGCCGAGGCGAACGACGACCTCGTCGGGACGGTGCTCGGGCTGCCCGGTTGGCCGGCCGCCGCCGAGGTCGCTGCAGTCGAGCGTGACCTCGCCGTGCTCGCCGATGTCGTTCGGGACGCTCGGAACGCCCGACTCCATCTGACGCATGTCTCCACCCGCGGCGCCCTCGATGCCATCCGACGGGCGAAGGCCCGCGGCTTGCCGGTGACGTGCGACATCACCCCGCACCACCTGTCGCTCGCGGACGAGTGGCTCGCGGGCGCGCGTCGCTGGGCGTGGGAGGCGATCGACGCCGACGGCCGGTCGCGCGACCCGTGGCGCGACGAGGCGCTCGTCGCCCCGCCGTTTGACACGTCGCTCCGTGTCAACCCGCCGCTCCGCAGTGCCGAGGATGCCGTCGCCTGCCTCGCGGCGCTGGCAGACGGGACCGTTGACGCGGTCGCGACCGATCACGCGCCACACGGCGCGGTCGCGAAGGAGGTCGAGTTCGGGGCGGCCGCGAACGGGATCATCGGGCTCGAGACGACGCTCGGTACGCTGCTCGAGGCCGTCGCAACCGGCCGGTTGACGCTCGAGCGCGCGATCGCGGCACTGACGGCGGGTCCGGCCAGCGTCCTCGGCAGAGCGTTGGATCGATCGCCCGGGCTCATCGAAGGCGAGCCGGCTGACTTCGTCGTGTTCGACCGGTCGTCCTCCTGGCGCGTCTCGGAGGCGACGCTGCGGTCGCGCTCGCGGAACACGCCGCTCCTGGGCCGCGATCTTCCCGGTCGCGTGCTCCTCACGGTCGCAGACGGCCGGCTCGCGTACGCGGCGTCGTAGGCGATGTCCCGCCGGGCGGCGGTCGCGGCAGCGCTCTCGGGCACCGAACGTCGCCCGTTCTGGTGGGCGTCGATGCCGGCCCTTCCGGACCGTCGCGGCACCGAGCTGCCGGGCAGGGTCGACGTCGCGGTCGTCGGGGGCGGCTACACCGGGCTCGCCGCGGCGGGCGCCCTCGTCCGGTCGGGCGCATCGGTCGCCGTCCTCGAGGCAGAGCGATTCGGGTTCGGGGCGAGCGCCCGGAACGGCGGGATCGTCCACCCGGGCTACCAGCTCGGCCCGCGGGAGCTCGCCCGGCGCTACGGGATGGGACGCGGTCACGAGCTGTGGCACGAGACGCTCGAGGCGTTCGCATACCTGCGCCGCCTGGTCGTCGACGAGACGATCGACTGCGACTGGGACGAGCGCGGCCACCTCGAGCTCGCCTGGTCGCGCGCGCACCTGCGCGCGCTCGCGGACCACGCCGACGACCTCCGGGAGGGCGGGCTCGCCGCCCGCGTCGTGTCACGCGGTGCGCTGCCGGCGGAGATCGGCACGCCGTACTACCACGGCGGACTCGCAGTCGACGGTTCCGCGGGCGTCCATCCGGGTCGGCTGCTGGCGGGCATCGTCGCCGCATCCGAGCGGGCGGGCGTGGGGCTCCACGAGGCGGTCCGCGTCCGTCGGCTGGATGTCCGCGGGCCGCGGCTCGTGCGCGTCGAGACGTCGCGTGGCGTCATCGATGCGGGTTCGGTCGTCGTCGCCACGAACGGCTACACCGATGGCGTATCGCCGTATCTCCGACGACGGATCCTGCCGATCGGCTCCTACATCGTGGCGACCGAGCCGCTGACCGACGACCTGGCACGCTCAGTCGCGCCGACCGGCCGGGTCTTCTTCGACACGAAGCAGTTCCTCTATTACTGGCGGCTGACGGCCGACCGACGGCTCGTCTTCGGCGGCCGGATCTCCTTCCTGCCGACGAACGTGTCGCGCACCTCGCGGGCCCTGGTGAAGGGGATGCTCGACGTCCACCCGCAGCTCGAGGGCGTCCGCGTCGAGTACGCCTGGGGCGGCAAGGTGGGCTTCACGTTCGATCGCATGCCGCACGTCGGACGCAGCGGTCCGATCAGCTGGGCACTGGGCTACTGCGGGACCGGCGTCTGCCTCTCCACGTATCTCGGCATGCGGCTCGGCTCGTGGCTCGCGGGGACGCGCGAGGCGCCCGCGTTGGCCGACCTCCCGTTCCCGCTCGTGCCGGCACCGTACGAGGGTCGGCCGTGGTTCCTGCCCGTCGTGGGGGAGTGGTACCGCCTCCGCGACCGGATCGATCGGCGACGCACCTAGCCGGCGGGGGCCGGGTTCAAAGGACCGGAGGAGCAGTCGCGACACGAAGGAGCGAACGTCGATGATCACCGGAGTCCACGCCATCGTCTTCACGCCCGCCGCTGATGCGGTCCGAACGTTCTTCGCCGAGGTGCTGGGCCTCGAGCACGTCGACGCGGGCGGGGGCTGGCCGATCTTCGCCCTCCCGCCAGCCGAGCTTGCCGTGCATCCAGCCGACAGCCTTGACCACGACCTCTACCTGATGTGCGATGACCTCGAGCTGGCGATGCGCTCGCTCGAGGACAAGGGCATCGAGGTCCGGCGACCGCCGACCGAGCAGTCGTGGGGCCGGCTCACGGCGATCGTGCTCGCCGGCGGCGCCGAGATCGGGCTGTACGAGCCGAGGCACCCGAGCCCGCGCTGACGTGCATGCCGCGCGGCGCGTGCGTCAGGTCCCGGACGCCAGCTTCCGCAGGGCGGCGAGCAGCCGATCGACGTCCGCCTCTGTGGCGAGGTAGTTCACGTTGCCGGCCCGAAGCCAGGTTCGGCCGTGCAGGGTCGTCGTCGAGAGCCAGCCCTCGCCGGAGGCTTCGAGTGCCGTCGCGAGTCGATCCTGATGCGCGTCCAGGGCGTCGGGCGCGAACCGGGCGGTCGTATCGGCCCCGAACGGCAGATGGCGGAGGCAGACGACCGACAGCTCGGGTTCGGCCGGTGAGATTTCGAACTCGTCCATCGCAGATGCGCGGCGTGAGAGGTGCGCCGTGACGTCGAACGTCATCTCGACCAGCCGCGCCAGCCCCGACGTGCCGAGGTGCTTCCAGCTGAGCCACAGCTTGAGCGCACGAAATCGACGCGAGCCCTCCATCGAGTAGCGGTAGAAGTTGAGCGGCTCGTCGGCTGGGTCGGCGCGCGCCGGGTCGCCGCCCCGGTAGTACTCGGGCGAGCGGTGGAACGTCTGGAGCAGCTCCTCGCGCCGGCGGACCACGAGCGCGCCGATGTCGTAGGCCTGAAAGAGCCACTTGTGCGGGTCGACGGTGACGCTGTCGGCCAGCTCGAGCCCGGGCACTCGCGGCGCCAGCCGCGGCGACAGCCGGGCCGCGGCGCCGTAGGCCGCATCGACGTGCAGCCACAGTCCCTCGCGACGGGCGAGCGCCGCGAGGGCCGGCACGTCGTCGACGGATCCGGTGTTCGTTGAACCGGCGACCGCGGCGATCGCCAGCGGGACGAGACCCGCCGATCGATCCCGGGCGATCGCCTGTTCGACCGCGGGCGCGGTGAGTCGAAAGCGATCGTCCGACGCGACGATGACGAGCGTGTCGTCGGGAAAGCCGAGCTCGGCGAGCCCGCGGGCGATCGAGAAATGCGCCTGGTCGCTGACGTAGACGCGGACACCTTCGAGCGCGCCCCCGCGGGGCGGGCGGTCGAGGCCGAGCAGGCGCGCGAGGTGGACGTCGCGCGCCACAGTCAGCGCCAGGAAGTTCGCCATCACCCCGCCGGACGTCAGCACACCGAACGAACCCGTTGGCCGGCCGAACTCCTCGGCGGGGTAGCCGACGAGGTCCGACAGCCAGCGGATGACCTCCTCCTCGACGAACGCGCCGGCGGGGCCGCAGTTCCAGACGTCGATGCCCTGGTTCAGCCACTGCGCAAGCGTCTCGCCGGCGATCGAGGCGACGAGCGGGGGTGGCGTGAAGTAGCTGAACTGACGCGGATGCCAGGAGTTGAGCATGTGCGGCGCGAGACGCGTGCCGAACTCGTCGAGGAGATCGGACAGGCGAGCGGGGTCCCGCGGCGCCGCCGACGGCCCACCCTGCGTGCCGTAGTAGAGGGCGCGCATCTCGTCGTAGCCGATGGGCTCGCCCGTCGCGCGCTCGAGGGCATGGTCGAAGAGGTAGTGGAGCGCCGCGTCCCAGACCTCCGCGCCGGCCCGCTCGAGCGCGCCGCGGTTGAGGGCCGCGTCACGGATCCCGATGAGCTCGGGCTCGGGATGCCACGCGAAGCGATCGCGATACGCGCGGCGGTCGAGGTCGAGATCGCCTCTGAGGTGGTCGCCACCGTCGCTGTCCGATGCACGCGCTGCCCGTCCAAGCATGGCCGGCAGGGTATCTCGATCTCGAGGGCGCTCGGGCGGGCGAACGGGCCGCGGTCGGTGGCGGCACCGGGGTTGCGGACGTTCGTACGCTGCGAACATGACGACCGCCGCCGCGCCGGCGACGAATCAGCCCATTCCACGGTGGCGGCTCGCGCTGCTCGCACTCCCGGTCGTCGGGCTTGCGGTCGTCCTTCTCCAACCGGAGCTCGATCTCGAGTGGCAGCACCACCCGAGTCACTTCTGGATCGTGCTCGTCACGGCCGCGGTGAACGTCGCGCTCGCGTACGTGACCAACGTGGCGGCGGCTCGCCATCGGGACGCGCGCGTCATGCTCGTGTCGCTGGCGTTCCTCGCCAGCGCCGGGTTCCTAGGCCTCCACGCGCTCGCGACGCCCGGGGTGCTGCTGCCGGCCTCCAACATCGGGTTCGCGATCGCAACGCCGGTCGGGCTGTTCATCGCATCGGCGTTCGCCGCGGCCTCGGTCAGCGCGCTCGGTGGGCCGCGCGGCGACCTGATCCACCGCTACCACCGCGCGATCCTCGCGCTGCTCGCGGCCGCGATGATTGCCTGGGGGGCTGTCTCACTTGCCGGCCTGCCACCGCTGAACGGGCCGCCGCCCGCGAGCGAGACGACCGGTCTGCTCGACGTGCTCGCCGCCGCGGCGATCGCGCTCTACGTGTTCGCCGCGTGGCGATACGTCGCGATCCAGCGCGAGCGGGGCGACCTGCTGTCGCTCGCTGTCGCCGTCGCGTTCGTGCTGCTCGCGGAAGCGACGCTCGCGGTCGTGGCCAGCCGCAACTGGCACCTCAGCTGGTGGGAATGGCACCTCCTGATGCTCGCCGCCTTCGTGGCGATCGCCCTCGGAGCGCGCGACGAATATCGGCGCAGCCGATCGTTGACGGGCGCGTTCGGTGGCCTCTATTCGCAGGCGACGCTCGCCCGGATCGACCGCTGGCATGCACGCGCGATCGCGGCGGTGGCAGACGCGGAGGCGCGCAACGAGGGAACCGCCCGCGTCCTCGAGGAGCTCCGCCGCGAGGGCGCGAGCGACGACGAGGTCGCGCTCCTGTCCGAGACGGCCACGGAGCTGCGTCGGTTGGACTCGCTCTTCCGACCGTACCTCCCGACCGGCGTCGCCGACGAGCTCCGACGGGATCCCGGGCTGGCACGGCTCGGCGGCGAGGAGCGCGAGGTGAGCGTGCTCTTCGCGGATCTCGCCGGGTTCACGACCTTCAGCGAGCGACACCAGCCGGCCGAGGTGATCGGGATGCTGAACGCGTACTGGGCGGTGGTGGTGCCGGTCATCGACGCCGCCCGCGGCGTGGTCGAGTACTTCGCCGGCGACGGCGTGCTGGCGATCTTCAACGCGGCTGGCACGGAGCCGAATCACGCGGGGCGGGCGGTGGAGGCGGGTCTCGCGATCGCGGCCGCGGCCGGCCCCGTCGCCGACGCGCATCCCGGCTGGCCCACGTTCCGCGTCGGCGTGAACTCCGGACCGGCGGTCGTGGGAAACGTCGGTGCGGTCGGTCGGCGGAGCTTCACCGCGATCGGCGACACGACGAACACCGCTGCCCGCCTTCTCGTCGCGGCCGAGCCCGGCCAGGTGGTCGTGTCCGACGCGACGTGGGGGCGTCTCGAGGGACGAGCGCGTGGCTTCTCGCTCGGCGCGCTGACCGTGAAGGGCAAGCGCGACCGGGTCGGCGCGTGGGTGGTCACGGGCCTCGCCATAAGCCGCGGGTGAGTGACGGCGAGTACCGTCCAGCGCACGCGATTGGAACAGCGCCGAGGGCGGAGGCGAGGCGACCGACGAGCGGCGCTCCGATTGCCCGCCGGCGGGTGAAGCCCGGTGACCCTCGGTACGCTTGGCACGTGACCTCCCCCGATGAGTCCCCGCGGTCGACGCTGCCGCCCGTCCAGTACAAGGGGGAGCCGCTGGAGGCTCGGCGCGGTCCGGGGCTCGGCTGCTTCTACCTGCAGGTCATCGTCGTCGTCGTCCTGATCGTCGCCACGCCGGCGAGCGTGTACGCCGGCTGGCCGGACTGGGCGAGCGCGCTGCTCCTGTTCGTGACGATCGGGCTCCTGTTGCTGACGGGCCAGACGATCATCTTCCTGCTCCGTCTCGTGGCCGCCGAGCGACGCGAGGGCCGCCGCCGACCGATGGCGGCCGCCCGAAGCCGGACAGTGGGGGAGCTGACCGACGCCGAGCACGCCGGCGAGCCTGGCGGCGAGCCCGCGCGGACCAAGCCGCCGGACGAGCCCTCCGTGCGAGAATAGGCCGCCCAATCGTGCGCCTGGTCGCCCGCGACCGTCCCGCCGCAAGGAGCCGCCGTTCGTGCCCGTCCTCGCCACGTACTTCTCCGTCCGCCGCGGCCGCGACCCGTTCTTCAAGTTCTTCATGCGGACGCTCTTCCCGCGCCAGGTTCGCGAGTACGAGCAGAAGTTCGGGATCCGCTTCCTCGGCTGGTACAACGTCGCGCACGGCTGGGACTTCGACAACGTGATCCTGCTCGACCTGCCCGACTACGCCACGCTCGACAAGCTCGAGGCCGACGAGGCCACCCGCGCGCTCGGACACCGGGCCGGCGAGTGGATCTTCGAACGGCACCATTCGATGTTCCTCCGGGAGCGGATGGGCCCGGACCTCGAGTATCACGGCTGATCTCGAGTGCCACGGCTGACGAACAGAACGGAGACGACGAATGGCTGACGCCCGAAACGACCAGCTCGGGGAGCTCGCGGCCGATGCCGCCCTCGAGCGCGGCGACTTCCTCGTCCAGGCGACCGACCAGCTGCGCCGCTTCCTCGAATCGAACCGGGCGCGGATCAGCGATCTCGGCGGGATGACGCTCATCGACGAGGAGCCCGAATATCTCTCGATCGCGCCCGACCTCACGTTCCGGAGCCGAAGCCGTTACCTCGACGAGGACACCGGCGAGTGGCAATCCGAGACCGAGGTCATCGAGACGGCGGCCGAGCTCGTCGAGCTGTACAACCCGGCCGACCTCTACCAGTGGTTCGCCGAGGCAGCGCGTGAGGCGGCCGGTCTCCATGCCGAACCGACGGCCACCGACGACGTCCTCGATGCCGCCGGGATCTCGCCGGCCGAGACCGTCGACCTGGACTCCACGAACGCGCTCGACGACCCATACGCGGGCGCCGCCGACCAGTGGGCCGCCGCGCAGGGACCGCTCGCCACGCCGGCTGACGACACGGAGGCGGCGCGGGCGCTCTACGACCTGACGTTGAGCTATCTCGAGCGGAGCCAGCGCGCAGAGGCCCGCATCCTCGAGCAGTTCGAGGTCGCGGCCCGGCCGGTCGCCCCGGTGCTCGGCGACTTCATGATCACCGACGACGACGACGAGCGGTTCGTGCTCCAGGCCGACGGGACGCTTCGCGCCGAGGTCGTCCCGGAGGACGCGGCGGACACCTGGCGGACGCTCGAGGATCCTGCGGCGCTCGTCGAGTACTACGACCCGACCGATGTGTTCAGCGATCTTGCCGATGCGCTGGCCGAGGCGTACCCCGAGATCGCGCCCGAATCGGAACCGGGGGCAGGCGGCGACGACGTCGGCGACGAGGAGGCCGACGGGCCGTCGGAGGACGACGACCTGGACGATCCGGTCGACGGCGGCGACGGCCGAAACGGGGCGGGCACCTGACGACGCTCGACGCCCGACCTCCGCGCGACCCACCTCGGAGTGGGGTCCCCGCAACTCACGCCGCCGGTCGCCCGGTCGACCGGATGCACCTCCTCGCGGCCGAGCTCGTCGAGAGCCGTGAGATCCTGCCCGGGCAGTGGCTCCAGTCGTTTCGAGCGCCTGCGCTCGCCGCCTCCGCGCGCGCCGGCCAGTTCATCCACGTTCGAACGGGCGACTTCTCTGGGCTCGTCCTCCGACGACCGTTCTCCGTCAACACCGCCGACGCGGCAAGCGGACTCATCACCATCCACTTCCGGGTCATCGGCAAGGGCACCGACTGGTTCACGCGGCTCCGGCCCGGCGACACCATCGACCTGCTCGGGCCGCTGGGTCGCGCCTTCGAGGTCGACCCGCGGTCGCGCCACCTGCTGCTCATCGCCGGCGGCCTCGGGATGGCCGGCGTTCGGATGCTTGCGGACCAGGCGATCCGCGAGGGGCGCCCCGTGACGTTGCTGTTCGGGGCGGCGTCCGCGCGCGAGGTCTACCCGAGCTCGCTGTTGCCCGACGAGGTCGAGTACGTCGTGGCGACGGACGACGGCTCGATGGGCCATCACGGGCTGGTGACGGACCTCGTGCCGGACTACGAGGCGTGGGCGGACCAGGCGTTCGCCTGCGGTCCGCGCGCGATGCTCGCCGCTCTGTCGCGGCTGGTTGAGGGACGGCAGGCGCGGCTCGGCGTCGCCACGCTGGGGCGCAAGCGCGGTGGGGGCAGGCCCGATCCCTTCGGCTCGCCGAACGCCCGCCGCAAGGCGTTCCTCCAGGTGTCCATGGAGCAGAACATGGGCTGCGCGGTCGGGGCATGCCTCGGCTGCGTGGTCATGGGCACGAACGGGCAGCCGCAGCGCGTCTGCCGCGAAGGCCCGGTGTTCGGTTCCCGGGAGCTCGACTGGGAGAGCGGCTGGTGAGGGCGAGGGTTCGACCGTGAAGGCGAAGCGGCGCGTCGTCACCTCTGCCGAGGTCCGGGCGACCGCCCCCCGAGTGCCCGGCACGAAGCGGACGCAGACGGTTCGGCGAATCCGTTCGGCCATCGTCGCGGCGCCGAAGGCCGGCCGGCCGATCACCGTCGCCCGTTTTCCCGGCGCTGAGCTCGTCGCCCGGCCTCTCGAAGGCGCGGAGGCGGTCGACGAGGCTCGCGGCGAGGTCGACCTGTCCGTCGATCTCGGGCAGGGGCTTCGGCTGGCGAACCCGGTCCTCGTCGCGTCGGGAACGTTCGGCTACGGGATCGAGTACGGCGACGTCGTCGAGGTCGAGCGACTCGGCGCCATCTGCTGCAAGGGCACGACGCTCCGGCCGCGCGTCGGGAACGTCCCGCCGCGTGTGACCGAGACGCCGGCCGGGATGCTCAACTCGATCGGGCTGCAGAACCCCGGCGTCGATGCGGTCGTCGAGAAGTACGCGCCGACGTGGGCGGGCTGGCGGGTGCCGGTCATCGTCAATGTCGCGGGCGAGTCGGTCGGCGACTACGTCGAGGTCGTCCGGCGCCTCGACGGCGTCCCGGGCGTCGCCGCGATCGAGCTGAACATCTCGTGCCCGAACGTCGGGCGCGGTGGGCTCCAGTTCGCGATCGACGCCGATGCCGCGGCGTCGGTGACGGCCGCGGTCCGGCGGGCGACTGACCTGCCGCTGCTCGTCAAGCTGTCCCCGAACGTCGCCGACGTCCGCCCGATCGCGCGCGCGATTGCCGACGCGGGCGCCGATGCGCTGACGGCGATCAACACGCTGTCGGGGATCGCGGTCGCTCCGTCGCGCGACAGGGCGCTGCTCGGAAACGTGTTCGGCGGCCTGTCCGGACCGGCCGTGAAGCCGGTCGCGCTGCGGGTCGTCTACGAGGCCGTCCAGGCGGTGTCGATCCCCCTCGTCGCGATCGGCGGCGTGACCGAGCTCGCGGACGTGCTCGACTTCCTCGCGGTCGGCGCGGTCGCTGTCCAGGTCGGGACGGCGATCTTCGCGGACCCGACCCTGCCGGTCCGGCTCGTGGAGGAGCTGCGCGCCGAGTGCGGGCGTCGCGGCGTCGGCTCGTACCGCGAGCTGATCGGGACGGCGCTGCCGAAGCGGGGGAGCGCGTCGTCGGCGAAGGGAGTCGAGTACCGGCCCTAGGGTCGGCGCGCGCAAACGCGGTGCCCGCGCATGGGCGTTTCTCGTGAAGCGATCCGCGCCGTTGCCTCGACTCGCACCGCTACGACGGCGTGGGCCCCCGGTTGAAGCCTCACGGCGCCCGACGAGACTCGCAGGCAGCACCGTCCGAGCCGTGCGGTCCGTAGACTTTCGGGCGTGACGACGATCAAGCCGGCCATCGCCATTGCCGCGGACGCGGCGGTCGCGGCACGGACCGAGGAGCTGTTCCGGGCGAGCGGCGCGCTCCGTGAGGGGCACTTCAAGCTCAAGAGCGGGCGGCACGGCGACGCGTACGTGGAGAAGTTCGCGGTCCTATCGGATCCTGCGGCGACGTCCGAGCTGTGCGGATTCTGGGCGGCACGGTACGGGGAGGCGGGCGTGGACCTCGTGGCCGGCCCGACCACCGGCGGCGTGATCCTCGCGTTTGAGACGGGGCGGCAGCTCGGGACGCGAGCGATCTTCGCCGAGGAGGTCCGGGCCGACGACGGCACGACGCACCGCGAGTTCCGCCGCGGGTTCGCAATCGACCCGGGGGAACGCGTTCTCCTCGTCGACGACATCCTCACGACCGGCGGTTCGATCCTGGCGATGCTGCCGGCGGTCGAAGCGATGGGCGGCGAGGTCGTCGGCTGCGAGGTGCTCGTCGACCGTTCGGGTGGGCGGGGGTCCGTCGAATCTCCGGCGACCGGCCGAACCTATCCGCTCCGCGCGCTCTGGCGGTTGGACCTCGCGACGTTCGAGCCGGGGACGACGTCGTGCCCGCGCTGCGCCGCCGGTGATCCGCTCGTCGTGCCGGGGAGCAGCGGCACGGGGGTCGCCCCGGCCTGACCGAACGGCGCGCCGGCGGCCTCGGGGTCGTCGACGCTACTTGACCTTGTCGATCGCGGCCTTGAGCTCATCGTCGCCGAAGACGATGTCGAGCGAGGCCTGGACGATTCCCTTCCGGTCGACCACGAAGACCCACGGTTCCGCCGGCAGGCCCCAGGCGTCCGTGACCTTGTTCGACTGGAGCTGCCCGTTCGCGTCGAGGATCGGTTGGAGCTTTCCGTCGACCACCTGCATCTGGTACGGCTCGACGTGGATGAACGTGACCGACGGATAGTCCTTCGAGATTGCCTTGACCCGGTCGAGCGTCGGTCCGCACAGCGCGCTCGTGCAGAACGCCGGCGTCGCGAAGACGATGACGAACGGCTTGTGCTGGTCGAGAGCCTGGTCCTCGGAAAGTCCGTAGAAATCCGCGTCCGGTGACTGATCGGTCGACACCTCGGCGAGCCGGCCGTCGACGCTCGCCGCGGTCGGGGTGGCGGTCTTCGGCGCCGGCTGACCGACGGAGACGGCCGTGTGCTTGTCCTTGACGTCGAACTGGTACGGGATCTGTTCCTTGGGCGCGTTGGAGGCCGACGTCGTGAAGACCGCCGACCACGACCCGGCCTTCGGAAATGTCACGTCTGCGACGTAGTAGCCCTGCTTCGCGGCCTCGTTGCCCCACTCGAAGGCTGCTGCCACCGGCGCCGCGGACGCACTCGGCGCGTCGCCCGACGAGACGGCGACTGACGCGCTTCGGTCAGGAGCCGACACTGGCTTGTTGTCCTTGTCGACGAACACGAACAGCAACCGGTTCTCGCCGGTCGCGAGATCCGGGCTCACGACCACGGGAAAGACGCTGTAGCTTGCAGCGCCGACCGTCGAGGAGGACGGCGACGGCGAGACGTTCGAGGAGCAGCCTGCAGCGAGCAGCGCCAGCGCGGCCATCGCGACGAGCCCGCGCACAAGCCGGGACGGGCGATCGGGGAGCATGCCCAAAGCCTAGTCGCGAGTCTCATCTCGCGCTTACTGGGTGCAAGCGAGACCGGCGGTACAATCGACGTCGTTCGGCGTGCGATCCCGAGCCAGACGATCGGCGAGGCGACGGCGGTCCCCCCGATGCGCTCGGCGGCCGGGCGCGGTCGCTCCCAGGAGGTTCGGTGACCCGCTACCAGAAGCTCGCGGTCGTGACGGTCGTGAGCGTGTTCCTGCTCGTCACGATCGGCGTCGTCGTCCGCGCGACCGGCTCGGGCGTCGCGTGTCCCGACTGGCCGCTCTGCTACGGCAACGTCCTGCCGCCGCTCGACGACCCGAACGCGTGGATCGAATGGACCCATCGGACCGTCGCGGCCGTGATCGGCTTCCTCATCCTCGGCCTCGCGTTCTTCGCCGTCCGCGACCATCGCGACCGACCGTCGATCCTGTGGGGCTCGCTCGGCGCGGTCGCGCTCGTCGGGTTCCAGGCCTGGCTCGGTCGGGAGACGGTTCGGCTCGGCAACAGCGGCCCGTCGGTCACGGCGCACCTCGCCACGGCGATGGCGCTCGTCGGGCTCCTGGTGTTCCTCCTGGTGCGGAGCTTCTTCCCGGCACGGATCGGAGGACGAGGCACGAGCCAGCGGTTCACGCTCCTCGCGACGCTGTCCGCGGCGGCGGTCTACGTGCTGCTGCTGTTCGGTTCGAACGTCACCGCCGCGAACGCCGCGCTCGTCTTCCCCGACTGGCCGCTCATGGGCGGCACGCTCGTCCCGCCGCTCACCGACGTCACCACGGTTCACGTCCTTCACCGCTGGGCCGCGATCGTCGTCGGCCTCATCGTCATCGGGCTCCTCGTCGTCGCCTGGCGGACCCAGCGGCACCACCCTGCGCTCGTCCGGCTCGCGATCGCCGCCGCGATCCTCTACCCGATCCAGGCGGCCATCGGCGGCGCGCAGGTCCTGACGCGACTGGCCGAATGGACGCAGACGCTCCATGTCGCGCTCGGCGCACTCATCTGGGGTGCGACGGCAGGTCTCGCGTTCGCCAGCTACTACACGGCGCGCGCCGAGGCTCCGGCCACCGCCGGCGGGAGCAACGGCCGAACGACCGACCGAACGGGAGACCGACCGACCGACCGAACCGACCTCGACGACGCCGGCCGACCGGCCGAACGCCGCCTGTCCGACACCATCCGCGCGTACGTCGCGCTGACGAAGCCGCGGATCATCGAGCTGCTGCTGGTGACCACCGTGCCCGCGATGGTCCTCGCCGCCCGCGACGTGCCGGGCCTGGGGCTCGTCGACTTCAGCGGCCTCGTGATCGCGACGCTCGTCGGCGGAACGCTGGCCGCCGGCTCCGCCAACGCGATCAACTGCTACATCGACCGCGACATCGACGAGCTGATGGCGCGGACCCGTCGCAGGCCGCTCCCGGCGCACGACGTCGAGCCAGAGCGGGCGATGATCTTCGGCATCGCGCTCGGCGTGATCTCGCTCGTGCTCATGGCCTGGCTGGTCAACCTCGTCGCGGCGTTCCTGACGCTGCTCGCGATCGCCTTCTACGTCGTCGTCTACACGCTCATGCTCAAGCGGACGACGACGCAGAACATCGTCATCGGCGGGGCTGCCGGCGCGCTGCCGCCGGTCATCGGCTGGGCGGCGGTCACCGGTTCGGTCGGTCTGCCCGCGCTCATCCTGTTCGCGCTCGTCTTCTACTGGACGCCGCCCCATTTCTGGGCGCTCTCGCTGCGCATCCGGCGCGACTACGAGGCGGCCCGCGTGCCGATGCTCCCCGTCGTCCGCGGGATCGCCGAGACGAGCCGGCAGATCCTCCTCTACACGGTCTTGCTCGTGGCGATCAGCCTCGTCTTCTTCGCCGTCGGCCGGATGGGCTGGATCTACCTCGCCGCGGCCGTCGTGCTCGGCGCGCTCTTCCTTCGACAGGCTGTGGCACTGTGGCGAACGGGCGCCGCCGAAGAGGCCTCGACCGCCGGCGCGATCCGGCTGTATCGATACTCGATCACATACCTGTCGCTGCTCTTCCTCGCCGTCGCGGTCGACGCCGTCGTGGCGGCGCCGCTCGGCTGAGGTCCGCCGGGCCGACGGGCAGTGCGGCCGCGGGCCCCCCGGCGCCGCCGGGAGGAACACCTCCTGTCGCCATCCAACTCCGTGCATAGCGCACGCCGAGCCGTGGAATTGGGCAGCAGCGGAGCAGCGCGCGGCAAGTCGTGGGCAAGCGCGCGTCGAGTGCGCCATGGCCGAATGGCGC
Organism: Candidatus Limnocylindrales bacterium; assembly: GCA_035693145.1. GTDB lineage: Bacteria > Chloroflexota > Limnocylindria > Limnocylindrales > CSP1-4 > DASSHA01. The sequence goes on from DASSHA010000145.1 coordinate 18,352, forward strand.
CGTGCATTTCGACCCTGATTCCGGCGATCGACGCGGCTTCGCGATCATCGAATTCGGCGCCCGGCTTCGGCGCAGCCGGCTGACCGTGGGCCTGAGCCAGGCGGCGCTCGGTGACCGCTGCGGCTGCAGCCAGTCGACGATCTCGCGAGTCGAGCACGGGCGCGTCCCGAACATGCCCCTGCGGCAGTTGATCGGGATCCTCACGGTTCTCGAAGCCTACGGGAACCCGCCCGGCAGCCTCGACCGCCGAACATGGATCGATGAGCGACTGTCGCATCTGGTCGGCACGAACGCTCCGCGTCATGCACGGAGTTGGATGAGGACCGGGGGGTCCCCGCGCGCCTCGGACTCGTCGTCGAGGTGACCCACGTCGGCGGCCGAAACGGGCGTCCCGAATCCGGGGCACACTCGCGACATGCCGACACACCTCCACTTCCTCGGCGCGGCCGGGACCGTGACCGGTTCGCAGTATCTCCTCGAGACGGATCGCGCGAAGGTCGTCATCGACTGCGGGATGTTCCAGGGGCGGCCCGACGAACGGATCCGGAACCTCGTCCCGCTGGCGTACGACCCGAAGACGATCGACGCGATGCTCCTGACGCACGCCCACCTCGACCACTGTGGCCTGATCCCGCACGTCGTCGCGGCCGGCTACGCGGGCCCGATCTACGCGACGAACGGGACGATCGAGCTGGCGGCGCTCGTGCTCCTCGATTCCGGCAAGCTCCAGGAGGAGTTCTCGAAGCGCGAGATGCGCTGGGAGCGCCGGCACCCGGATCGCGCGGCGGAGGAGGACCGGCAGGAGCAGGCGCAGTACGAGACCGCGCTCGATCTCGCCGATGCGGGCGAGGCGCTGGCCGGCAGCCCGGCGCTCGCCGCTCCGCTGGGCAGCCTCGCGACCGGGGAGCACGTCCCGACGACGATCGAGCCGGTCGTGGAGCGGGAGGACGACGAGGATGCCGCGGTCGCGACGGCCTCACGATCTGCACCCGCGATCGGGACGCCGCAGCCCGGCCCGGACGTCCATCTTCCGCACGCACTCGAGCCCGCTTCGAACCTCGATCTCGATGCGCCGCTGTACACGACGCGCGACGCTCGCGCGGCACTCGCCCGCTTCAAGCCCGTCCATTACGGGACCGAGCTCGACGTTGCGCCCGGGGTACACGCGACGTTTCTCGACGCCGGGCACATCCTCGGTTCCGCGATCGTCGTCGTCCGAGTCGACGGTGGCGGTTCGGACGGTGGAGATCGCGTCATCGTCTTCTCCGGCGATCTGGGACGGCCGGGCGCGGCGATCCTTCGTGACTACACGACGGTGACCGACGCCGACTACGTGCTCGTCGAGACGACGTATGGCGGTCGCGAGCACGAGCCCGAGCGCGAGGCGCTGGACATCCTGGCCCAGACCGTCCGCCTCGTCGCCGACCACGACGGGGTGCTGCTCGTGCCATCGTTCGCGATCGGGCGAACGCAGGACATCGTGTACGCCCTCGATCGGCTCATCGACGAGGGCCGGATCCCGCTCCTGCCGCTCTACCTCGACTCGCCGATGGGCTCGAAGGCGACGGAGGTCTACCGCCGCCATCCGGAGTACTACGACGACGAGGCGAAGCGGTTGTTCGACGCGGGCGAGACGCCGGTGGACTATCCCAAGCAGATCGTCACGAAGGACATGCGGGACTCGGAGGCGATCGCGAAGGCGCCGCGCCCGTACATGATCGTCGCCTCGAACGGGATGCTGACCGGCGGTCGCGTCGTCGGGCACCTGCGCGACCTGATCGGTGACCCGAGCGCCGTCCTGCTGTTCGTCGGCTACCAGGGGGTCGGGACGCTCGGCGCGAGCCTCCAGTCGGGCGCTCGAAAGGTGAAGATCCAGGGGCAGCTCGTGGACGTTCGATGCGAGGTCCGCTCGATCTCGGGGTTCTCGGCGCACGCCGACGAGTCGCAGATCCTCGCCTGGCTCCGCGGCTTCGGCGATGGCGGGCCGGGCGCCGCATCCCGGAAGCCGCGGAGCGTCTTCCTCGTCCACGGCGATCCCGATGCCCAGGCCGCGATCGAACCGAAGATTCGCGCGCTCGGGCTCGAGACGGTCGTGCCGCAGTGGCGGCAGATGATCACGCTGGAGTGACGATCGTGGGCCGCCCGGTGACGCCCCCGCCGCTGACCGACGAGGAGCTCGCGGCGGTGCGCCGGCCGTTCCGTGAGGCGTCGCTGCTGCCCGGTCGCGCGTATCACGACGAGTCGATCTGGGCGTTCGAGCGAGAGCAGTGGTTCTATCGGGACTGGATCTGCGTCGGGCGTGAGGAGGATGCCGCGACGCCCGGGAGCTATTTCCTCGCGACCCTCGTCGACGAGCCGCTCGTCGTCGTACGCGGCCGCGATGGTCACCTCCGCGGCTTCTACAACGTCTGCCGTCATCGCGGGACGGCGGTCCTGGAGGAGCAGCGGGGGAAGGTCGTCCGGTTCCAGTGCCCGTATCACGCCTGGATCTACGACCTCGAAGGACGGCTGGTTCGGGCGAAGCACATGGACGACGTCGAGGGCTTCTCGCCGGACACGTTCGGGCTCGCGCCCGTGCGGGTCGGGACGTGGGGCGGGTTCGTCTTCATCAGCCTGGCCGACGCCGGACCGACGCTCGAGGCGTACCTCGGCGACTGGGTCGAGCACCACGAGGCGTTCGGCCGTGACTTCTCACCCCTCCGGCGCGCGGCGCGGCTGACGTACGACGTCGCCGCGAACTGGAAGATCGTCGCCGAGAACTATTCGGAGTGCTACCACTGCCCGGGCGTCCACCCGCTGCTCAACAGGCTCACGCCGTACGACCTCGGCGACGATTTCGAGCCGACCGGGCCGTGGAAGGGTGGCTGGATGCCGCTCGCCGCTGGCTGCGAGACGATGTCGATGGATGGGCTCCGCCACGGCCGGCCGCTCATCGCCGGGACGGACGGGGAGGCGTCGGGCCGCATCCACTACTACATCCTGTGGCCGAATCTCATCGTCTCCGTCCACCCGGATTACGTCCTGACCCACCAGACGTGGCCGAACGGTCCCGAGCGTTCCACGGTCTGGTGCGATCTCTACCTGGAGGCCGATGCGGTCGCCGCCGGCGTCGACGTCTCAGGGGCCGTCGAGTTCTGGGACCTGACGAACCGGCAGGACTACCACGTCGTCGAGCTGCAGCAGGTCGGGACCCGTTCGCGTTCGTTCGCGGCGGGGCGGTTCTCCAACCAGGAGGCGTCGGTCCACGCGTTCGACATCATGGTCGCGGACCGCTACGCGAACGACGGCGCCCGAACCTCGCGCGAGCAGCGAACCCGCGCCGGCAGCGTCACCCGGGTCCGACGGGGCTAGCCAGGGGCGCAGCGGGCGGGGCTAGCGGGCGCGGCTAGCGGGCGCGGCGCCGGAAGAGCGCGAGGTTGTGCGGGAAGGTCGGCCCGGGAGGCGCGGGGATGGCCGCGAGGATCGCGACGTCGCCAGACGACAGGGCGTGGCGACGCGCGATCTCGATTCGGAGGCTCTCCTCGCCGCGTGCCATGGCCCAGCGGTGGTTCGCGCCGAACACCGGCTTCATGACGAACGACAGACGGCGCAGGATGCCCTTCTCGGCGGCGATCCGCCAGTCGTACGTGACGAGCGTCTCGGGGCCGCCCGGCGCGTCGGGGGCGTGCACAGCCTGCAGCGTCCAGACGCCGCGCCCCACGAAGTCGCCCGTCGCCTCGAGCGCGAACCCGGTCGGCGTCTTCGATTCGGTCACCCGGAAGGACCAGCGGAGCGTGTACGGCAGCCAGCCCTTCGTCCACAGCGAGACGACCTTGCCGAGGCCCGTGCCCGGGTCGCCGGGCGCGTCGACCGAAACCGACAGATAGACCGACGGCCACCACCGGGCGAGGCCCACGGCGTCTGCGAGCACGTCGGTGATCTCCTCGGGCGTGGCCGCGATCCGCCACCGCGTCACGAACTGGTAGGCGTTGCTGGCCATGATTGTCAACCGCCGCGACGGCTCCGCGGGCCGACCTGCGCCGTGTCCTTCGCCTGGCGTGCCGCGATCCTCGCCGCGGCGTCGTCCCACCCGGCGTCGAACGGCACCCCCGGCGTGTCGAGGTCGATGACGAGGGGAGCGTGGTCGGACGGGACAGGCGTGCCCTTGCGGGCCTCGCGGTCGATCTCGGCCCAGTTCACGCGGTCTGCGATCGAGCGTGTCACGAGCAGGTGGTCGATCCGCATGCCGTAGTTCTTGTGGAACATCCCGGCCCGGTAGTCCCACCACGAGTAGCGGCCGGGCTCGGGACGGATGGCGCGGTAGGCATCGGTGAGTCCCCACGCCAGCAACCGTCGGAACGCCTCGCGCTCGGGCTCCGAGACGTGCGTGCCGCCGTGGGCGGCCACGGGATCCCACACGTCGTCGTCGGTCGGCGCGACGTTCAGGTCGCCGCCGATGATCAGCGGTTCGTCCGGCGTGGCAGCGTCTGCGAGCCAGCGGGCGAGCCGGTCGAACCAGCGCAGCTTGCCCGCGTAGAACGGTGAGCCCACGGCGCGTCCGTTCGGGCCGTACAGCGAGACGAACCGGATGTCGCCGCAGACTGCGCTGACCATCCGCGCCTCGTCGAACGGATCGAAGTCCTCCTCGGCGAGACCCGTGGCCCCGGCGCCGCTGTTGCGGACGGCCCCATCGCCGAAGTTCGTGACGACGTCCTTGGCTCCGATCCGGCTCGCGATCGCGACGCCGTTCCAGCGTCCCTCGCCGTGATGGACGAGCTCGTAACCCTTGGCGCGGAAGGGCAGCAGCGGCGCCTCGGCGTCAGTGAGCTTCGTCTCCTGGAGCAGCAGCACGTCGGGCTGCGCCCGGCCCAGCCACCATTCGACCTTGTCGAGGCGGGCCTTGAGCGAGTTGACGTTCCAGGTGGCGACGCGCATCGGTTCTTCGAGCGGACGTCAGCGAGCGGCGCGGGGATCGGCGACAGACGTCCGGGCGGCCTCCATCCCGGCCTCGTCGTCGTGCTCCTCGAAAGCGAGGCCGAGCGACCCGAATGCCTCGCGAGTCTTCGCGGGGTCGCTCGTCGTGAGCATGAGCGCGCCGTCCGTGTCCTCGGCAACGCCGACGATCCCGGTGATGTTGACGCTGCGCTCGCCGAGTGCCGCTGCCACGCGCGCGAGCGAGCCGGGCCGATCCTCGAGCTGGACGGTGAACCAGACGGTCATCGACGCGATGGTAGTCGTCGGCGGCCGCGATCGCCCGGACGGGCCGGAAGGTTCAGGCGTCGCGGCCCCGCGAGCGTAGGCTCGGCGGATGCCGCCTCAGCCCCCGCCGACGGTCCAGGTCTTCGGGTTCGAGGATTCGGCGCCCACCCGCCACGCGCTCAGGTTCTTCAAGGAGCGCCGAGTCTCGGTCGCGTTCGTCGACCTCCGCCGCAAACCGATCGCGCCCGGTGAGCTCCGGCGGTTCGTCGAGCGGCTCGGCGCGCCGGCGCTCCTCGACGAAACCAGCCGGCCGTACCGGGACGGCGGCCTCGCACACCTGCGCATGGATGATGCCGAGATCGTCGAGCGCCTCCTCGCCGACAACCGCCTGCTTCGACTCCCGCTCATTCGGTTCCGCAACGACGTGACCGCCGGCCGCAACGAGGCGGCGTGGATCCGTTCCGTGAAGGGCACCTGACTGCGGCATCCTTCCTGACGTGACGGAACGATCGAAGAACGAGGCGAAGGCGCTCCCGGGTGCCGGCCACCCGACGGGCGAATCGCCGCGCGCTGAGGCGGATGCCGGCCAGGGCGCAGCGCCGCCATCGACGACGACCGCCGGAGCGGGCACGAACGGCGAGCCGGTACCGAACGGGCGACGTCGGAGCGGGCGGCTCACGATGCGGCCGAAGGCCGCCGAGCGGCTCGAGGGCGACCGCGGTCGGACCGAGGACGAGAAGCTCTTCGAGCGCCAGCCGCGCCCCGACTTCCTCGACAGCGACCCCTGGCGCGCGCTTCGGATCCTGTCGGAGTTCGTCGAAGGGTTCGATGCCCTGGCGTCGGTGGGCCCTGCGGTCACGATCTTCGGGTCGGCCAGGACGCACCGTGGAACGTCCGGCTACGAGCTCGCCCGGACGATCGGCCGCAAGGTCGCGGAGGCGGGCTTCGCCGTCATCACGGGCGGCGGCCCGGGGATGATGGAGGCGGCGAATCGAGGCTGCCACGACGCCGGCGGGTTCTCGATCGGCTGCAACATCGAGCTGCCCCACGAGCAGTCACTCAACGAGTACTGCGACCTCGGCGTCGAGTTCCGCTACTTCTTCGCCCGCAAGACGATGTTCGTGAAGTACGCCGACGCGTTCGTCATCCTGCCCGGCGGGTTCGGCACGCTCGACGAGCTGTTCGAGGCGCTCACGCTCATCGAGACCAACAAGATCCGCCATTTCCCGGTCATCCTCGTCGGATCGGATTACTGGCGAGGCCTTCTCGACTGGCTGCGCGACGTGCAGCTGCCGGCCGGGTCGATCAGCGAGGAGGACCTCTCGCTCCTCAAGCTGACCGACGATCCCGAGGAGGTCGTCCGGCTCATCGTCGCGTATGCGAAGGGTGGAGACGCCGCGGCTGCCGCAGCGGAGGGTGAGCTCCGCGGCTGACGCTCCGTGACTACGCCTCCGGCAGCGCGACCTCGATCCGACCGTCGACGATGCGGAGCGGGTAGTAACGGAAGCGGCGGACGCGGGTGAGCCGTCGCGCCTTGGCCTTCGTGCCGGGCACCTCGTCCTTCGGCTCCCGCCCGGGCGGCGTCCAGACCGGGTGATAGGCGCCGTCCGGGTCGAGGCCCCCGGTCGTCGGCATCCGGACCGGCTCGCCCGTGGCGAGGTCGAAGCGGCCGTCGTGGAGCGGGCAGGCGACGACGCAGCCGTCGAGCGAGCCGAGTGAGAGCGGTGCGCTCATGTGCGGGCAGCGGTCGTCGACCGCGGCGATCCCCTCGCTCGTGTGAGCGAGCAGCACGTCGAGGTCGCCACGCGACACGCGTCGCATCGCGCCGGGCGGCAGGT
>DASSHA010000146.1:0-2952 GCA_035693145.1 Candidatus Limnocylindrales bacterium
TACAGCGTCATCCCCTACGAGATCACCCACGACGTCGACCTGACCGAGCCGCAGCGGGTCACCGTCGGCGGCGAGACCTGGCTCATCGACGAGGCACCCGGCCCGAGCCCAATCTGGCTGACGCTCTTCAGCAGCATGTTCATGCACGGCGGCTGGCTGCACCTGCTCGGCAACCTGTGGTTCCTCTGGATCTTCGGCGACAACGTCGAGCGCCGGTTCGGCTCGCTCCCCTATCTCGGCTTCTACCTGGCCGCCGGCGTCATCGCCTCGTTCGCCCAGATCGCCGCCGATCCCGCCTCGAAGGTCCCGAGCCTCGGCGCGTCCGGTGCGATCGCGGGCGTGCTCGGCGCATACATCGCCCTCTTCCCGACGAACCGGGTGCTGATCATCGCGTTCCGGTTCATCCCGTTCGCCGTCCCCGCGATCGTCGCGATCGGAATCTGGGCGCTCCTCCAGCTCGTCAACGGGTTCGCCTCGATCGCGGTCACCGAGCAGACCGGCGGCGTCGCCTACCTCGCCCATGTCGGAGGGTTCGTCACCGGTCTCGTCGTCGGCATCGTCGCGCGCGGCGCCGTCTCGTCGCGCCCGGGTCGCTCCCGCTACTGAGGTCCGGTCCTCGACGGCCGGGCGGTGGCGGCACGGAGCGAGCCCGCGAGTCGGGCAAACCCGTCAACGTCGCGACCGTCGGGACCGAGCGCATCGATGAGCGCCGAGGCGACGACGACGCCGTCGGCGCCGGCTGCGGCGAGCGCCCGGACGTGCCGCGGACGGCTGACCCCGAAGCCAACGGCGACCGGCACCGGCGAGACCGCGCGGACGTCGCGGATGAGCTGCCGAACGTTGCGCTCCAGCGCCGTTCGGGCGCCGGTGACGCCGACGAGCGAGACGCAGTAGAGGAAGCCGCCGCTGCGTCGAGCGATGGCCGCACGCCGGTCGGGCGGAGTCGTCGGCGCGACGAGGTAGACGACGGCGAGCCCGTTCCGCGCCGCGACCGGCTCGAACGGACCGCCCTCGTCGGGCGTGAGGTCGGCGACGATCAGACCCGCCACGCCGACGTCGTGCAGGCGGCGTGCGAGCGCGGATCCGTCGCCGCCGCCGATGAGCTGGTTCGCGTAGCCCATCGGGACGATCGGCGTCGCGGGGCGCGCGGCGACGATCCGGGCGACGAGCGTGAGCGAGGCGTCGAGCGTGGCGCCTGCGCGCAGCGCAGCACGCGATGCGCGCTGGAGCGTGGCGCCATCGGCGAGTGGGTCGGAGTACGGCAGCCCGACCTCGAGCAGGTCCGCGCCGGCGTCGATCGCCGCGAGCGCGGCGGCGAAGGCGCCGTCGGGGTCCGGATAGCCGGCGACGACATACGGGACGAACGCGGCGCGACCCTCGTTCGCCGCCGCCGCGAACGCGGCCCGGATCCGCTCGGCCCCCGTCGTCTCGTCCGTGGCGCCGACCGACCCGGCGAAGGTCGGCGCCGCGGCGCTCGCGACCGCGCTCACGCCCGCGCCGCCGACCAGCGCTCGATCGCCGCCAGATCCTTGTCGCCCCGCCCCGACAGCCCGAGCAGGACGAGCGTTTCGGACGGGAACGGCCGGGCGCCCGCCGCGGCGCGGGCGAGCAGCCCCGGCAGGACCGCAAACGCATGGGCCGTCTCGAGTGCGGGCACGATCCCCTCCGTCCGCGATAGCCAGCCGACGGCCTCGACCGCCTCGGCGTCGGTCGCCGGCTCGACCTCGAGGCGGCCGGCAGCGAACAGTGCGCTGATCTGCGGGCCGACGCCCGGGTAGTCGAGCCCGGCCGAGATCGAGTGCGCCTCGGTCACCTGTCCGTCGGCGTCCTGGAGCATGAGCGAACGCGCGCCGTGGAGAATCCCGGTCGTCCCGCCGAGGAGCGCCGCGGCGTGGCGGCCGGTCGCGATCCCGTCGCCTGCTGCCTCGGCGACCGCGAGCCGGACCGACGGCTCGCCGATGAACCGGCTGAGCAAACCAATGGCGTTCGAGCCACCGCCGACGCAGGCGAGCGCGAGGTCGGGCAATCGGCCTTCGACGGCGCGGAGCTGGCCGGCGGCCTCGTCGCCGATCCGCCGCTGAAGGTCGCGGACGATCGTGGGATAGGGATGCGGCCCCATCGCCGACCCGAGGACGTAGTGCGTCGTCGCGACGTTCGTCACCCAGTCGCGCATCGCCTCGTTGATCGCGTCCTTGAGCGTCGCGCTGCCCGACGTGACCGCAACGACGTCCGCGCCGAGGCTCCGCATCCGGCTGACGTTCGGCGCCTGGCGTTCGATGTCCTCGGCGCCCATGTAGACGACGCACGGCAGCCCGAGGAGCGCGCAGGCGGTCGCCGTCGCCACGCCGTGCTGGCCGGCGCCCGTCTCGGCGATCACTCGCGACTTGCCGAGCCGTCGCGTGAGCAGCGCCTGACCGAGCGCGTTGTTGATCTTGTGGGCGCCGGTGTGGGCGAGGTCCTCGCGCTTGAGATAGAGGCGAAGTCCCGTCGGCAGGCCATGTGAGTCGCGACCCACGAGCGCGCGGGCCCGGTCGAGCGCCTCGTCGGCGATCCGGTCGGCGCGGTAGAGCGGCGTCGGTCGTCCGGCGAACGTCGCGAGGAGCTCGCGGAGCTCGGCCCAGAACCGGGGATCGTCCCGGACCTCGGCATAGGCAGCCTCGAGCCGTTCCAGCGCCGCGACGAGCGTCTCGGGGACATAGCGACCGCCGAACCCTCGGTCGGTCCCCCACCGGCCGCGCTCATCGGCGGCGAGCAGACCCGGGTCGACCGGCGTCGGCGCGAACGCGACAGCGGGCCGATCGTCGCGCGCCGCCCGTGCCCGCTTGACGAACAGCGCGACACGGAACGGATCCTTTCGGCGACGCTCGCCGGCCAGGCCCGGCCGCTCGACACCCGATGCGACGTCGACGCCGATCGCCGCGACGTCGCGGAGGCGGCTGGCGACGGTGCCCG
>DASSHA010000147.1:0-21266 GCA_035693145.1 Candidatus Limnocylindrales bacterium
ACAGCTGAGCCACTGCCCGCTCCGCGTCGCCGACCTTGACGGCCTCGAAGAACTGCTCGTGGATGGACGGCGAGTGCTGGATCGTGGGCCAGCGCAGAGCACGCGCGACCTCCTGGCGAAGCCGCGCGATGAGCCCGACGAGGCGGGGTCGGCCGGTGACCGAATAGAGGCGGAGATAGAAGCCCTCGCGCGCCGCAAGCTGCTCGTCCGGCGTCGTCGCGTTCGTCATCAGCCCGAACAGCCGCTCGAGCTCCTCGAGGTCCTCGTCGGTGAGGAGCGGCAGGGCCAGCCGGACGGCGTGGCCCTCGAGAAGGATCCGGAGGTCGTAGACCTCCTCCACGTCGTCGGCGTCGAGCGAGGTGACGGTGAACCCGCGGTGCGGCTCCGATCGGACGAGGCCCTCGTACTCGAGCGCACGAAGCGCCTCGCGTACCGGGATGCGGCTCGTCTGGAACAGGTCGGCGAGCTCCTCCTGCCGGAGGCGCGCCCCGGGCTCGAGCACGCCGGCGAGGATGCCCTCGCGGACGGAGGCGAGGACGAGCTCCTGCGCCGTCGCGTTCTGCTCGCGCGCAGCGGCGACGATCGCGCGCAGCCGGGCGGCCGTCTCGCCGTTCGGAGACGCGTCTCGCCGGACCTCATGAAGGGACTGGGCCACATCCGCCTCCCGCACCGGCGACTGGCCGGCGTGCCGCAATGTATCCAAGGCATTCGCGATTGTCGAGGACGCTCGTTGCTCTTGTAGACAATCCACTCCGACCGGCCCCGACGCTCGCGCGGAGGCGAGGCGGGCTTTTTGTGTGCATCTTCTCTGATGATGCGTACAATTCGGTCGGACACGGGGCAGGAGGCACGCGGCGACCGCGGGCGAGACCCTGGACGGAGGACGCCGAGCTTGGCGCAGGTGACGGTCGACGAGGAGCTGTGCGTGGGAACGGGTGACTGCGCACGGATTGCACCGCTCGCGTTCCACGTCGACGAGGACCGCTCGGTGTCGATCCCACTCCCGGGAGCCGCCACGACGGGCCTCGCCCTGCTCGTCGAAGCAGCGCGCCAGTGCCCGACGAACGCGATCCGCATCGTCGACGACGACGGCACCATCGCCTACGAATCGGCCTGAGCGCCGACGCGAGCCGGCGCCGCCGGTCTCGAACCCGAGGAGGACGCTGAGCGTGGTGGACCTGCTGATCGAGCCGACGGCGACGGTGACGTTCGATCGATACGACGCGATCCGCGAGGCGCTCTTCAACAAGGATCTGTCCCGCTCGTTCGACAAGCGCTCGTACGCCGACGGGAACGTCCGCGACGGAGTCGTGAGCATCGTTCACGGCGCCACCCATCGTGCACGTCGTCGGGTCGAGAACACCGAGTTCCGCGCCGACCGCCTGCGGCTGTACGAAGGCCAGCTCTTCCCGGCCGTCCTCGACTCGATGCTCGATCGGCTGGTCGACCGCGAGGAGATCGACCTGTTCAAGCTCGGCGAGCTCCTGAGCGTCGTCCTCGCCGCACGTCGTGCCGGGCTCGATCACGACCCCGACGACCTCGATCAGCTCCGGCGGCTCGTCCATTTCGTCGATGCCTTCTCACAGGCGAGCGCGATCCTCGACGCGAAGGACCCGGACGCCGTCCGGGCGATGGCCCGTCAGGCGTGGGCCGAGTTCGAGGACGAGTTCGTCAGGCCGTCGTGGGAGCGCCGGCGCGAGGTCGTCGAGCGCTTCGTGCGCGGCGAGATCGGTGCCGAGGAGCTGCCGCACGACATCCTGACCGTCCTGCTCGCGCACCGCGCCGACCCCAGGGTCGAGCTTGCGGACGACGGGCGCATCGTCCGCGAGGTCGGCACCTATCTCCAGGGCGGCACGCATACCAGCTCGCAGACCCTCATCAACACGCTCGACCTGCTCTTTCCGATCATGGATCGTGACCCGTCGATCCGGGGCCGGCTGCTCGAGGATCGGCTCTTCGCGCAGCGATGCATCCACGAGACGCTGCGGCTGCGGCCGACGACGCCGAAGATCAAGCGACGCGCGGAGGCGGATACGACGGTGGCGGGGACGGCGATTCCGAAGGACGCGCTCGTGGTCCTCGATGCCGCGACCGCGAATCGCGATCCGGCCCTGTTCGGCGACCGCGCCGACGAGTTCGATCCCGACCGTCGGATCAGTGGCGAGGTCGCGCGCTGGGGCCTGTCGTTCGGAGCCGGGCCGCACCAGTGCCCCGGTCGCAGCGTCGCCGGTGGCTTCCCGGTCCAGCCTGACTTCGTGGCCGAGGAGGGTCACCTCTTCGGACTCGTGGCGCTCATGGTCCAGAAGGTCGTCGCCCGCGGCATCCGGCCGGACCCGACGCGTTCGGCCGTGCGCGACACCAGGACCGAGCGTTACACGCGCTGGAGCGAATACCCGGTCGTCTTCGACGTGGCCCGCGAGCCGGCAGTCACGCCCGGCTGAGCACCCGGCTGACGGTTGTCAGCCCTCCTCGGTCCCGTTCCCGGAGCCCGCCGCGGCGCGCGCCAGCGTCTCCTGGTCGGCTTCGATGACCGCCGGCCAGCGATCCGGCCAGCGGCCGTCGAGCGAGCGATTCCCCTTCACGCCGAGCGCACGCTCGATGAAGTTGTTGCGCACGAGCAGCAGGCGGGCCGCGTCGCTGCCCTCCTGGACGTGCTCTCGACTGATGTGGAGCGGGGGTGCGAGGAGATCGCCGGCCTGCCAGTGGATCGTCGCCTCGCGGCCGTCGGCGTCCCGAAGGACAGTTCGACCGGCCCCGCGCAGGACGTAGATGCCTTCCTCCGCGAACGGCAGGTGTGGCCGGATCCGTCCACCGGGGGCGATCTCGAACAGCAGGTGATCCAGCATCCGGTGGCCGCCCATCGCATAGCGACGGACCGAGACGCCCTCGCCTGCGTCCGGGTCGGGCTCGAGCGACTCGTTCACGACGTCCGGGATCCGGTTGATCCTGACCTTGCCGTGGTTGCCCGGCTCCCGCCGTGTCCAGTAGTCGACCTCGTCGTCGTACCGGTCGTGGAACTCGAAGTCGTTCTGGTAGACGAACTCGCGGCTGTGGAACAGCTTGCGCAGGAGGCGCGTGTTCTTGAACGCGAGCATCCGGGCGTCGTGATCCGGGTCCGTGTTGTAGTGCTTGTGGTAGGCGTTCGCCGGGATGACGACGACGTCGCCGGCCTGCCAGTCGACTCGCTGGTCGGACCGCTCCTCGCCCTGGCGGAGCTCGCTGTAGCCGCGCCCGGCGACGATGTAGAACGTCGCCTCGTCGAGGTGGCGATGACCCTTCTTCGATGCACCGCCGGGAATGACCGAGAGGTGGATCCCGAGCGTCGTGTTGCCGCCGAGCCCGTCGAACGCCGCGGCCCTGGAGTTGCGCTTCGGGCGCGCGGCGGCCGGAAACGTCGCCATCGACCGAGCGACCACGCCCTCGACCATGAGGAACTGCCGCGCCTCGTCGTAGTAGGCGGCGGCCTGCTTCAGATCGGTCATCTCGCTCCTCGGGTCGGGCCTCGCCGGCGCACGCTGGTGCATACCACGGACGGCATTATCGTGGACAATCTACCAGCATTTGTTACCATCGCCCGAGGGCCGTGGCGCCGCATCCGCGCCAGTCCGGCAAGGTCCACGAGGTCCCGATGATCCCCCGGTTCGCGCTCGTCCGCGCCCGAACCCTCGACCAGGCGTTCGCCGCCGTCGACGGCGGCGACGCAGCATTCCTGGCCGGCGGCACGGAGCTCCTGCAGGTCATGAAGATGCGCCTGGCACAGTTCGGGACGCTCGTCGACATCAAGCCGATCGACGAGCTCCATGGGATCGAGGCACGGTCGGACGGCTCGCTCCGGATCGGCGCAGCCACGACGCATCGCGAGATCGAGCGCTCGGCCCTCGTGGCGGATGCGGCTCCCGGGCTTGCCCGGCTGGCGAGCGGGGTCGCGAACGTCCGGGTCCGCAACACCGGCACGATCGGCGGCAACCTCGCGTTCGCCGAGCCGCATTCCGATCCGGCCACGTTCCTGCTGGCGTGCGGCGCGACCGTCGAGCTCGCGGGTCCCGGCGGTCGGCGCCGCGTGCCGGTCGACGAGTTCGTCCTCGGGCCGCTGACGACGGCGCGCGAGGCGAACGAGATCCTCACCTCGATCGACATCCCGGCGGCCGCCGGTGGAGAAGGCCGCACCTACGCGAAGCTGGCGTTCTTCGAGCGGCCGGCCGTCTCGGTCGCGGTTCGAGCACGCCTCGAGGCCGGTGAGGTCCGCGCGGCGACCGTCGCCGTCGGCTCGATCGGGGAGACGCCGGCGATCGTCCCGGAGGCGGGAGCCGCGCTCGTCGGCGTGCCGGTCGGCGACGGGCGCGACCGCAGGTTCGAGGAGGCGCTCGACCGGGCTCGAGGAGCCTTCGGCTCGGTCGACGCGGTCGATGATCTGAACGGATCCGCTGACTACAAGCGACACCTTGCGGGCGTGCTGCTGGACCGCGCAGCGCGAGAAGCGGTGCGGGAGGCGATCGCGAATGCATGACACCATCGAGCTGGTCCTCGACGTCAACGGGCGGTCGCGCCCGCTTCGGATCGAGCCGCGCGAGACGCTGGCGGAGGTCCTCCGCGACCGGCTCGGGCTGACGGGCACGAAGATCTCGTGCGACGCCCAGGTGTGTGGCGCATGCACCGTCCTCGTCGACGACCTCGCGGTGAGCGCCTGCACGTATCTTGCCGCCGACGCCGACGGCCGCCGGGTTCGGACGGTCGAGGGGCTCGCCCGGGACGGCGAGCTGAGCCCGCTCCAGCAGGCGTTCATCGACCGCGCGGCGTTCCAGTGCGGCTTCTGCACGTCGGGCATGCTGATGGCCGGAACCGCCCTGCTCGAGGAGACCCCGAAGCCGACCCGTGACCAGGTCGTGCATGGGCTCGAGGGCAACCTCTGCCGCTGCACCGGCTACGCACCGATCGTGGACGCGGTCCTGCAGGCGGCGGGCGCCGGCGAGGAGCGGTCATGAGGCGGGTCGGGACACACGACGCCGCTCCGTCCCCGATCGGGGAGTCGGTCCCTCGACGCGACGGCGTGGCCAAGGTGACCGGAGCTGCGACGTACGCAACCGACGTCGTCCTGCCGGGCCTCGCCCACGCGAAGATCCTCCGCAGCCCCTACCCACATGCGCGGATCCGCTCGATCGACAAGACGGCGGCGCGGGCCCATCCGGGCGTCATCGCGGTCGTCGCGGCGGACGACCTCGCGGATGTCGAGCTGGTCTACGGCCACGCGCTGGCCGACCACCCGCTCATCGCCGTCGACAAGGTCCGCTTTGCCGGCGAGCCGATCGTCGGGATCGTCGCGGAGGACGCGGTGACCGCCGAGGAGGCGCTCGCACTCGTCGACGTCGCGTATGAGCCGCTGCCGTACCTGACCGATGTCCGGGAGGCGCTCGCCGCCGACGCGCCGGTCATCCACGAGAAGCCGGGCGAGCAACGCGCGCACCGCGGGTTCGAGGAGGACATCGAGCGGACGCATCCGAACGTCTGCTCCACCTCACGCCAGCAGTGGGGCGACGTGGACGCGGCGTTCGCGGCGGCCGACCTCGTGGTCGAGGGCGAGTTCCGCTATCCGCGCTGCTACGCCTACGCGATGGAGCCGTACACGACGGTCGCGAGCTGGAGCGAGGGCCGCCTCACCGTCTGGACCTCGTGCCAGCACCCGTACATGGTCCGCGATGACCTCGCCCACTGCTTCCGCCTCCCGCTGTCGGCGGTGCGTGTGGTCGTCCCGTACGTCGGCGGCGGGTACGGCAGCAAGTCGTACACGAAGATCGAGCCGCTCACGTCGGCCCTGGCCCTCCGCGCGGGGCGGCCCGTGCGGCTCGCGCTGAGCGTCGAGGAGGCGATCCTCACGACCCGAGGCGACGCGGCGGACATCAGGATCGCGAGCGCCTTCGACCGCGAAGGTCATCTCCTGGGCCGGCGCGCCGAGGTGCTGCTCGACACCGGCGGCTACGCCGAGAACTCCCCGCTCGTCGCCCGAAAGGCCGCGAACCGTCTCGGCGGCCCGTACCGTATCCCGGCGCTCGACGTCCGCTCGTCGGCGGTCTACACGAACACCGCGCCGGCCAGCTCGTTCCGCGGCTTCGGCGCCCCGCAGGCCGTGTTCGCCGGCGAGTCGCAGATGGACGAGGCGGCCGAACGCCTGGGCCTCGACCCGCTCGAGCTGCGGCGCCGGAACGTCCTTCGCCGCGGCGAGCGCGGCTGGCCGAAGGTCCGTGGCATCGACGCCGATGTCGGGGCCGATATCGAGCTCGCGGCGGAGGAGCTCGACTGGTCGGCCACGGCCGAAGCCGGGCACGGCAAGGCGGTCTGCGTGTCGGCCTCCGACGCCGGATCCGAACCGGTGACGACGGCCGTCCTCCGCGTCCACGCCGATGGTTCCGTGACGGTCATGGCCGGCAGCACCGAGATCGGCCAGGGCTCCTCGACCGTGCTGGCGCAGATCGCCGCGGGCGAGATGTCCGTGCCGCTCGAACGCGTCAATCTCGTCCAGAGCGACACCGCGAACGTCTCCTACGACCGGTCGACCGGCGCGAGCCGGACGACGACGTTGATGGGCCTCGCGATCCAGCGCGCCGCGCAGGACGCGCGTGCGCAGCTCGTCCGCTGGGCGGAGGAGTCGCTCGCGCCCGACGGCCCGACGGTCATCGAGGAGGCAGACGGGGTCTCCATCGGCGGCCGTCATCACGACTGGGGATCGCTGGTCCGGGCATGGTTCGGAGGCGCGAGCGGCGAGGTCGTCGGCCGGGGATACCTCCGCCGCTCCGGCGCCACCGAGGAGATGCCGCCGTTCTGGGAGGTCGGCTGCGTCGGCGTCGAGGCGTCGGTCGACGAGGAGACCGGCGAGATCCACCTCGAGCGGCTCGTGACGGTCGGCGACGTCGGTGCCGCGATCAACCCGCAGCTCGTCGAATCGCAGGACATCGGCGCCGCGGTCATGGGGCTCGGGATGGCGATGCGCGAGGAGCTTGTCTACGAGGACGGGAACCTGATCAACGGGAACCTGT
Organism: Candidatus Limnocylindrales bacterium; assembly: GCA_035693145.1. Lineage (GTDB taxonomy): Bacteria > Chloroflexota > Limnocylindria > Limnocylindrales > CSP1-4 > DASSHA01. Next base: position 7,029 of record DASSHA010000147.1, read on the forward strand.
TCGACTATCGGGTCCCGCGCGCGGCCGACATCCCGCCGCTTCGGACGGTCCTCGTCGAACGTGGCGACGGCGTCGGCACGTACGGTGCGAAGGGCGGCGGGGAGGGCTCGCTCAACCCGGTCGCGCCCGCGATCGCGAACGCCGTCTACCGCGCGGCCGGGATCCGGCTGCGCGAGGCTCCCTTCACGCCCGAACGGGTCTGGCGGGCGCTCCAGGCGCGCGACGCCGGCCGGAAGGCGGCAGGCTAGGCATCGTTCGGCCTCGCCGTGCTCGCGTCGGCGTGTGCCGCGCGGCGCGGCGCGGTGCGGTCGAGACGCTCGACGTCGCGACGGCGGACGAGGTAGCCGCGCTCCCCTCGTGACGCAGCGAGCCGGCGCTCACGAACGGCCCGCCGGAGCCAGCCCGCGTCGCGGCCGACGAGCGCCGCCGCCTCGGGGATCGTGAGCGGGTCGCCTGCCTGGTAGAAGTCGCTGTGGTGGCCGAGGTCGCTGTGGTAGATCGGCCCCTGGTCGACTGAGTAGCTCGTCGCGCCACCGGCTCCAGGGCCCGCGAACTGGCCGGACCGTCGGCGCGCCTCGTACGCCTTCCTCGCGGCCGCGGTCTTGACCAGCTCGTAGGCGCGGGCGATCCGCTTGAACCGGCGCTCGGCGCCCGGGTCGTTCGGGTTTGCGTCGGGATGGTCGTCCCGGGCGAGGCGCCGGAACGCTTCGCGGATCTGCCGCTGGGTGGCGGTTCGGGCGACGCCGAGGACGGCGTACGGGTCGCTGCGGGAGGCCATCAGCGGGCGTCGGACATCGGCCACGACTGTATGCAGAGAACCAGGAGATGTCCACCTTCGGACGTTGCGCGCATACAATCGCCTCCCCCGACCCCCCGAGAGAGGATCCGTGCCAAGCAGCCGATTCGGCGTCTTCGCCTACCGGGACTTCTCGATCTACTTCGCGGGCGGGCTGCTCTCGAACGTCGGGACGTGGCTCCAGACGGTCGCCGCCGCGGTCCTGATGCTCACCCTGACGGGATCGCCGCTGATGGTCGGGCTGCTCGGGACGGCGTCGTTCCTGCCGATCATCCTGTTCATCGTCTTCGCCGGCGTCGCCTCGGACCGGTTCGATCGCCAGCAGATCGTCATCGTCACCCACGTCCTGGCGATGCTCACGACGGCCGGCCTCGCCGTCGCGACCCTCAGCGGCCAGCTCCAGCCGTGGATGCTCCTCGTCGGCTCGTTCCTCATCAACTCGGCGTACGCGTTCGCGAAACCGGCGCTGACGGCGCTCCTGCCGGCGCTCGTCCCCCGCGAGACGATCGCCGAGGCCACCTCCATCAACGTCCTCCAGTTCACGATCGGCCAGACGATCGGGTCCCTCATGGCCGCGGCGATTCTCGTCGTCTCGAGCGCCGGGATTGCATTCGCGATCAATGCCGTCACGTTCATCGGGCCGATCGGCTCGATGCTGCTCATCCATCCTCGGCCGTTCGAGGCCGGCCGCCGGGCACCGATAGGCATGAGCGGCCTGGCCGGCGGCTTCCAGTTCCTGCGCGCGACGCCGGCCCTGCTCGCCGCGCTCGTCGCGGTATCCGCGGCAGCGTCGGCCGTCGAGGCGACGCGAACGCTCAGCCCCGTGCTCGTGACCCAGGTCCTGGGTCAGGACGACGGCGGCACGGGCCTCATGATCGCGTCGGTCAGCCTCGGCTCGGCAATCTCGATCCTCGTCATTCCCCGCATGCTCCGAACGATGTCGATCACCCGGATCGCGTTCATCGGCTTCCTCGTCCAGGTCGTGGGCCTCGGCATCCAGGCCGTTGCGCCAACCCTGACGGTCGCGATCGTCGGCGCCTTCCTCGTCGGCGTCGGCTTCTCGTTGAGCTTCACGCAGATGACCGCGCTGCTCCAGATCGCCAGTCCCGACGAGCTGCGTGGACGGGTCATGTCGATCCATTCGCTGTTCCACCTGGGCAGCCGGCCGTTCGCGGCGCTGCTCGTCGGCGGCGCGGCGACGCTGCTCGGTGGGAGACCCGCGATCGTCCTGTTCGCGCTCCTGGCGCCGATCGGGCTCTTCGCGGTCAGCCGGGCGACCGGCGTCGGCAAGATCGCGACGGAGACGCTCGTCCCCGTCGAATAGGTCTTCGGGCCGCGCCGCGCAACTCGGGCGAAGCTAGCGCTTGCCCCCGAAGAGGACGCCGAAGACCCCCCGGATGAGGTCCTGTCCCGCCCGCGATGACGCGACGCGACCGGCCGTCCGGACGCCGGTCTCGATCATCCGGTTGCGCTGGCGGGCATCCGCGGCCGCCTCTCGGGCGCGCCGTTTGCGCTCGGCTTCCGCCTCGCGCTGCTGGCGGGCGAGCTCCTTCGCCTGGTCCTTCGCCTGGCGGGCGATCTCTCGCTGCATCTGCGCGGGCGTCATGCCGGGCGCTCCGCTCGGGCCGGAGGCCGCACCTCCGCCGGCGGGCGCCGGGACGCCGAGCTGCGCGGCCTGGGCCTGGAGCGCGGCCTGGGCCGCAGCCTGCGCCTGCTGGAGCCGGGCGGTGATGATCTCGTGGGCGCTCTGGCGATCGACGGGCGTGCCGTACTTTGCCTGGAGCAGCCCGGACGCGACGCGCTGCTGGAAGGCCGCCGCGTCGAGCGCCGCCATGAGCGAATCGGGCGGCACGAGGAGGGTCGCCGCGAGTGGCGTCGGGACTCCCCTCGGAGAGAGGACCGTCACGAGCGCCTCACCCGTCCCCAGCTGCTGGATGACCTGCTCGACCTCGTAGAAGGCCGTGATCGGGAACGTCCGGACGGTCTTCCTGAGGTTGTCGGCGTCCTGCGGGGTGAACGCGCGGAGCGCGTGCTCGAAGCGATTGCCGAGCTGTGCCAGGACCGACGCCGGGATGTCCGCCGGCGTCTGGGTCGCGAAGAACACGCCGACGCCCTTCGAACGGATGAGCCGTGCCGTCTGCTCGACCTGGTCGAGGAGTGCCTCCGACGCGTCGTCGAACAGCAGATGGGCCTCGTCGAAGAAGAACCCGAGCTTCGGCTTCGGGAGGTCACCGGCCTCGGGCAGCGCGTGATAGAGCTGGGCGAGCATCCAGAGCATGAACGTGCTGAACAGCCGCGGCTTGTCCATCACGTCGGACAGCTCGAGGATCGAGATGATCCCGCTGCCGTCGGGCGTGACGCGCATGAGGTCCATGACGTCGAACTCGGGCTCGCCGAAGAAGACGTCGGCGCCTTCCTGCTCCAGCGTCACGATGGAGCGGCCGATCACGCCGAGGGACGCCGGCGAGATCCCGCCGTAGCTCGCGAGCGCCGCCTTGCCGTCGTCCCCGCCGAGGAACGCGAGCGTCGTCCGGAGGTCGGCGAGGTCGAGCAGCGGCAGCTGATTGTCGTCGCAGTACTTGAAGACGAGCGACAGGATGGACGTCTGCGTGTCGTTGAGGTTCAGGACCTTGCCGAGCAGCAGCGGGCCGAACGAATGGACCGTCGCCCGAACCTGCGCGCCGAGCTTGCCCGACAGCGACAGGAACTCGACCGGATGGCCGCTGGGTTCCATCGTCCAGGCGAGTTGGTCGAGGCGCTGCTGGAGCTTGGGGTTGCCGGTCTCGCCCGGCGCCGCGAGGCCCGTCAGGTCGCCCTTGATGTCGGCGATGAAGACGGGCACGCCGGCCTTCGACAGCTGTCCGGCCATGAGCTGGAGGGTCTTCGTCTTGCCCGTGCCGGTCGCCCCCGCGACGAGGCCGTGGCGGTTGAGCATCGAGAGCGCGACCTGGACGCGGACGTCATTCGCCACGTCGCCGGCCCGCATCGGCGACCCGAGGACGACGGACGGCTCCGCGAGCGCATAGCCCTCGGTCATGGCGTCGTGGAAGGCCTCATCCATCACTGGTCCTCCTCGCACGTTGTCCAGCCCGGGCGCCCGAGCCTATCATCGCGCTGCCGTCCGTCCGGTCGGTGCCGGGGGCGTGGCCCGAGGAGGGTTCGAATGCTGACGGAGTTCCGCGCGTTCCTGCTCAAGACGAACGCGCTCGCCCTCGCGATCGGCGTCGTCATCGGCGCGGCGCTGGGCACGGTCGTCAACTCGCTCGTCAACGACATCATCATGCCGCCGATCGGCTACGCCCTTGGCGGCGTGGATTTCGCCGGGATCAAGACGGTGCTCAAGGCGAGTGCCGACCCGACCCAGGAAGTGGCAATCCGCTGGGGCCTCTTCATCAACGCGGTCATCGCGTTCATCGTCATCGCGTTCGTCGTCTTCTGGATCAGCCGGTCGTTCATCCGGGAGGACGCGCCGGCCGACACGAAGCAGTGCCCGTTCTGCCGCGAACCGAACGACGTCGCGGCGACGCGCTGCCGAGCCTGCACGAGCGAGCTTTCGGACAGCGCGCCCGCCGTCAGGACCGGTTCGCCCGGATGATCGCCGCGTAGGCACGAGCGCTGTCCTTGATCGTCCGGGCGCCGGTCGGGTAGTCGACCCAGACGAGCCCGAAGCGCCAGCGGTAGCCCTCGGCCCATTCGAAGTTGTCGAGCAGCGACCAGTGGCAGTAGCCCTCGAGTCGGACGCCGGCTGCGATCGCCCGCGCCGCCGCGGCGAGGTGGCCGTCGAGCAGGTCCGATCGTCCCGCATCGGTGACGCGGCCGTCGGGACGCGGGGCGTCGTGGAAGACGCCCCCGTTCTCGGTGATGATGAGCGGGATGTTGCCGTAATCGTCGCGGAGCCGGACGAGCAGATCGAACAGGGCGTCCGGGACGACCTCCCAGCCGCGGTCGTCGTGCGGGACGCCGGGTGAGGCCGGCACGACGGCCCATGGCAGGTGGCCCTCTGCGGAGGCACGCACGACGCGTCGCGTGTAGTAGTTCACGCCGAGCAGGTCGCTCGGCATGCCGATCACGGCGAGGTCGCCGTCGCGCACGAAGTCGAGCGGTCCGGCGACCGACTCGAACAGCTTCCGGGTGTCCTCCGGGTAGCTGGCGCGCAGGAGCGGATCGAGGAACCAGCGGTTCGTGTAGCCGTCGGAGCCGACCGCCGCAGCCCGGTCGCCCGGCGAATCGCTCGCCGGGTACGTCGGCCACAGGCTGAGGACCGGGCCGATGCGCCCCGGCTTGCCGCTCCGACGAAACGCCTCGACGGCGCGTCCGTGCGCGAGGAGAAGATGGTGCGCCGCGACGAGCCCCGAGCGGAAGTCGCGGATCCCGGGGGCGTGGATGCCGGCCTGGTAGCCGAGGACCGCGACGACCCACGGCTCGTTGATCGTGAACCACGTCGTCACCCGGTCACCGAGGGCTTCGAAGCACGCCGCCGCGTACTCGCCGAAGGCGTCGACCGTGGAGCGCTCGAGCCAGCCGCCCTCGTCCTCGAGCGCCGCGGGCAGGTCCCAGTGGTAGAGCGTCGCGAGCGGCGCGATGTCGTGCTCGAGGAGCGCGTCGACAAGCCGGTCGTAGAACGCGAGCCCGCGCCGGTTCAGCCGTCCGCGCCCCTCGGGGAACAGCCTCGGCCAGGCGATCGAGAAGCGGTACGCGTTCAGGCCGAGCTCGGCCATGACGTCCACGTCCTCGCGCCAGCGGTGATAGTGGTCGGCGGTCACGTCGCCGGTGTCGCCGTTTGCGACCGCACCGGGCTGGCGGCAGAAACGGTCCCAGATCGAATCGCCGCGACCGTCCTCGCCGGCGGCACCTTCGACCTGGTAGGCGGAGGTTGCGACGGCCCACAGAAAGCCTGCCGGGAACCGGTTGGCTGCCCTCGTCCGGCTGGACGGACCCCGCATCAGCGAACCTCCGAGGCGAGTGCGTCGGGTGGCGGCGGGAGGCAGGCGACGATCTCGACAAGGTCGCCGCCCGCAGGTTCGATCTCGAGGCTCGCGGTTGCCGCCGCAGGCACCGCGAACGTCGAGCCCGCGCGAACGGCGATCTCACCGCCGGCGGTTCGGACCCGACCGGACCCGCCGATGACGACTCCGACCACGTACGTGTCGCCCCACGCCGGCGCCAGCGGCGCCCGGATCGAGAGGCGCTCCGCACGGAAGAACGGCGCCGCGGCCGGACCGATGAGCGCACTCCGCGCGTGCCCGCTGCCAGCATCGAGCGGCATCGACGGCTGCCGGAGCGCGTCGATCGCGGCATCACTCTGGCCCCGCCGGTCGACGGCCTCGATCGCCCGGTCCCAGCCGAGCCCGAGGTTCGCGTTGCCTGGGTCGATGGGAAAGCCGGCGACCTCGAGGACGATCGAGAAGTCCGTCGGCTCCTGGACCTCGACGAGGAAGACGCCGGCGCCGATCGCGTGCGGCATGCCGGGCGGCACGAACCAGACGTCGCCCGGATGGACCGGCCGGGCGTGCATGGCGGCAAGGAGCGGCTCCGATTCCCCAGCCTCGATCCAGTGCCGCAGCTCGCCTCGCTCGACGTCACGCCGGAAGCCGAGTCGGACGTTCGGCGGCTCGAGGCCCGCGATCTCCCGAACGTCGAGGACGATCCAGGCCTCCGCCTTGCCGAAGAACGAGCCCAGATGCCGCCGCGCGAACGCACGGGTCGGGTGAAGGTGGGTCGGCAGCCGGTTTGCCGCGTCGAGGAGCTTGACGAGGACCCCGGTGGACCGGCCGACGCTGGCTACGAACGCACGGCCCGCGACGACGTCCGGGGCGGCCTCGAGCAGCGACAGGATCGTCTGCTCAGCACCGGCCGTCGTGATCCTGCTCAACCCCTCATCGGTCGACGGCGCGCCGGGCAGTGTCCAGCTCCGGACGGTCGAGCCGATCCAATCCTCCGGCCGATCGCCGTCGGTGCATTCGTCGGCCGGGACCCCGCGAAAGCGCTCGAGCAGCGCGCCGCCGCGGTAGAAGCGGCTGACGCGGTTCTCTCCGAGCGACCACGGTTGCAGCGGCGGCTGCAGGGGCACGTCATCGGGCACGGTTCACCTCCACCATCCCCGCCAGCGCGGCGCTCGAGGCGATCCCGCCGTCGAGCTCGGGATCGGCGAGCTCGGGGAGGTCGAGCGCGACTTCGGCCGCGTACAGGAGGAGCCCGAGCACCCAGGCATGCGAGAGCGGGCCGAGGCCGCCCTTCGGGCCGAACGAATCGGTCTGGTAGAGACGCTCGGGCGCCATCCCCCGGCGGGCGTTGAAGTCGGCGTCCTCCCGGGCGATGAACTGGCGCGCCGCGGCGAGATGCTCGGCCGCGCGGACCGCGTACCACGGGTCGCCGACGGCACGCGAGAGCCGGACGAGCTCCGGCGTGCAGATGAGTCCGTACAGGTGGAGGTGCTGGTTGGCCGGCGAGGCCTGGTCGGCGCCGCGACTCGCAAAGCCGTAGCGGCCGAGGAGCGTCGCCGGGTCGAACGTGACGTCATAGGCGTACCGGAACGTGAGGAGCCAGTCGGCCGACCGGCGCGCGAGGTCGAGCCAGCGGGCACGCTCGGGCTCGTCGGTCGCGGCCTCGAACAGGGCGACGTACGCCATGAGCGCCACGTAGCCATCCTCGGACGACGGTGCGAGATCCACGTCCTCGGGCGCGCCGTGAAGGAACGCGGCATCGACGAACGGCGCGTACGCCTCGCCCGCCCGGCGGGCGACGTCGAGCCACGCGCGCACGTCGAGCAGCCGCGCGGACTCGACGAACGCCGGCACCCAGCCGAGTCCGGCGCTTCCCTCGAACGAACGGGCGACGCCCGTTCGGCCGTCGAGGACCGTCGCGAGGCGCCCGTCATCCGCCTGAGCCCTCGAGGCGACGTCGAGCCCCGCCCGAAGGGCGTCGCGCCAGGCATCGTGGCGAGCACCGAACCCGAGCTCGAGCCGGAGCGCGCGACACAGGAACAGCGACGCCTCGCCGAGCGTTCGACCGTGGAGCGCGTTCGCGCCCGGCGCCCAGCCCTTGCCCCAGCCACCCGCCCGCGACCACTGCCCCCACAGAAGACCCGAGGGCGACGCGTTGGCGACGACGTTGTCGATGACCCGCGTCGCGGCCTCGTGCGCGTCTCGCATCGCCGCCCGGCGCCCGTGGAGCAGGAGCGCGAACGCCGGCGTCACGCCACTCAGCCACGCGACGTGCATCGCCGCCCGATCGCCCGGCGCGTCGCGGGCCGGCCCGCCGGCATCGCCGGCCTCGCGCTCGAACGCTGCCGTCTCGAAGATTGCCGCCTCGTCCGGGCGATAGTGCCAGCGGACGAGGCCTTCGGCCGCGAGCGCCGCGGCGTGCTCCAACCCGACCCACGGCCGGAGAGCGCTGCTGGCGGCGAGCCGACGATGGAGGTCGCGGAGGATCGGCGCGAACGCATACCGATCCGGCGGCGCGACGTAGGCACGGCAGCGGAACGTCACGGTCTCCGCCGGCTCGAACCGCCGAAAGGTGACGACCCCCGGCTTCGCGGTCGCGCTCCCGTCGTAGACGACCGGCTGCTCGTGGAAGGGCGCGAAGAGACCGACCCCGGTTGCGTCGGCGTCGGCGCTGAAGGCAAGGCCGGTCGCTCCGAGCTCGCTCGTCTCTGTCGTCGCGAGCGCCGCGGTCCAGCGTCCGTCGGACGCGACGACGACCGGCACCGCGGCGCGGTCGGAACGGAACGCCCAGCGGTCGGACTCGAAGCGCGCGCCATCCGACGATCCGGCGGCCCAGCGCGGATAGAGGCGGCGACACGCGCGTGGACGGTTCTCACCGTAGAACAGGCCCGGGACGAGGAACCACGGCTCGGCCGATGGCGCGAGGAGGAGGCTGATGCCCACCGATGCCTCGGTCGACTCGCTCGCCGTGCAGGTGACGCTGACGGTCACGTCGCGAGCGCCGATGCCGTCCGGGGCGCACCAGCGAGACTCGATCTCGAACGCGCGGCTCCTGCCGGCGAGCCTGGCGCTGCCGTCGCCCGGCTCCTCGACGCGCTCGATCGTGACGACCTCCGGGGCGAGGTCGGGCCCGACGATGAGCGCGACCCACGGGACGCGGATTCCGCCGCGTGCCTCCGGCAGGGCCCATCCGCCCACCGCGGGTTCCGACGTCAACTCGTGGCCCGAGCCGGCCGCTTGCCGCGCGGCGGCGGCACCGCCGAGTCGACGTTCCAGCCCGCGATCCGGAGCCGTCGTCCCTCGACGGCCGCGCCGTCCCAGCGGACGTCGAACGACCGCTGCTCACCCGGAAGGAGGTGGACCCAGCCGTCGGCCGCGCGGGCCCAGCCGTCGGCACCGATCGGTCGGTCGTCCACGAGCATGAGCCCGAGCGCCGCGATCGGCCCGACGTTCGTGATCCCGACCCGCCAGCGGTCGCCCTCGGGCGTCCCGCAGTCCGCATCGCAGTCCGCCTCGACGGCCGCTGCCGGCACGTCGAGGAACGGGGCCAGGTCCCCTGCCCGGCTGAACGGGACCCGAAGCGACGAGCTGACCTCGTCGCCGTCGCCCGACAGGTCGAGCAGGATCGGCCGCGCGTCGCCGGCGTCGAGCCGGAGCTCGAGCTCGCCGAGCCTGCCTGCGCGGCCGTCCGATGCGAGCGTGGCGTTCCATGTCTCGGTGACGGCGACGGTTCCGTCCATCTCGAGGAGGCGTGCCGTGATCGTCATCGTGCGCTGCCCGACCGTCGACCAGGCCCACGCCGTCACCCGGATCGCGTCGTCGCCACCCCAGGCCGTTGTGGCATACGAGGCGCAGACGTGGACCGCGCGGTACGCGTCGGCGACCGCGAAGTACGCCGCCTTCGGGTCACCCCGGTGGTCGACCGCGGAGGTGCACCAGGCGTTCGGAAACGATTCGTTGAGCTGCCACGGGATCGAGCCACTGTTCCGGGGCCAGCGTCGCCGGTTCGCCTCGACCGCGTAGCGCAGGCCCTCCGCCTGGAGCCACTGGCTCGCGCGACGGACGGCCTCGACGTCGTGCAGCTGCCGTCCGAACGACGCCTGGACGAGCGGCTCGTTGATCCACCAGTCGCCGAGGTGGCGGTAGACGGGGTTCGACCGCGTCGGCGGCCAGCGGCGCTCGGGGGCGACGAGCGCCTCGAGCGAGCGGCGGCCGGTCATCCCTTCGACGCCGAACTCGCTGTTGAGGAGCGACGTGCCGGCGTCGTAGAGCCGCTGCTGGGCACCGAGGCCCTGGTGCTCCCAGGGGCCGTGGACGTCGTGCAGGCCGTCGGGATCCGCGGCGATGACGTCGAGCCGGTTCGCGAAGCGCGGGCCGCTCGGCGAGGTCGGCAGCCACGGCCGGTCGGGATCGAGATCGCGGACCGCCTCGTGGAGCGCCATGAGCGCCGGCGAACGCGCGTCCTCGAGGGGCCCGTCGTCGTCCTCCAGCTCGTTCCCGCCACACCAGATCGCAAGCGACGGATGGTTCCGCCGGAGCGGCACGATCGCTCGCGCGTCGCGGCGCAGCGCGGCGAGGAACGCGGGTTCGGTGGACGGCACGCTGTCGAAGGCCGAGCTCGAGAGGCTGAACTCCTGCCAGACGAGGATCCCGAGCTCGTCACAGGCTTCGTAGAACGCGTCGCTCTCGATCAGCCCGCCGCCCCACACCCGGAGGAGGTTGACGTTCGCGTCGTGTGCCAGCCCGAGGAGATGCATGAGCCGATCCTGTCGCGGAACGCCGTAGGCGACGTCGAGCGGCACCCAGTTCCAGCCACGGGCGTACGTCGGGCGGCCATTGACGACCAGCGTGTACGGCCGGGCGCCGGGAGGCGCGCCGGCGTTCGGGGCGAGCTCGACCGTCCGAAAGCCGACCGGGACCGTTCGGTCGTCGAGCGTGCGTCCGTCCTCGTCGACGAGGCTGACCGTCAGCCGATGGACGACGGGCGGTCCCTCGACCGAACCGTTGGGCCACCAGCGCCGGGGCCGGCCGGCGTCCACCACCAGGTCGATCGGGGGGAGGGCGCTCGCCGGCGACGCGCTCGTGGAGCCGATCGTTCGGTCGCCGTCGAGGAGCGTCGCCTCGATGCCAACGCGGGCATCAGCGCCGGCGTCGGTCGCGATCCGGAGGTCGACCTGCCCGCGGCCGTCGGGCTCGAGGCGCGGTCGCGCCCAGGCGTCGACGATCCGCGTCCTGCCGGTGACGAGGAGCGAGGCCGAACGCCAGATCCCCTGGTGGACCAGTCGCGGGCAGAAATCCCAGCCGTACGTCATCCGGCTCTTGTGGACCTCGACGAGGCTCGTGCGACCGAGCTGCGGCTGGCTCGCCGGCGCCGGCGGGATCGCGACGAGGAGCCGGTGTGCCGCCCCGCCCGAGAGCCGCCCGCCGATCTCCCACTCCACCGGAGCGAACATCGAGTCGTGGCGTCCGAGGAGCTCCCCATCGAGGACGACGGTCCCGCCGAAGTCCAGACCCTCGAGCCTGACGAAGGCGCGATCGCCGGTGGCGAGCGGGAGTGCTTCGATCGTCCGCCCGTACAGCCACGCCCGGTCAGCCGCCCACTCCGCGCCACGGCTGTTGCGCTCGACGTACGGGTCCGGAATCTCGCCGGCCCGCCAGAGGTCATCGGCGATCGAACCCGGAACGTGGCCCGGCAGCCAGCCGGGCTCGTCCAGCACCCCGTCCCGACCGGCGGCGCGGACCGCGGCCTCCTCACTCGGGAATGGCCGGATCCGCCAGGCGTCCCCGTCGAGCGACCGGCGGCCGCGCCCGCCGGTCATTCGATCGGGTGCTCGACGAGGTCCACCTCGACGATCGGCGCAGCGGCGTCGTGCGGAACGCGGAATGTTCGGATCTGGAAGGCGCCGATCTCGACCGGCAGGGTCCGACCCCAGGCCGGCAGCGAGGCGAGCGCGGAAGCCGCTCGCCCGGACGTCTCGACGAGGCGAACGATGAGGTCGTCACCGTCCTCCGCGAGCTTGAGGGCCGCGAGGATGACGTTGTCCGGCTCGACCGAGGCGAACGTCTCGACGAGCGGGAACGAACCGGCGTGGACGGACTCGAGGAGCGGCGTGGGCGGGATGTTGAGGACTGCCGCATGGCGCGCGAGGCCGGCCTCGCTCCACGGCCCCGGATGCGGCACGAGGGCGAGGCGGAATCGCTGGATGCCGAGATCCTGGTACGAGTAGCGGACCCCTGGCGCGGGGACCGCCGGCTCGTGGTGGGCGTAGATGGGGCTCCGGACCGCGGTCACGCCGATCGACCCGTCGAGCGCATCGAACGCGTACTTGCCGTCGTTCGCGACGGCAAGCCCATACGTCGCGTCGCCGCCACCGACGGTCGCCGAGACGTCGATCCAGCGCTGCCCCGGCTCCTCCTCGCCGTTGGCCGGGCGTTCGATCGCTCCATACGGGATCTCGTAGGTCGCGCTGGTCGCGTCCACGACCGTCGGGTAGCGCAGCTTGAGCAGCCGCGAGCGCTCGTGCCAGTCGAGGATGACGCGGACCTCGACCGCTCGCCCATCCGCGGCGAGCACGTAGTCCTCGATGAGGCGCGATGCGTCGAACACGCTCTCGACGCGGACGATCGCGCGGACCGGGCCGGACTCGACGAGCGACACCCGCTCCGTCTCGAACGTGCCGATCTCGTCGCGGTACGCGAGGCGACGGTGGCCCCACGTGTCGCTCGTGTCGTCGACGACGACGGCGTGCGGACGGGAGGGATCGGCGAGGTCCACGACGTCGCGCGCCTCGTCCCGGAGGACGAGCTGGACGATCCGGCCGGTGGCGCCGTCGAACGCGACACGGACGTGCTCGTTCTCCATGCTCGTCGGCGTCGCCCGCAGCGGTCCGGCCGAGGGCCGCGCGGTGTCCGGCGCGACGCGGTACACCCGATAGCCGAGCGGCGGCAGGTCGACCGCGATCGCCAGGCGGCTGCGCCACGCCGATACGGTGGCATACGACTGCGTCGGCTGGAACGGCACCGGCGATCCCGCGTCGTCGACGACACCGTCGGTCGGCTTCAGGCCGCCGAACTCGAGCTCGACCACCGTGCGAACCCGCCACGCGTGCGGGTTGAAGACGACGATCGGCGCCGTTCCGGCGAGCGCGTGGAGGTCGATCGCGCGGCTGATCGACTGGAGCGCGACGTTCTGGGCGCGGGCGGCGATCGAGGTCGCCTCGCCCAGCTGGTCACGTGCCTCGTCATAGGCCGGTTCGATCGCCGTGCCCGCGAGGATGTCGTGGAACTGGTTGAACAGGACCTGCTTCCAGGCGTGTTCGAAGTCGGCCGTTGGGGAGGGCCGGCCGGTGACCGCCGACGCGACCGCGGACCACGCCTCCGCGGCCCCGAGCGCGTTCTCGGCACGCCGGTTCCAGCGCTTGATCCCGGAATGTGCCGAATAGCAGCCAACGGCGTGATGCTGGAGGTCGTCGTGGACGACGGGCAGTTCGTCCGTCCCGGCCGCCCGGACGGCGGCGAAGAAGCGCTCCGGCGTCGAGTGCTCGAGCCTGGGCATCGTCCCGACGCCCGACAGCTGGCGGATGCTCTCGAGGTTCGCCCGGGTCGGCCCGCCGCCGTGGTTGCCGACCCCGTAGAAGGACATCATCCGGACCCAGTGCTGCGGCAGCTGGGCGATCGACTTGTCGAGGTGATAGCCGAGGTCCTCGCGTGGCGAGCAGTACTCGTGGGGGAGGCGGTAGGCGAGGACGCGCGAGCCATCGGGCGATTCCCACCAGAAGAGCGGACCCGGCAGCGTCTTCTCGTGGGGGCCGGGTCGCATGAACACGTATGACTCGAGCCCCGCGCGGCAGAGCAACTGCGGCAGCATCCCGTTGTGTCCGAACGGGTCGACGTTGTAGCCGACGGTCGCCGTCCGGCGGAACCGCGAGGCGAAGAACCGCTGGGAGTAGAGCGCCTGCCGGACGAACGACTCGCCGGACGGAAGGTTGCAGTCCGGCTCGACCCACCAGCCACCGGCGATCTCCCAGCGGCCCTCGTCCACGCGCTCGCGGATCTCGTCGAACATCGCCGGATCGATCTCCTCGATCCAGGCGTAGTAGGCCGCGGAGTCCGAGGTGAAGATGAACTCGGGAAATTCATCCATGCGGTCGAGCGCCGACCGAAACGTCGCCCGGACCTCCTGGTAGCCCTCGGGCCATTGCCACAGCCAGACCGGGTCGATGTGGGAGTTGCCGATCATGTGGAGGACGCGCTCGTCCTCGACGGTCCCGATCGCCGTCGGCGCCGGTCTCCTCGCGCGCGGCCTCGCCGGACGCGGCTCGCTCGTCTGGATCGTTACCCCTTCCGGCCGGTCGTCGCGATGCCCTCGACGAAGTATCGCTGGCCGAGGAAGAAGACGATGATCATCGGCAGCGTGATGATGACCGCGGCAGCCATGACGAGCTGCATCTCACCCTCACCGCCGGACGTGATGTCGAACTGTGCGACGAGCAGCTGCAG
>DASSHA010000148.1:0-21488 GCA_035693145.1 Candidatus Limnocylindrales bacterium
GGCCGAGGCCGTCGCGTGACGGCGCAACGCGCTCCCGGCGGAGCTGGCGGGCCCGGCGCCGGTCGACCGCGCGGCGGTGGCGGCATGTTCGGAATGGGCATGGGCATGCCACCGGCGAAGGCCACGAACTTCCGCGGCTCCCTTCGGCGCCTGTTCGCACAGCTCCGTCCGGAGGCGCCGCGCATCGGGCTCGTCGTCGTCTTCGCGGTCGTCAGCGTGGTCCTCGCGATCGTCGGCCCGAAGATCCTCGGCGACGCGACGAACATCATCTTCCAGGGCGCCATCAGCGAGCAGCTTCCGGCCGGCGTCAGCCAGGACCAGGTCGTCGCCGGCCTCCGCGCCCAGGGCCAGGGCCAGCTCGCCAACATGATGTCTGGCATGCACCTCACGCCCGGTGCCGGCATCGACTTCGGTGCGTTGCGGAACATCCTCGTCGTGCTCGTCGTGCTCTACGTCGTGAGCTCGGCGTTCAGCTGGCTGCAGGCCTACATCATGGCCGGCGTCACGCAGCGGACCGTCTACCGGCTGCGCCGGGACGTCGATCAGAAGCTCGCCAGGCTGCCGCTCCGCTACTTCGACAGCCACCCGCGCGGCGACCTGCTCAGTCGGGTCACGAACGACATCGACAACATCGGGCAGTCGCTCCAGCAGAGCCTGACCCAGCTCATGACGTCGCTCCTGACGATCGTCGGCGTGCTCGTGATGATGCTCGTGATCAGCCCAATCCTCGCCGTCGTCTCGATCCTCGCGGTCCCGCTCTCGCTCGTCATCACGATGCTCATCATCAGCCGCTCGCAGAAGCAGTTCGTCGCCCAGTGGGCCTCGACCGGCGCGCTCAACGGTCACGTCGAGGAAATGCACACCGGACACGCCATCGTCAAGGTCTTCGGCCGCCAGCGCGAGGCGATCGAGCAGTTCGACCGGGAGAACCGCCGACTCTACGAGGCGAGCTACCGCGCCCAGTTCATCTCCGGGATCATCCAGCCCGCGCTCAACTTCGTCTCGAACCTCAACTACGTCGCGATCGCCGTCATCGGCGGCGTCCGCGTCGCGTCGGGGCAGATGAGCCTCGGCGACATCGTCGCGTTCATCCAGTACGCCCGCCAGTTCACGTTCCCCATCATCCAGACGGCCAGCGTCGCGAACGTGCTCCAGTCCGCGGTCGCGTCCGCCGAGCGGGTCTTCGAGCTGCTCGACGAGCCCGAGGAGGTCGCCGATCCGGCCGCGCCGGCGCGCCTGCGGTCGAAGGCGGGCGTCGTCGCGTTCGAGGACGTCTCGTTCCGCTACGAGCCCGACAAGCCGCTGATCGAGGACCTCTCGCTCCGTGCCGAGCCCGGCGAGACCGTCGCCATCGTGGGCCCGACGGGCGCCGGCAAGACGACGCTGGTCAACCTCCTCATGCGCTTCTACGAGCTCGACGGGGGGCGGATCACGATCGACGGAATCGACACCCGCGAGCTCACGCGGGACGACCTGCGCCGAACCTTCGGGATGGTCCTCCAGGACACCTGGCTGTTCCACGGGACCATCCGCGAGAACATCGCGTACGGCCGCCTCGACGCGACCGACGAGGAGCTCGTCGCCGCCGCGGAGGCCGCCCACGTCGACCACTTCGTCCGGACGTTGCCCGACGGCTACGAGACCGTCATCGACGACGACGCGACGAACGTCTCGGCCGGCGAGAAGCAGCTCCTGACGATCGCCCGCGCGTTCCTCGCCGACCCACCCGTGCTCATCCTCGACGAGGCGACGAGCTCCGTCGACACGCGCACCGAGCTGCTCATCCAGCGCGCCATGGCCCGGCTCATGCACGGCCGGACGACGTTCGTCATCGCCCACCGGCTCTCGACGATCCGCGACGCCGACCTCATCCTCGTCATGAACGAGGGCCGGATCGTCGAGCAGGGCCGGCATGCGGACCTCCTCGCGCGGAACGGCTTCTACGCCGACCTGTACAACAGCCAGTTCGCGGAGCCGGTCGCCGAGGCGGTCTGAGCGGCCAGCCGGTCGCGCTGCGTGCGGATGTTCTCGATCGTTCAGTATTGACTGAATGTTCCGAAACGGCTAACGTGCGACCGTGACGCCGGCCGAGAGCGAGTTCGTCGAGGAGATGGGGCAGATTCTCGCCTCCTACGGCATGACGCCGATGGCCGGTCGAATGTGGGGCTGGCTGCTCATCTGCGAGCCGCCCGAACAGACGGCGGCGGACATCGCCGAAGCGCTCGGCGCGAGCCGTGGCGCGATCAGTGGCACGGCGCGGATCCTCGCCGGGGCCGGCTTCATCCGGCGCACGATGCGGCGTGGCGACCGGCGGGAGTGGTTCAACGCCAAGCCCGACGCGCTCGAGTCGTTCCTCCTGAATGCCGGTCGGATCTATGCCCAGCTGCGCGGCGTCGCCGAGCGGGGGCTCATCGCGACGAGCGATCGCTCGCCCGAGTCGCGCGAGCGGCTCGAGGAGATGCGCGACCTGCTCGCGTTCGTCGAGCGCGAGGTCCCGGCGATCATCGAGCGCTTCCTCGCCGACCGCGCGGCCGAGCGCGCGCCGCTCGGCAGCTGATTTCACCCCGGACAGAAGGGACGCGAGCGGCAGCATGGATTCGATCATTCGCACCGAACAGCTCAGCAAGTCGTATGGCGAGCACCGTGGGATCCTCGACGTCGACCTCGAGGTCCGTGAGGGCGAGGTGTTCGGCTTCCTCGGCCCGAACGGGGCCGGCAAGACGACGACGATCAGGACGATCCTCGACCTGATCCGCCCGACATCCGGCCGGGCGTTCGTGTTCGGCATCGAGTCGAGCGTCGACCCCGTGGCGATCCACCGCCGGATCGGCTACATCCCCGGAGAGTTCGCGCTCTACGACCGGCTGACCGGCGGCCAGACGATCGCGTACTTCGCGAACCTCCGCGGCGGCGTCGACCGGGCGTACCAGGCCGACCTCATCGAACGCCTCGACGTCGACCCGTCGCGACGGTTCAAGGAGTACTCGAAGGGCAACAAGCAGAAGATCGGTCTCGTGATCGCGCTCCAGCACCGGCCGGAGCTGCTCATCCTCGACGAGCCGACGTCGGGGCTCGACCCGCTCGTCCAGCAATCCTTCAACGGGCTCGTCCGCGACGCGAAGGCCGAGGGCCGAACGGTCTTCCTCTCGAGCCACATCCTCGGCGAGGTCGAGCGGACCGCGGATCGGGTCGCGATCATCCGCGACGGCCGGCTGGTGAAGGTCGATCGGGTCGAGGCGCTGCGCGATCTCGCCCACCACCAGGTCGAGCTCCGGTTCGTGCGCGCCGTCCCCGCGGCGGAGTTCGAGGTCCTGCCGGGCGTCTCGGACCTCGTCGTCGACGACCACACGCTTCGAATGCGCGTCGCCGGGCCGATCACGCCGGTCGTCCAGGCGGCGGCGCGCCACGAGCTCCTGGACTTCGTCAGCCGCGAGCCCACCCTCGAGGAGACGTTCCTCGCCCAGTACGGCGAGTCGGCCGCAGAGGCGAAGGCATCATGACCGCCCGAGCCGACGACCTCCGTTCGGGGACGGCGCGTCCCGCCTCGGCCTGGAGCCGCGTCTACGGATTCGGCAGCGTCTACGCGAAGTCGCTGCGCGATTCGCGCCTCGCGTTCCTGGTCATGGCGGGACTCCTCGGCGGCGTGATGCTTGCGGTCGGGTCCGCGATCCCGACCGTCTTCCCGACCGAAGCGTCGCGCGCGCAGGTGGTCCGACTCGCCAACGACCTCGGCACGGTCGCGTCGGGCATCGCCGGGCGGCCGGTCAACGTCGGGACGCTGGGCGGGTACATCCAGTGGAAGTACGGGCCGGTGTTCGCGATCATCGCGGCCCTCTGGTCGATCCTCGCCCTGTCGGGCGCGCTCGCGACCGAAGCACGGCGTGGCAGCCTCGAGCTCGTCGCCGTCGCGCCCCTCGGCAAACGACGGATCGCGGTGGAGAAGCTCGCCGCCCACCTGACCGTGATGGTCGTCCTCGTCGTCATCCTCGCGGTGGCAGCCTGGCTCGCGGCCGCGGCGTTCGGGACGCTTCCGGGAGACGCCATCCCCGTCGCCGCGGCAGTGGGCTATGCCCTCTGGGTCGGGCTCATGGCGCTGGCGTTCGGCGGCCTCGCCTTCTCGCTGGCGCAGCTGTTCGGACGCGGCCCGGGTGCGGGCATCGCCGGCGCGCTCCTGTTCGTCGGCTGGATCATGAACGGGTACGCCGTCTCGATCCCGGCCCTCGCCGCTGTCGCCGAGCTCACACCGTGGGGCTGGACGGCGAACCACCTCCCCCTCGCGGGCGAGACCGACTGGCTCTCGCTCCTGCCGGTCGCGCTCGCCGCCGCCGTCCTCCTCGCCGCCGGAGTCGAACTGTTCGTCCGGCGCGATCTCGGCGCGACGATCTCGATCCCCACGCCGCACCTCCCGACCGTCGCGCTCGGGGTCAAGGGGCCGATCGGTCGCTCGTTCGGCGATCGGTTGCCGGTCGCGCTCTCATGGGGCATCGGCGTCGGCCTGTTCGGGCTCGTCATGGCGGCCGTGAGCCGGACGATCGCCGACGAGGTGGCCAAGGCGCCCGATCTCGCGCAGACGTTCCATTCGATCTTTCCCACCTTCGACGCGACGTCCGCGGGTGGCTTCCTCCAGCTCCTCGTCCAGCTCATGTTCATCGTCGTCGGCTTCGCGGCCGTGACGCTCGTCGCCGGGTGGGCATCCGACGAGACGTCCGGTCGCCTCGAGCTGCTCCTCAGCACGCCGCTCGACCGGGCGGGCTGGGCGATGCGGAGCGCCGTCGGGGTGCTCGTCGCGATCGCTGTCATGACGCTCGTCATGGCGACCCTCGTCGCGTTCGGGGCGGCATCTGCGGGCAGCGACATCGCGCGCCCGGCGCTCGGCACGCTCAGCCTCGGGCTGTACGCGGCGGCGCTCGCCGGCATCGGCTTCGCCGCCGGCGGTATCCGGGCGTCGATCGCCGCCGAGGTCGTGGCGATCGTCGTCATCGCGACCTACCTCGTCGACCTGCTGGCCCCGGCGCTGAAGCTCCCGGACTGGGTCCACCAGCTCGCCTTGACGGCGCACATGGGCCAGCCGATGGTCGGCATCTGGGACTGGGCCGGGATCGCGGCGTGCGCGGTGCTCGCCATCGGCGGCCTCGTCGTCGGCGGGCTGGCGGTCCGCCGTCGCGACATCGGACGATAATCGCCGGACTCGCGCCGGTCCCGCCGGCTCGCGGCGGCGGGCGCCCGCCCGCGCGCTACAGCACCTCGCGCAGGCGCCCCGTGTCCGTCTCGTAGACGAGACCGTGGACCGGGACGTCACGGATCCAGGGATGGCTCGTGATCCGGTCGACCTGCGATCTGACGCTGGCGTCGAGATCCGCGAACGCTCCGAGCGGCAGGTCGAGATCGCTGCCGGTGCGCTGAGCGAGGTCGCGGCGGACGTCCTCGTCGCGAAAGGCGAGCATGCCGCAACCCGTGTGCCCGATGACGAGCACCTCCTCGGTTCCGAGGAGGTGCTGGCTCACGACGAGCGAGCGGATGGCGTCATCGCTGGCGAGACCGCCGGCGTTGCGCAGGACGTGGGCATCGCCTCGCTCCAGTCCGAGCATATCCTCGACGCGCACGCGCGCGTCCATGCAGGCGAGGATCGCGAGCTTTCGACGCGGCGACGCGGGGAGATCCGACCGTTCGAAGCGCGCCGCAATGCGCCGGTTGTCGCTGAGGATCCGCTCGTACTCGGGCGTGCCGGCCGGGGTCGCCATCTGTGGGCACCTCATCGCTCGGCGCGGCATCATGCCCGGCGCTCGAGGGCGCATCTGGTGGTTGTGGTCGGGGCGAGAGGATTTGAACCTCCGACCTCATCGTCCCGAACGATGCGCGCTACCAAGCTGCGCCACGCCCCGACCGAGGTGCCCGTTCGCAGGGCCGTCGGATCATAGCAAACGGGTCGGCCAGCCCGGATCGGCTCGGTCCCCGATCGTCGCCCTGATCGCGACTCGCAAGCGTCCTGCAAGACGACGATCCGTCCGGGCCGCGCGCCCGTGGGCAGCCGACCACGATCGTTTCGTGGTGCCCCTCCCTCCTCGCGGGCGGCCGCTCCCCTCGGGAGCGGCCGCCCAGGCCACTCCGCGCGCCGCGCGGGCGGTGGGCCGGGCGGCGTCGCCGGAGGGCGCCGCGCCGATGGAGCGCTTTCCGGCGCTCGACGCGGTCCGCGGCCTCGCCGCACTGGCGGTCGTCGCCTTCCACGCCTACAAGGACCTCGCCAATCGGCCGGGCTGGGATTCACCGCTCGGCACGTTCGCGTACTCGCTCCAGTGGGCGGTGCCGGTCTTCTTCGTGCTGTCGGGCTTCCTGCTCTACCGGCCGTTCGCGGCGGCGATCGCCCGCGGCACGCCGCGACCCGGAGCAGGCGCGTTCCTGTGGCGACGAGCGACGCGCATCCTGCCGGCGTACTGGCTCGCCCTGATCGCGTTCGGCAGCCTCGTGAAGCCCGGCGAGCTGTGGTCGGCCGACGGCGTCGTCCGCTACGGGCTCCTGCTCCAGGTCTTCGACGCCGACACCGTCTACCACATCCTCGGAACGGCCTGGTCGCTCTCGATCGAGGCCGGCTTCTACATCGCGTTGCCGGTTTTGGCCTGGGTGGTGGCACGCCTGCTCGTGCGTCGCGGCGGACCGGTCGCCCATCTGGCGATCGTCGGGCTGCTGGCGCTCGCCGCAACGGGGATCAGCTCGCTCGTACTCCGACCGCTGGCCGCAGCCGCGGGACAGGATCCCGGGATGGCCGGCTTCACGGTCGCCGGATCGTTCGGTCCGTTCGCGGCCGGAATGGCGCTCGCCGTCGTGACCGTCTGCCGGTCGGCGCTGCGGCGACGGCTTCGAGGCCTCCCGCGCGGTCCCCGCCTGTCGATCGCGCGGCTCGTCCGGCGGGACGGGCCGTGGCTCGCGATCGCCGCGCTCGCCTTCTCGGCCGGCCTGCTGTTCGAGGCGCGCCACATCACGCCCTGGGATTCGGCGACCGGAGCGACGCTCGCCGCCGCCGCACTCCTCGCGCCGCTCGTGCTTCGGCCCCGAACCTCCCGACTCGCCCGGCTGCTCGGCGGCTCGCGTGCCCTCGTCGGGCTCGGCGCCGTCTCGTACGGGCTCTACCTCTGGCACTGGCCGATCCAGGAGGTCATCCGGACCCATGGCTTCGCGGTCCCGAATTCGATCGTCGGCTGGGCCATCGGCTTTCTGACGACCGGGACGCTCGGGCTCCTCGCCGCGATCGCGAGCTACCGCTTCGTGGAGGCGCCGATCAACCGGTGGGCACGTGGGCCTCGCCGCGGGCGTGGCGAAGCGGCCGTCGGCGGACTCGAATCGGGGGCCGCCGCCAGCGCCGCCGCGGAGCGCGTTGCGACGCGACGATCCAGGCGGGCACGCCCGGTCGCGGGCGCCGAGAGCTGAGCACGGCGGTCAGGCGATCGCCTCGACCGACTCGATCGCCTCCGGGCCGCGGGACGGTGGCTCGCGAACGGGGATCATCGTCAGCGCGGCCGCGATGAACGAGGCGGACATGAGGACGAACGCGATCGGCAGGCCCGCCGATTCGCCGGCGACGTCGATGATCGCGCCGTAGAGCGCCGTCCACAGCGAGCCGACGCCGAACGCGAGGGTGAAGTACGTCGCGAAGGCGACGTCCCGAATCTCCGGCGGCGAGAGATCGGCCATGAGCGCCTGGAGCTGGGGGCTCTCGGCGAAGCTGAAGACGCCCATGATCGCGATCCCGAGCCACAGCCCCAGCAGGTTCGAGCCGGCCGCGATGAAGACGAGGAACCCGATGGCCCCGCCGACGTAGACGCTGACGATGAGCGGTCGGCGTCCGAACCGGTCCGAGAGCCAGCCCGCGACGAGCGGGGCAGGCACGGACAGGACGACGAGCGCGGCGTACATGAGGTTCGTCGTCCCCTCGTCGAAGCGCAGGACGTGGCCGACGTACAGCAGGACGAACAGGTTCACCACGCCGAGGCCGCGACCGCCACCGCCCAGGACGGAGGTCAGGAAGATCCACAGCAGGTCCGGCGTCCGGAGAATGCGCCGGTACGCCGCGCGGACGTTGCCATGAGCGACTGCAGCCGCGCGATCGCTGCCCGACTCGCGGACGAGCACGAGGACGGCGAGCGCGAGGACGACGGCCGGGACGCCAAGGACGATGACCGTCGTCCGCCAGCCCAGCGCCGCGAGCATCCAGGCGCCGACGAGCGCCACGACGAGGGTGCCGACGTTCCCGCCGGAGATGTGGGCGCTGATCGCGAAGCCACGGCGCTCTCGCGGGAACTGCTCGGCAAGTAGCCCGTTACCGATCGCGTGCTGTGGCGCGCCACCCATCCGCGACACGATGTTGAGGACGCTGAAGGCACCGAACCCATGGGCGAAGGCCTGGGCTGCGAACCCGCCGCCGAACAGCACGCCCCCGATCGCGAGGATGGCGCGACGCGGCATGAGCCTGGTCGCGAGCCCGAACGTGAGCTGGATGCCGCCGGCCGCGGCGCCGCCAGCCGCCGCGAGGAACGCGATGGTCGCCGGAGTGACGCCGAACTCGTCGATGACCGCGACGAACAGGAGCGGCAGGATCACGCCCTGGGCGTGGTTGACCGCGTGGGCGACGACGAGCAGGCCGAGCGTTCGATTCGGCCGGACGTCGTCCGAAGCGGCGGCCGCGGGCCGGTGGTCGGCGGCGGGGGCAGGCGCCGCCGGCGCGGCAGCAGGCTGATCGGTCACGCCCGGCAATCGTGCCAGACACCCGTCGCGGTCGCCGCGACCCCGGGTGCCGAGTCTCCCGGACCGGAGCGGACGGCGGAATGTGCCGAATGCTCCCCGGTGACGATCAGCGGGGCGAGTTCGGGCGTCCGCGGCCGCCGAGGACCGGATTCGTTAGCCGGTTCGGGCTACTTCGGACTCGACGAAGCAGGCTCGGACCGAAGGTCGCCGCGAGTGATCGTCCGGGACGATATCCGGTAGAGAAACGACCCGGCGGACCCACGGCGGAGCCACGGCAGACCAACAGCCGAGCCACGGCAGAGCCCGCCCCGCCCGAAGGTGGCTGCCGCGCCGCGGCCGAAGCGCGGGAGGGCCGGGCGGCAACGCCGCCCGGCCCTCCTCTCCCCCACTGGACCGCCGCTAGAACTGCTCCAGGTAGCGGCCGACCTCCCATTCCGAGACCTGGGTGCGGTACTCGTCCCACTCGGCGCGCTTCGCCTCGAGGAAGTGCTCGAGGACATGGTCGCCCAGCGCCTCGCAGATGACCTCGTCACGCCGGAGCTCGTCGAGCGCCTCGCCGAGGGTGCCCGGAAGCTCCTTGATCCCCTTCGAGGCGATCGTCGCCGCGTCCATCTCGAACAGGCTCTCCTCGACGGGATCGGCGAGCGGGAGGCCCTTCTCGACACCGTCGAGACCGGCCGCGATCATCGCCGCGAACGCGAGGTAGGTGTTCGAGGACGGATCGGGGCAGCGGACCTCGACGCGGGTGCCCTCGATCGACTTGCCCGGGCTGACCATGGGGACGCGGACGAGGGCCGAGCGGTTCGTTCGGCCCCAGGTCAGGTACGTCGGCGCCTCGTAGCCCGGGACCAGCCGCTTGTAGCTGTTCACGAGCGGCGCGAGGACGGCGATCATGCCGCGCGCATGGGCGAGGATGCCGGCGGTGTATGCCCGAGCGAGATCGGACAGCCCGTACTTGTTGTCGGGATCGGCGAACGCGTTGCGCTCGTCGTCGATCGACCAGAGGCTCTGGTGGGTGTGCATCCCGGAGCCGTTGATCCCGTGGATCGGCTTCGGCATGAAGGTCGCGTACAGGCCGTGCTGCTGCGCGACCGCCTTGAGCGCGAACTTGAAGGTGATCGCGTTGTCCGCCGTTCGCAGGGCGTCGGCGTACTCGAAGTCGATCTCGTGCTGGCCTTCGGCGACCTCGTGATGCGCTGCCTCGACGCGGATGCCGAACGCCTCGAGCGCGTCGACCATGTCCTGTCGGACTTCCTGCGCGAGGTCCGTCGAGAAGTCGAAGTACCCGGCCTGGTCGTGCGGCAACGGGGCGATCTTGCCGCCATCGTCGCGGCGGAAGAGGAAGAACTCGAGCTCGGGGCCCGTGTTCACGACGTAGCCCAGCTTCTGGGCTCGCTCGACCTGACGGCGCAGGACATGGCGCGGGTCGCCGACGAACGGCTCACCGCGCGGGGTGAAGACGTCGCAGATCACGCGCGCCGTCCCGCGGTCGCCCGATCCCTTCTGCCACGGGATCTCGGCGAACGTGTTCATGTCCGGCATCAGGTACTGGTCGGACTCGGCGATCCGGGTGAAGCCCTCGATCGAGCTGCCGTCGAACCACGTCCCGTGGCGAACCGAGCTCTCCAGCTGGTGGATCGGGATGGTCACGGCCTTGACCGAGCCGATGATGTCCGTGAACTGGAGCTGGATGAACCGGATCCCGCTCGCCCGAGCGGCTTCGATCTTGTCGCTGCCGTCGACGGCCTCCTGCGCGATGACCACCGATCCTGCCTCCCCGCGCCGAAGCGCGTCCTCTGGTTTGTGCACGCCGAACAATTCGGGGCGCGTCCGTCTCAGCGTCGAAGGATAACCGGCCCACCGACCCGGGTTGGCACCGGCGACCCCCCGACGGTATCGCTCATCATTGGTCATTGTGCACAAGTTCGAGCGCGATCATGAGCGGCAGGCGGATATCCGGATCCCCGAGCCGCCAGCCCGTCATCGTCTCGATCCGGCGGACCCGGTAGGCCAGCGTGTTGCGATGGATGCCGAGGGCTGCCGCGGCTTCCGCCCCGGCGCCGCGGCCGAGGACCGCGCGCAGCGTCGCGAGGCGCTCCCGTACGGCCGGCGGGCGGCCGACGAGCAGCGGCGCTAGGAGTGCCTCGGCGTCACGGCGGCCGCCGGGCAGGTTGTGCACGCCGACGAGAAGACGGTACGCGGCCAGGCGCTCGGCACGGAGGACGAGGGGCTCGCCGGCGCCGGCGGTCGCGAGCTGCTCCCAGGTCTCGAGCGTCGCCCGCGCCTCGGCCTCGGCGACGGCCCTGTCGCCGGGTCGCTCGAACGGCCTCGACCGTGCGACCGGCCGGCCCACGAGAGCGGCGAGCCGAGCAGTCAGTCCCTCCGCGTGAGGGTCGTCCTCGTCGCCGGCGAGGACGACGCGCAGCTCGAGGCTCGTCGCGTCGCCGCGCAGGGCGAGCCGTCGAGCGGGTGCCAGGAGCCGGACGTCCCGCCGAAGCAGCTCCGCGGTCCGCCCGGCGTCCTCGGCCCGAGCGGCGCCCGCCTCGCCGCCGGCCGCCTCCCAGTTCGCCTGGCGCGCAACGACGAGGACCCATGGCGGCCCCGCAGCCGGGAGCGCCTCGCCGCGCCGAGCGGAGTCGCGTGCCGTCCGGACGGCGTCGTCACGCGCGAGCGCGAGCGCGAGGAGCGGTGCGATCCGCTGGGTCGCCAGCCGCTCGAGCTCAGTCGCCGGCGCATCGCCGAGGACGACCAGCGCACCCCCGCCGGTCGCCCCGCTTCGCGCCGGGAGGGAGACTCGCCACGATCCGCCGCCCGT
Source organism: Candidatus Limnocylindrales bacterium (assembly GCA_035693145.1). GTDB lineage: Bacteria > Chloroflexota > Limnocylindria > Limnocylindrales > CSP1-4 > DASSHA01. The sequence goes on from DASSHA010000148.1 coordinate 11,552, forward strand.
GCCGGCGACGTAGCGGGCGGCGGTCGACGGGTCGACCCCCGCCGGTGCCTGGACCGAGACCGCGCGTCCGAGCCGATCCTCGAGGGCGGCTGCCCGGCCGAGGGTCGTCGCGACCTCGGAGACGAGCGCGTCGAGGCCGCGCTCGCCGAGCGCGAGTGCCTCGAGCCGTCGCTCGAGGCCGCCGGCCAGCCGTTCGAGCTCGGCATCCCGGTTGACGAGGAACCCGATCGCGCTTCGCTCGAGCGTGCCGGGATCGCCACGTGCGAGCAGGTAGGCCGCGATTCCGGCGCGTGCGACCCGAGCCGCGAACGCGTCCGGCGGCGGCTCGCCGACGAGCACGACGCCCGCGACGTCGGCCGCCCCGAGCGCGTCGACCAGGGCCCCTGCGGTCGTCTCGTCCGGCGCCACGACCGCGAGGGCCGCGGCGGGAACGACGACGAGATCGTTTGGCTCGAGCGCATCGAAGGCCGGAACGCGGGCCCGCATGACGCGAACCCAGCCGACGACGTGGGCTCGTCCTGCGGCCCGCCCCGGCGCGTCGATGACCTCGATCGCGGCCGGAAAGACGACATCACGCAGCTCGGCGACGGTCGTCACCGGGCGCCCTCAGGTCGACGCGACTGGCGAGGCGCTCCCCCGTTGCCGGGCGGCGACGAGGTCGTCGAGCACGCCGCCGAACTCGCGCTCGAGGTCGACGTACCGGTCGGCACGGGCGACGAGCGCGAGGCGTCCGTCCGTCGAGAGCCGGGCCCAGATCCGCCTCCGGGGCAGGTAGAACGTGATCAGCAGCCCGGCGAGCAGGGACCCGAACGCGAGCCAGACGAGCCCCTGCCCGGGGTCCTGCTTCGCGATGAGGACCGTGTACCCCGAGACCTGGCGCAGCGTCACGCTGAAGTCGAGGCCCGGGATCGCCGCCGACTGGCCGACCCCGAGGCCCACCGGCACCCCGCTCGCGACGCCGCCGTCCGGGGCGTTCGGGTCGGCGCCCGGTGCCGCCACGTACGGCAGGACGATGAGCTCCGCGGACCCGGATGCGGCGCGATCCAAAAAGAGCTGGAGGCCGGCCGATCGCCCCGGCACGGTCAGCGAGCCGACGGGGATGTCGCCGACGGTCTCGGTCAGCGGCACCGGCCCCGACCAGAGCGGGCGGCCCGCCCCATCGGCGACGAGCAGGTCGGGCGCCGGACCGAACCCGTTCTGGTGAAACGTGAAGCCCGCGACCGACAGCGGGTCGTTCACCCGGACGGTCTTGCGCGCGATCTCGTGACCGTTCTGGAAGACGCCGAGGTCGGTCGTGAAGTCCGACGCCTGGCCGCTGTCGAGCCCGGGTGCCTCGAAGTCGTAGTTCTTGACGACGAGGAGGTCCGGCGTGCCGATCGCCTGGACGGTCTGGGTGTCGCCGATCGCGACGGCCAGGCCTCGTTCGAAGCCGAGCTTCGTCGTCACCGCTGCGGCGACGAGGAAGAGGACGAGCCCGAGGTGCGTCAGGAGCGTCGCCAACCTCGTGTACTGGTTCCGGTCGCCGTAGAGGTATGCGACGCCCTCGACGTCGACTTCCCGGAGCCGGAAATGCGCCCGCCTGAAGGCCGACCGAACCTCGGCCAGCGGGACGCCGTCCGTCAGCGCGCGGTTCGGCAGGCGCGGGTCGAAGTACGCGTCGGGCTGGACGACCCGGACGTCGCTGACGTCGCGCCAGAGGCGCGGCGTCCGGTCGATCGTGCAGGCGATGATCGAGACCAGGAGCACGACGAGCGCGAGGCTGAACCACCACGAGGAGAAGACGTTGAAGACGTTCAGCCGCTCGAGCACGTCGACGACGGCGGTGCCGAGGAGCGGGTCGTAACGGTCGTGCAGCTTGCCCATCTCGATCGCGTAGTCGCTCGCCGACTGGAGCGCGAACGACGGCAGCTGCCGGATCGTCATCCCGACGACGGCCATGAGCGCGAGGACGAGGATCTGCGCGACCGCGACGTTGACCGAGGTCAGCAGGTCCCAGATGCGGCCGCCGAACCTGGCGAGGACGGGAGCCTGGGGTCGCCGAACGACCGCGCCTCGCTCGGCCGCGAAGGTGGCGATCGCCTGCCCCTACCCGGCCGGCGTCGCCACCGGGACCGGGCCTGGCCGGCTCGTCCGGTCGCCCGACTCGCCGGTCGCGCGTGCGGCAACGAGACCACCCTCGAAATCGGCGATGAGATCGTCGACGTCCTCGAGCCCGACCGAGACCCGCAGGAGGCCCGGCGCAATCCCGGCCTCCCCGAGCGCCTCGGGGCCGAGCTGCCGGTGGGTCGTCGAGGCGGGATGCGTGACCATCGTGTGGACGCTCCCGAGCGAGGCCGTGAGCTCCGGGATCGTGAGCGCGTCGATGAAGGCGCGACCGGCCGCGCGCCCGCCGCTGAGCTCGACTGCGAGCATCGCGCCGCCGGTGTCGAGCTGGCGCGCGGCGACGTCGTGTTGCGGGTGCGACCGCAACGACGGGTGGCTGACCCGGTCGACGCCCGCGCGGCCCTCGAGCCAGCCGGCGAGCTGGGCCGCGGTCGCCGATTGGCGCTCGAGCCGGACGGCGAGCGTCGCGATCCCACGCAGCGCGAGGAACGAGCTCAGCGGCGAGGCGGTCGCACCGGTGTCCGTCTGGACCGAGCGGACGCGGTCGATCGCCTCTCGCCCACCGACGACCGCGCCGATGATCGCGTCCGAGTGACCGGCCAGGAACTTCGTCACGGATTCGGCCACGAGGTCCGCGCCGTGCTCGATCGGGCGGCAGACGTACGGCGAGGCGAACGTGTTGTCAACGACGTAGGCCGCGCCATACCGATGGGCGAGCGTGGCGAGCGCCCGGTGATCGGCGACGACGATCGTCGGGTTCGAGATCGTCTCCGCGTAGAGGATCTTCGTCGGCCGTTCGGCGAGCGCGGCCTCGACGGCCGCCAGGTCCGTGACGTCGACGAACGCGATCTCGACGCCGAGCCGGCCGAACGTTCCGCTGAGCAGGGAACGAGTCGTCCCGTAGCCGGTCCGCGTGGCGACGATCCGATCGCCGGAGGCGACGAGCGACAGCAGCGCCGCGTGGATCGCGGCCATCCCGGACGCGAACGCGAAGCCAGCCTCCGCGCTCTCGAGGTCGGCGACGGCCGCGGCCAGCGCCGCGCTCGTGGGATTGCCGATTCGACTGTACGCGTAGCCCGGAATCCGGTCGGAGAGGACGTCCGCGAGCTCGTCGCTGTCGGGCGCCGAGAACGTGGCGGTCTGGTAGATCGGGACGGCCGTCGGCCGTTGGTCGACGTCGGGAAGGCGTGCCGCGGCACGGATCGCACGCGTGGAGAAGCCGCTCACGCGGCCGATGCTACACCGACTTCGCGCCGCTCCCGCCGTGCCGCCCACCCCCCGCCGCGACGCGGTCGGCATCCCTCACGATCTGCAGCGACGGGTTCGCCGTCGTGCTCACGCGGTCCTTGCCGAGTCGCTTCGAGGCGTACATCGCCTGATCGGCAGCGATGAGCAGGTCGTCCGAGGTACGGCCGTCGTCGGGGAAGCTCACCACGCCGAGCGAGACCGACGCGTCGATCCGTGTGCCCTGCGAATCGAGGTCGAGCTCGCGGACGCCCTGGCGGATCTTCTCGGCGAGGACGAACGCGCCCGTCGGGTCGGTCTCCGGGCAGAGGACGACGAATTCGTCGCCTCCGTAGCGTGCCGGGGTGTCGATCCGCCGGACACCCATTCGGACGACGTCCCCCACGGCCCGAAGCAACCGGTCGCCGTGGAAGTGGCCGTGGCGGTCGTTCACGGCCTTCAGCTCGTCGAGATCCATCATCAGCAGGCAGAAGCCTCGACCGGAGCGGAGGCTCCGGGCGATCTCGCGATCGACCGCGGCGAAGAAGAACGTGCGGTTGAAGAGGCCGGTCAGGGGATCGATCGTCGACAGGCGGATCGCCGCGTCGCGCGAGCGCCGCTGCTCCCGCGCCACGACCATGGCGACATAGGCGAGCAGCAGGAGCGCCGTCAGATTGAGGCCGACGACGACGGGCTCCGGTGGCAGCGTGGCCGGTCTCCCGGTCGGGATGATGACGGCCGCGACGTAGCCGACGCTGGCGATGCCCGCCAGCGCAATCGTCACGGCCGGCGAGACGACGAGCGCGGCGCCCGCGACGATGAGCGGGAAGACGAAGAAGTACGGGCTGCCCGTCTGCCCGGTCAGCAGCACGAGGAGCGTCGCGAACGTGATCGCGACGCTGCCCTCGACGACGAACTTCGCCGAGCCGAGCGCGTCCGACGGGAGCAGATCGTGGACGAGCAGGACGACGAGACCGGCCAGGCCGAGCAGGACGAGGATCGCCGGCTGCGTGTCGGGCCACAGCCCGGTCGCTCCGACGATCGCCGCCGTGCCGAGGATGAACACCCACGACACGATCCTCACGACCCGGTCGTACGTCTGCCGCGGCACGCCGTCCTCGAGGACGCCGGCATCCTGGAGGGCCGACAGCGAGCTGTCGAGGATTCCTCGCTCGGTGACGCCGGGGTGCGAATCGGCCGGATCGGAGCGCCGGCGGCGAACCATCCCGGGCCAGGCGATGAAGGCCATGAGCGCGAGGTTCGCCACGACGGCGAGCACGATCAGCGTCAGGACCGGTTCGACCGGCACGTCCGCAGCCTCCGAGCTGCGAGGATGGCCGCCCATCGGGTCGGCGTGCCTCGCACGGCCGACGGCCCGAGCCGCCGGCGACCCATCTTACCGACAGCTCCGCCGCTCTCCGTGTGATCCAACGATCGAGCGCGGCAGCGGGGTGCGTCGCCGCACCGTCGTTCAGCTCGGCGTTCGGGTCGCTCGGCGACGCCTCAGCGCGTCCCCCATTGGTACGTCTGCTTGATCATCCGCAGGTACACGAACGTCTCGGTCTCGCGAACGCCGTCGATCGCTCGAAGCTTCCGGGTCAGGAACCGGAGGAGCGCCTCGTTGTCCTCGCAGACGGTCTCGATGAGGATGTCATAGGAGCCGGCGGTCACGACCACGTAGTCGACCTCGGGAAACGCGGAGATCGCCTCGGCGACCGCCATGAGCTTCGCGGCCTCGCAGCGGATCCCGATCATCGCCATCTGGCCGAAGCCCAGGCGCAGCGGATCTGTTACCCCGACGATCTGGAGGACGCCGCGCTCGACGAGCCGGTTGGTCCGTGCACGAACGGCCGCCTCCGAGACGCCGAGATCGGCCGCGATCTGGGTGAACGGGCGCCGGCCGTCCTGCTGGAGATGCTCGATGATCCGCTTGTCGAGATCCGAGACGTCGTCTGGCGGCCGGCTGCCGGCGGGCCGCCCACCGAGCGTTCGGGGCGCGTGGTTGGGCGGATGGCTGCGCGGCCGGGTCTCCATGGCTCCTCCGGTGGCTGCGCCCAGGCGGTCGTCGGGGGCGACTCCTGGGCGACGGGGTTACGGCGTCAGCGCGATCGGGACGACCGCCCGCACGACGAGCGGCCCGAGCAGCTCGTCGAGTGCGTGCGCGAGGGCGGCGGCCGCGTCGACGAAGCGCTGGTCCGGTGCCGGCTCGTCCGCGCGGACGAGGTACGGTCCGAACTCCACGACGATGTTCATGCCCTCGAACGTGAACGGCGCCTGGTCGGGACCGGGCTTCGGCGAGGGCGTCGGCTTCGGGGACGGGTTGGGTTTCGGTGCCTTCGTGGGCTTCGGGGACTTCGTCGGCTTCGTCGGCTTCGGTGAGGCCGGAGAGGCGACCGGCGTCGCCGATGGCACGGCAGCCATCCCCGCCAGCCCGGTCGCCTTCCGGGCGGCTGCGGCGGACGAGTACTGGCTCAGGATGAGTGGCCAGCCCGCGTACGTGGCGTTGATCCGGGCAACAGGTTCACTGCCCCGGTCAGCGTTGTTCCCGACGATCCGAAGACCCGCTGCCGAGAGCTTCGAGAACACGACGTCGACGGATGCGGGCTCGGCGAGGTGCGGATCGAGCGTCGGGGCCGGCGTCGCGGCCGGCGCTCGGGACGGCGGCGCCGATGGCGCTGCGCCCGAGCAGGCGCCGATCGCGAGGGCCGCCGCAAGGGCCGCCGAAACCGCCCGCAGGCGCGCGCGACGATGATTCGAAATCCGCACGGCACGGCCCCCGTGGTCGACCTGAACGGGCATCCGCGGGATGCTACCACCCGGTATTCGCACTCCATTGCACCGCACCGCCCCTCGGTACGAATGTCGAATCGGGCGCGGGACCAACGGCCGCCGGTCAGCCGCCGGGCGTGTCGAGGAGCTCGAGGACCGGGGCCAGCTCCCCGATCGAGGCCTCCGTGATCGGGTCGAGGACGAGCTGGACCTCGTGAATGCCGACCTTTGCATACCCACGGAGGCCGTCGGCGATCTCGGCGCTCGTGCCCGCGAGCGCCGCCGGCGAGGCGGCCGCGTAGTCGCCCTGCTGGCGGCCCGTGCCGCCGGCCAGCCTGACGAGCACGGCGACCGTTCGTTCGACGTCGATGGGGTCGCGTCCCGCGCCGGCGCAGGCCTCGTCGACGAGCGCGTTCAGCCGCGCTGCGCCCGCGGGCGAGTTGCCCGTGTCCGCGAACCACACGTTCCAGGCGTCGACGTACGGGAGGGTCGCCGCGAGCATCCGCGGCCCGATCGAGCCGATCATGAGTGGCGATCCGCCGGGTCGCGGTCTCGGCACGAGCTCGCAATCGCGCGCCTGATAGTAGGTCCCGTCGAAGTCGATGGAACCCTCCCGCAGCAGGGTCCGGATGATCGTGAAGGCCTCCTCGAAGCGTGCGATCCGGTGGTCGAAGGGGAAGCCGAAGGCCCGGAACTCGGTTTCGTTCCACCCGGCGCCCAGCCCCAGGACGAGCCGCCCGCCGCTGACCTCGTCGACGGTCGCCGCCATCTTCGCCAGCATCGCCGGGTTGTGGAAGGCCGTGCAGGCGACGAGCGGGCCGATCCGGACCCGGCTCGTGACGGCCGCCAACGCGGCGAGTGTCGTCCACGCCTCCCATGGCCCGCGGGTCTCGTCACGTCCGGGTCCGAGGTCCCGATACAGCAGATGGTCGCCGATCCAGAGCGAATCGAAGCCGGCCTCCTCGGCCAGCCGAGCCATCGCCGCCAGTTCGGTCCAGCGGACCTCGTACTCCACCTCGGGCAGCTGAATGCCCACGCGGAGCGGCCGCCGCGTCTGCGTCATCGCGGCGAACGGTAGCGCGCGCGAGTCGTCGTCTGCGCAGCCGGCCGGCGGGGGCGGGCCTCCCGACGGTTGCAGGTCCGTTTCAATGGGCCGCTCGGCGGTTCCGAGGAGCGCCGAAGGGCGCCAGACTCGGGACGTGGATCGACGCACTGCCCCGGCCCAGGACATCGGCGACGGCGATTCGCCGCTCCTCGACGTCCTGTTCCGCGAGCACCCGCAGCCGATCCTCGTCGTCGATCGCGAGCGCCTCGACGTCCTCGACGCGAACGACGCCGCGCTCGGAATGCTCGGCGGCGAGCGGGGGCCGGTCGTCGGCAGCGACATCCTCGCCCTGTGGCCGGAGCATGAACGCGAGCGGCTGCGGGCGACGATCGCCGGGCTCCTCCCCGGCGACCGCGGCGAGGCGGGCGACTGGCAACTGGAACGGACGGGCGAGCCGCCGATCGAGATCGAGCTCGTCGTGCATGCCGTTCGCTGGGACCGTCGGCCGGCCGCCCTCCTCGTCGTCCGCGACGTGAGCGCCGTGAAGCAGGCCCGCCGCGATGCGGAACGGCTGTCGATGATCCTCGCCCACGCCGATCTCGCGTACCTCACGACGACGCTCGCCGGTTCGATCACCGGCTGGAGCGCCGGCGCCGAGCGGCTGTTCGGCTGGCGGGCGGATGAGGTCGTCGGGCGGCCGATCGAACGTGTCGTGCCGCCGGACCTCGAGGACGAGCCGCGCGAGCTCGCGGAGCGCGTCGTCCGCGAGGAACGTGTCTACGATCATCGAACGCGACGCCGGACGCGGGACGGGCGCGTCCTCGACGTCGCCCTGAGCGTCGCGCCGATCCGCGACGGCGAGCGCCTCATCGGCGTCGCCCAGATCCTGCGTGACGTGAGCCACGAGGTGCGGCTCGAGAGTCAGCTCCGGCAGAGCCAGAAGATGGAGGCGATCGGGCGGCTCGCGGGCGGCCTGGCGCACGACTTCAACAACCTGCTCACGGCGATCCTCGGTTACAGCGAGCTGCTCATCGAGGCGACCGACACCGCCGATCCTCGCCACGACGACGCGAGCCAGATCCAGCACGCCGCCGACCGCGCCACGGCGCTCACGCGCCAGCTCCTCGCGTTCTCGCGACGACAGGCCCTCCGACCCACCGTCGTCTCGCTCAACGAGGTCGTCGAGGACTTCCGCGGCATGCTGGACCGACTGCTCGGCGGTGGCGTCTCGCTCGTCGTCGGACTCGACCCGGACGCCGGTGCCGTCCGCGTGGATCGGAGCCAGCTCGAGCAGGTCGTCCTCAACCTCGCCATCAACGGACGCGACGCCATGCCCGAGGGCGGAACGCTCCTCGTCGAGACGGCGCGCGTCGAGCTCGACGAGCCGTATGCCCGGTCGCACCCCGGGGTCGGCGCCGGCACGTACGGGGTGATCGCCGTGTCCGACGAGGGCGTCGGGCTGACCGACGAGGCGCGCGAGCACCTGTTCGAGCCGTTCTTCACGACGAAGCCCGTGGGATCAGGGACCGGCCTGGGGCTCGCCACGGTCTACGGGATCGTCCGCCAGTCAGGCGGGCACGTCTCGGTCTACTCCGAGCGTAGCGTCGGGACGACGTTCCGGATCTACCTGCCCGCGGCCGACGGAGTCGTTGCCGAGGAGCCGCCGGAGCGCGTCGGCAGACCGCCGGTCGCGCGCCGCGCGACCGTTCTCGTCGTCGACGACGACCCTGCCGTCCTGCGGCTCATGTCGAGTGTCATCTCCGGACGCGGCCACGTCGTCATCGAGGCCCCGAACGGTGCGGCGGGCTTGCTCGCCGCGGAACGCCACGAAGGCGACGTCGAGCTGCTCGTGACCGACGTCGTCATGCCAGGGATGTCCGGACCGCATCTCGCCGAGCGGGTCCGATCCGTCCGTCCGTCGATCCGCGTCCTCTTCGTCTCGGGCTACAGCGAGGCCACGATCGTCCTCGGCGATCCGGCCCGCGACGGCTTCCTCGAGAAGCCGTTCACGCCTGACGACCTCGTCGCGCGCGTCGAGACGCTCCTCGCCATACACGCCGGGTAGGCAGCATCGGATTGGATGGTCGGGGCGGCGGGACTCGAACCCGCGGTCTCGTGCTCCCAAAGCACGTGCGTTACCAACTACGCCACACCCCGACGGTGCGCCAGCTCAGGAACCTTGCGAATCTCCTGAGTTCCCGCCGACCGGGCTGCCGTACACCGCTGGTGTCGGAGGTGCCGAGCGCCTGTCGGAACGCTCAGGGCAGCGGAGCAACTGTCAGCCGTGGTCGGCTCGGCCAATGATACGGCCCAGGTCGACGCCATCGGCGACCCGCGAGCGTCGATTTAGGACGGCGTAGACACGCTGGCGTGGTTCCGCGTACCGTGCCCCGTGAACTGGTGCGGAGGGGGGCGCGACCAGGAACGGTCGCCAGCATCGCGCCCGGCCAATGGCGAGACCGGCTGTTCCAGCCCCGGCGCGGCAGCGCCCGGAGGAGGCAGTCGATGAGCCACGTAGCAGGCGCGCGAGTCGCCCGCATCACTGCATCGGCCGTGGTGGCCGCCGTCGCGCTGTCCGTCGCGCTGGTCGCTCCGGCATTCGCGGCCACAACCGCAACCCGCTTCACGGACGCGGTGACGAGCCCGCCCGAGGACATCGTCGACGACTGCACCGGCCTCGCCGGCACGGTCGCCGGGGTCGGCGTCGTGACTGGCACGGTTGTCGAGACAGCGCAGGGATTCCATCTCCAGACAGCGTCGAACTTCGTGTTGACGTTCGAGTTCGTGGATGGTTCG
>DASSHA010000149.1:0-16114 GCA_035693145.1 Candidatus Limnocylindrales bacterium
TGGTTGGCTGGACCATACTCCCTGGGAGTATAGCGTCGCAGCTGGCGCCGGGTGCCCACCGAAAGTGCTCAAATGCACGCCCCGCGATCACTGCGAACAGGCGCATGCCCAACATCGGCCGGGTGTCACCCTCGCCGCGAACGAGTCGTGCTCGCCGCCAGAGGCCGGCGGGCGCCCTCGGAGGCTCGACTGCGTCTACTGCTTCCGTGGCGTGCGTATGAGCAGAAATCGTGTCGAGGCGGGCGCTAACGCTGGCGACGCGAGCATCCGACCGATTTCGAGGTGGACGCGACGGCCGGCTATCGCGCGAGGAGCGCCGCGAGCACAGCCTGCTGGACCGGGAGGCGGTTCGCCGCCTGCTCCCAGGCGAGCGAGCGGGGGCCGTCGAGAACTTCGGCGCTGATCTCCTCGCCTCGGTGCGCCGGCAGGCAGTGGAGGGCGACCGCGTGCGGGGCGGCGTGGCGCATGAGGGCGGCATCGACGGTGTAGCCGGCGAATGCGCGTCGGCGTTCGTCGGCGTCCTCGTCGCCGATCGAGACCCAGACATCGGTATAGACCGCGTCGGCACCGGCGACCGCCTCTCGCGGATCGGTCGTCGACCGCACGACGCCCGCCACCGCCGCATCCGGGGCGCGCCCGGGTGGATGCGCGATCCGGACCTCGACACCGAGCCGCGAGGCCGCGATCGCGAGCGAGCGAAAGACGTTGTTCGGATCGCCGACCCAGGCGAGGCGCAGGCCGGCGAGCCGGCCGAAGCGCTGACGGAGCGTGAGCAGGTCGGCCAGCGCCTGGCACGGATGCTCGTGATCGGTCAGCGCGTTGATGACGGGGACGCTCGTCGCCGCGGCCATCTCCTCGAGGACCGAATGGCGGACGACCCGGGCGACGACCGCGTCGACATAGCACTCGAGGCCCCGGGCGACGTCGGCCGGGGATTCGCGGCCGCCGAACCCGATCTCGGGACCGGACAGGACGACGGGCTCGCCGCCGAGCTCACGGACGCCGAGCTCGAACGAGACGCGGGTCCGAAGGCTGGGCCGCTCGAACAGGAGGGCGACCGAACGACCCGCGAGGACGCCGCGGAGGTCGCCTCGACCACGCGCCGCCGCGAACCGCGCCGCCGTCTGCAGGACGAACGGCAGCGCGTCGCCCGCGATGTCACCGATCGTCAGGACGTCGCGCCCGGCGAGCAACGACGACGAGCCGTCGCCACTCGGCCCGACCCGCGGGAGCGGCGTGTGAGGACGTGCTTCGACCGTCGTCATCGCGTCCCGCTTCCGCTTGCGACGGGCTCGGGAGCGCCTGCGACCGAAACGTCGAGCCGGCCGAGGAGCTCGGGTTCCGCCGGCCCGGTTCGGGTCGCGTCGGTTCGGGCGGTCTCGGTCACGTGCGGCAGGCCGAAGAGCGTGATGAAGCCGTTCGCGGCCGCGTGGTCGAACCGATCCCCGGTGTCGTACGTCGCGAGCCCCGCGTCGTAGAGGGATGCCGCGGACCGGCGCCCGACGACGATTGCCTGGCCGTGGTCGAGCCGGACGCGGACCTCGCCACTCACGGGTCCCTGCGCCGCAGCCACGTAGGTTCGGAGATCGCGCGCGAGCGCCGAATCCCACAGGCCGTCGTAGGTCAGCCGCCCGAGCTCGTCCGCGACGAGCCGGTTGAACCGCAGGCTGTCCCGCCCGAGCGTCAGGCTCTCGAGCCCGCGGTGCGCGGCGTGGAGGACCGTCGCTGCCGGCGCCTCGTAGACCTCGCGGCTCTTGATCCCCACGAGCCGGTCCTCGACGTGGTCGATCCGGCCGACGCCGTGGGCGCCGGCGAGCTCGTTCACGCGCTCGACCAGCGCGACCGCCGCGAGCCGCTCTCCGTCGAGCGCAACCGGGATCCCGGACTCGAAGCCGATCACGACCTCTTGCGGCGCCGGTGCGGCCGACGGAGCGACCGTCCAGGCGTAGGCGTCCTCCCGCGGTGCGGCCCAGGGATCCTCGAGCGGGCCGGTCTCGACCGAGCGGCCCCAGAGGTTCGCGTCGATCGAGTACGGGGATGCCTTCGTCACCGGCACCTGGATCCCGCGGGCCGCCGCGTAGTCGATCTCCTCGTCGCGCGTCATGCTCATCCCGACCCGCATCGGGGCGACGATCTCGAGGTCGGGGGCCAGCGCGTGGACGGCGACGTCGAAGCGGACCTGGTCGTTGCCCTTGCCGGTGCAGCCGTGCGCGACGGCGTCCGCACCTTCGCGCCGCGCGACGTCGACGAGCAGCCGGGCGATGAGCGGTCGTGCGAGCGCAGTCGCGAGCGGGTAGACGCCCTGGTACAGCGCGTTCGCCCGGAGGTGCGGCCAGACGTAGTCGGCGACGAACACGTCACGGGCGTCGACCACGTACGCCTTCGCCGCACCGGAGGCCACCGCACGGTCGGCGACGTCCGCCCGAAGCGAGCCGCCGCCGACGTCGGCGCTGAGCGTCACGACCTCCGCGCCGTACGTCTCACGCAGCCACGCGACCGCGACCGACGTGTCGAGGCCGCCGGAGTAGGCGAGGACGATCCGGTTCATGCCCGCGCTCCGTCACGTGCCGGCGTCGGGGACGGCGGTTCGCCGAGCCCCTGGAGCCCGCGGAACCGCGCGACCCACTGCTCGAGTGCCGGCTCGGTCGCGAAGAGGACGATGAGGGTGTTGTCGCCAGCCAGGGTTCCCTCCTGTTCGGTGAGCGTGGATTCGTCGATCGCCTGGGCGATGACGCTTGCGGTCCCGGGCGTGCTGGTGAGGACGACGATCAGCCCGCTTCGACCGACCGTGACCGGGGTGTCGGCGAGGATCCGTCGGAGCCGTCCGTCATCCCCCACGGGGGCCGAGGGGGCGATGTCCTCCGGCGCGACCCAGACGTGGCGGCCGCCGCGAACGATCTTCACGAGGCCGAGCTCCGCGATGTCGCGGCTGATCGTCGCCTGCGTCGCCTGCATCCCGCGCGCTGCCAGCTCCTCGACGAGCCGTTCCTGGCTGTCGATCGGATGACGCGACACGATCTCGCGGATCGCGCGCTGGCGGACCATCCGGCTGCCGGGCGTCATGCGACCCTCCCAGGCCTGGTCCTGACGCCGACGCGGCTCACCGGATCGGTCCCGGCGGTGACGCGGGTGCCGAACGCTCGATCTCCGAGCGCCCGAAGGAGGGCGTCGGGCGCGCGGCCGTCCGCGATGACGACCTCCGCGTCGGGCACGGGCGACCGGCCGAGCGCCTCGAGCGCGGCCTCGACCTTCGGGATCATCCCGCCCGCGATCGTGCCGTCGGCGATGAGCTCCCGGGCGGCGTCCGCCGCGAGCGTCCGGATCGGTCGGCGGGTGGCGTCGAGGACGGCCGGCACGTCTGTCAGGAGGACGGTCTGGCGCGCGCCGATGTCTGCCGCGAGCCCGGCGGCAGCCTCATCCGCGTTGACGTTGCAGACGACGCCCGTCTCGTCCCGAACGAGCGGCGCAACGACCGGCACGCGGCCGGCGACGAGGAGGGCATCGAGCAGATCGTGATTGACCGCCACCACGCGCGCGACCCGGCCAAGCCCCGGCACCCGTTCGCCGCGCAAGAAACCGCCGTCGACCCCGGTGAGCCCGACGGCATTCGCACCGTGGCCCAGCAGCGCGGCGACGAGCTCGCCGTTGACGACCCCGCCGAGGACCGCGCTCGCGACCTCGATCGCGGCGTCGTCTGTGACGCGACGGCCGGCCTCGAAGCGGGTCGGCACGCCGAGCCGGTCCAGCCAGTCGGTCAGCCGCCGGCCGCCGCCGTGGACGACGACGACCGGCCGGCTCCGGGCCACGAGCGCGATCTCTGCGAGCACCCCCTGCTGCTCCTCGATCGTCGTGCCGCCGAGCTTGACGACGAGCACCTCGCTCATGGCGTCACGTCGTGTACTCGGAGTTCTCGAGGACGTACTGCTCCGTCAGGTCGCAGCCCCACGCCTCACCGATGCCCGCACCCAGTCCCAGATCGAGCCGGATGAGCGCGTCAGGACCGTCGAGCGCGGCCCGGACCGCGTCCCGGTCGAAGTCGGCGGGTCCGCCGGCCGGTCCGTCGAACACGACCCGTCCCGCGATCGCGATCCGAAGGCGATCCGGCGCGAGCGCGACCGGGCGACCGGCCCGCGACTCGGCCTCGACCCGGCTCATGCCGCCGGCGACGAGGAGCTCCGTCTCGGGCAGGGCCGCGTTGCCGGCCGCGGCGGCGATGCGGCCCCAGTTCGGGTCGCGGCCGTGGACGGCTGCCTTCACGAGGCTGCTCGACACGACGGAACGCGCGACCGCCCGCGCCTCGGCGTCGCTCCGGGCGCCCGAGACCTGGCAGTCGATGAGCGTCGTCGCGCCCTCGCCGTCGGCCGCCTGCTGGCGTGCGAGGTCGCGCGCGACGGCCTCGACGGCAGCGCCGAGGACGGCCGCGCCCGCGCTTCCGGGCAGGACGAGCGACGCCTCGGATGCACCGGAGGCGAGGAGGAACACCGTGTCGTTCGTGCTCGTGTCGCCGTCCACGGAGAGCTGGTTCCAGGTCCGTGCAGCCGCCGGCCGGAGGATCGACTCGAGGGTCGCGGGGTCGGCGACGGCGTCCGTGACGATGATCGAGAGCATCGTCGCAAGCCGGGGATGGATCATCCCGACGCCCTTCGCCATCCCGCTGACGCGTACCGTGGCCGGCGCCCCCGCGGCGCCCGGGAGCTGGACCGTCGTCGTGGCGACCTTCGTCGTCGAATCGGTCGTGCGGAGCGCCGTCGCAGCGGCCAGGAACCCGTCATCGGTCGCATCGAGCGAGCCCAGGACGCCAGGCAGGCTGTCGCGGACGAGGTCGACCGGCAGGCGCGTGCCGATGACGCCCGTCGACATCGCGAGCGTCAGCTCCGCGCTCGTGCCGAGTCGCTCGGCGAGCGCATCCGCAATGGCCCGCTGGTCGGCGTCGCCGGCTTCGCCCGTCGCCGCGTTCGCGCTCCCGCTCGTCGCCACGAGCGCCTGCGTCCAGCCGTGACGGCCGGCGGCAGCCGGAGCCGTGGCGAGCAGGTGTGCGCGTGATAACCGGACTGGGGCTGCCGGCACGAGGTTGCGGGTGAACATCGCCGCGACCGACGCGGGTCGATCGAGACGCGGCCGCCCGCCGGCCGCAAGGGCGTCGGCGCTGCCGACGGCGATGACGGCAATGTCCGGGCGTCCGGATCGCTTGAGTCCGATGCTCGCGCCGGCCGCGGCAAAGCCGCCCGGGATCGCGGCGCGCCGTTCGACCGGGGGCAGCGCATCGGGCAGCGGGCTGGCCAGCGCCCGGACCATTCGAGCCCCGGGTTCGATCGACCGCGTGCCGCTCTGCCCCTCCGACGCGCCGGCCGGTTCGGCCGCCTGGACGCCGTCGTTCACTGCCTGCTTGATCACGGTGCCACCGGAAGGCCGTCGAGCCCTGACGTTTCGGGCAGGCCGAAGGCGAGGTTGAATGCCTGGATCGCCTGGCCGGCTGCGCCCTTGACGAGGTTGTCGACGACGCCGATCGCGATGAGGCGGCCCGTCCGCGGCAGCGCCCGGATGTGAACGCGCGCCTCGTTGCTCGCGAGCACGTGCTTGGTGGCCGGCGGAGCGTCAACGACACGGACGAACGGCTCGCCCGCGTAGGCGTCGGCATAGAGCGCGTCGAGCTCCGGCTGCTCGACGGTGCGGGTCGTCCGGACGTGGCAGGTCGCGAGAATTCCGCGCGTCATCGGGACGAGGTGGGGGACGAACTCGAGCGGTCCCAGGTCGCGGCCGCCGACGAGGTCGAGCTCCTGCTCCATCTCGGCGACGTGGCGGTGTCCGCCCACGCCGTACGCCTTGACGCTCTCGTTGACCTCGCTGAACGTGAGGTCCGGCTTCGGGTCGCGGCCGGCGCCCGACACGCCGCTTTTCGCGTCGATGACGACGTCGGCGATGAGCCCGGCGCGGGCGAGCGGCGCGAGGGCGAGGATCGTGGCGGTCGGGTAGCAGCCCGGCGAGGCGATGACGGCGGGCCCGTCGCTGCCGGGGAGCTCCGACAGCTCGGCGCGGTGGAGCTCTGGCAGGCCATAGATCGCGCGGGCGAGCAGATCGGAGCGCGGGTGATCGAAGCCGTACCAGGTCGGATAGTCGGCCGGATCGTGGAGCCGGAAGTCAGCGCCCAGGTCGACGACGGTCGTGCCGGCGTCGACGAGCGCGGAGGCGGTCTCGACGGCCGCGCCGTGCGGGAGGGCGATGAACACCGCCTCGGCTTCGCTCGGGACCTCGGACTCGATCGCGAGGCCCGCGCCGGCGAGGTGCGGCTGGCGGCCCTCGAGAGGCTCACCGCTCGCGCCGCGCCCGACGAGGCCGACGATGCGAACGAACGGATGGCGAGCGAGGATCCGGACGAGCTCGCCGCCGGCGTAACCCGTTGCGCCGACGACCGCGACCGGCACGATCCGATTCGGGCGCGAGGCGTGGACGGGCGCCGCCGGTGCGGGTCGGACGAGCGTTCCGTGCATGGGCGGATTACTATACATCCCTCGAATTGCTATGCAAAAAGGGGTCCAGGCGCCGATGAACCCGACCGAGATCGCCACCCCGCCTGCCGTGCCCGGCGCCCCCACGTCGG
The DNA here is from genome assembly GCA_035693145.1 of Candidatus Limnocylindrales bacterium. GTDB lineage: Bacteria > Chloroflexota > Limnocylindria > Limnocylindrales > CSP1-4 > DASSHA01. The sequence continues at coordinate 6,599 of DASSHA010000149.1, forward strand.
GCAACCCGTCCGGGCCCGCGGACGCGCTGTCGCCGGTCCTCGGGCGCTATTTCGAGCGGACGTGGGTCCGCGGCGAGGGTCACAGGCTGTGGGACGACGCGGGGCGGAGCTACCTGGATTTCGCGTGCGGGATCGCCGTCACCGGACTCGGCCACGCGCACCCGCGCGTGACGCGGGCGATCCACGAACAGGTCGACCGGCTCGTCCATGTCTCCAACGGTCTCGGCTACATCGAGCCGGTCTCGCGACTCGCATCCGCGCTCGCGGGCACGTTTCCCGATCCCCTCGACACGGTCATGTTCGTGAACTCCGGCGCCGAAGCGGTCGAAGGAGCGCTCAAGCTTGCGCGGCGGGTGACCGGCCGGCCCGGCTTCGTCGCCTTCGAGGGCGCCTTCCACGGCCGAACCTTCGGCGCCGCGAGCGTCACCAGCTCGAACCTCAACTACCGGGTCGGCTACGCGCCGTTCGTCCCGGGCGTGGAGATCGTCCCCTTTCCGCGGCCGTATGCCGACGGACTGAGCGAGGCCGAGGCGTCGGAGAAGGCGCTCGCCGCGCTCGGGGCGCGGCTGTCGTCGGTGGTCGCGCCGACCGAGGTGGCGGCAATGATCGTCGAGCCGATCCAGGGCGAGGGCGGGTTCCGCCCGGCGCCGGCCGCGTTCCTGCGGGGATTACGCGCGATCTGCGACGACCACGGGATCCTGCTGGTCGTCGACGAGGTCCAGACGGGCCTCGCCCGGACCGGAACGATGTGGGCGTTCGAGGACGCGGGAATCGTCCCGGACGTCGTCGCGGTCGGCAAGGCGATCGCGAACGGGCTGCCGCTCGCGGCCATCGTCGCCTCGCGCGCGCTCCACGAGGAGTGGGGCAGGGGAGCGCACGGCTCCACGTTCGGCGGCAACCCCGTCGCCTGCGCGGCCGGTGTCGAGGTGCTCGGCACGATCGCTGACGAGGACCTCGTCGGGAACGCCCGTGCGCGAGGCGGGCAGCTCGTCGGCGGCCTGCGCGAGCTGGCCGCGGCCGATCCACGGATCGGCGAGATCCGCGGCCGCGGACTGATGATCGGCGTCGAGCTGACGCGCGACCCCGCGACCCGCGAACCCGACGGCGACCTGGCGAACGGCGTGATCGGGCGGGCGGCGGACGCCGGCCTCATCGTGCTGACCGCTGGAACGGCTCACGAGGTCGTCCGCTTCCTGCCGCCGCTCGACGTCACCGCCGACGAGGTCGACGAAGCCCTCGCGATCTTCGAGTCCGCGCTCCGCTGACGCGGGCGTGCTGCTGACGGCCCGTCACGCATCGGTGCCGGGTTGCGTGCCGACCGTTGCGTGCCAGGCCATGATTCCCGCGTCCTCCCGGCGGTTCGTTGCCTGGCCGGGAAGGCATCAACATCGCCGAACGCTTCGCGGTGTCGACATGATGCCTGCGAGGCCATGACGCGACCGCCGGGCGCGTGAGCCGGACCCCCGGAGGCAACGCTCGCCTACTCGTGGGACCCGACGACCGCTAGCCGAGTCGCGCGCGCGCCTCGTCGAGGGCGGCGACGACCCGACCCGGTGCCGTCCCGCCGACGACGTCGGCTCGGGCCAGAGAGGCTTCGACGGTCGCGCCCTCCCGGAGCGCCTGCCCGATCCCTGGGTCCGCGGCGAGCCCCCGCGCGCACGTGTCGGCCGACGTCGTGAGCGCCTCGCGCCAGACCGTATCGCCCGCTTCCGTCAGCGCCCCGACGCCGTCGTCCTCCAGCCCCCGGACGACCGCGCCGACGATCCGATGCGCCTCCCTGAATGCGACACCGCGCTCGACGAGCAGGTCCGAGACCGCGGTTGCCGTCGAGAACCCCGAGGAAGCGGCGGCGCGCATCCGCTCCTCCGACACCTCGAGCCCCTCGACCATCCCGGTCATCGCATCGAGCGAGAGGCGGAGCGTCGCGAGCCCGTCGAGCAGCGGTTCGACCGATTCCTGGAGGTCGCGCTGGTACGCGAGCGGCAGGCCCTTGAGCAGGCCGAGGACGCCGGTCAGCAGCCCCGTGAGGCGCGCGGCCTTGCCCCGCACCAGCTCCGCGGGATCCGGGTTCCGCTTGTTCGGCATCATCGACGAGCCGGTCGCGAAGCCCTCCGGCACCCGGACGAACCCGAACGCGGGGTTCGACCACCAGGCGATCTCCTCGCCGAGCCGCGACAGGTGCGCCCCGCACAGGGCCGCGGCCGCGAGCAGCTCGACGACGAAGTCGCGGTCGCTGGTCGCGTCGATCGAGTTGGCGGTCGGACCGTCGAAGGCGAGATCGTGGGCGACGGCCGCCCGATCGAACCGGAAGCCGGCGCCGGCGACGGCGCCCGACCCGAGCGGCGAGACATTGAGGCGCGCGACCGCGTCGGCGAACCGGCCCCGGTCGCGTTCGAGCATCTCGACGTACGCGAGCACGTGGTGGGCCAGGAGGACCGGCTGGGCCGGTTGGAGGTGCGTCGTTCCAGGGAGCACGGCCCCGGCGTGGCGTGAGGCGAGCCCGACGAGCGCCCGTTCGAGCCCGAGCAGCCGGGCGTCGAGGTCAGCGGCCGTCCGACGCGCGAAGAGCCGCAGGTCCGTGGCGACCTGGTCGTTCCGCGAACGGCCCGTGTGGAGCTTCGCCCCGACGGCGCCGACGCGTTCGGAGAGGGCGGCCTCGAGGTTGAGGTGCACGTCCTCGAGCGACGGGTCCCAGTCGATCCGGCCGGCGACGACGTCGTCGCGTAGAGAGGCGAGACCACCCAGCAGCGCGTCGCGCTCCTCGGCCGTCAGCAGCCGGGCGCTGAAGAGTCCCCGAACGTGTGCGGCCGAGCCCTCCAGATCGTCGAGGGCCAGCACACGGTCGACGTCGATCGACCGCCCGATCTCGTCGGCGCGCGGATCGCTCGGCCCCGCGAAGCGGCCGCCCCAGAGTCGCACGCCACCTCCCACGCTCGAACAGCGGGCCGGCCCGCACGCCCGGGTCCGCCGCCTCCCGAACGCTACCATCGCGGCCATGCCCCGCACGGACCCGTCACATCCGTCCGCTGCCGTCCGGCTCGACCATCTCGACCGGCCGGGGGCCATCGCGAACCTGACCGCGGCGATCGCGGACGCCGGTGGCCGTGTCCGGACGCTCTCGACGGTCCGATCCATCGACGCCGAGCCGCCGCTCGTCGAGGTCGAGATCGAAGTCGACGGCCTCGCCGAGGAGGCCGTCGTCGAGGCGCTCCGGGCAGTGACGGACGTCCGTGAGATCAGGCCGACCCGGGCGATGGACCGGGTGTTCGGGAAGCGTGTCATCGTCATCGGCGGCGGCGCGCAGGTCGCGCAGGTCGCGCTCGGGGCGGTCAGCGAGGCGGACCGCCACAACCTCCGAGGCGAGCGGATCAGCGTCGACACCATCCCCCTCGTCGGCGAGAAGGCCATCGCCGAGGCCGTCCGCGCGGTGGCGGACCTGCCGCGTGCGCGCCTGCTCGTCCTCGCCGGATCGCTCATGGGCGGTGAGATCTCGCGCGCCGCGGACGAGCTCCGAGCCGTCGGCGTGCCCGTCATCGCGCTCAACATGGCCGGCTCGATCGGTGAGCACGTGGACCTCGTCGTGTCCGATCCGGTCCAGGCCGGGACGATGGCGGTCATGGCGATCGCCGACACCGCATCCTTCGATCTCGGCCGGCAACGCGGCCGGCGCTACTGAGCGGGGCCGCGAGCGTGCCGCGGTCCGACCGCCGGCCAGCGTCGCTCGTGAGGATCGAGCGGCTCTGGCGGCAGGTTCTCGTCGAGCAGCAGGGCGCCGAGGGCGCGGCTCGTGTCGAGCGTCTGCGGCGCCGGGCTCGAGCTGCGGGCTCGATCGCCGATCACGCTCGACGCTCCGAGTCGTTCGGTCGGATCGAGAGGGCGCTCGCCGAGCTCGACGAGGGCGCGCTCGAGGCACTCGTCGCGGCGCTCGCGCTCCGCTTCAACCTCGCGAACCTCACCGAGGAGCGCGATCGCCTGGCGGCGCTCCGGCAACGAGCGCGCACTGCCGAGGGCGAAGCGGTCGCCGATTCGATGGCCGATGCGACGGCGCGGCTGCGTCGCAGGGGTGACGCCGACTCGACGATCCGCTCCGAGCTCGACCGGCTCCGCCTGATCCCCGTCCTGACCGCGCACCCGACCGAGGCACGGCGACGGACGACGCTCCTGTCGCTTCGCCGGATCGCCCGGCTGCTGGACCGGCTCGACGATCCGTCGGCCGTGCCCGCGGATCGCGTCGACGTGGAGCGGCGCCTGCTCGAGGAGCTCACGCTGCTGTGGCGCACCGCGCCGATCCGCGGCTCCGGCCTCACGCCGCTCGACGAGGTGCGGTCCGCGCTCGCCCTGTTCGACGAGGTCCTGTTCACGCTCGTGCCGCGAGCGGCTCGACGGCTCGACGACGTCTCCGGGACCGACGACGGGCCGTCGGGGCGCGCCCGTCCGGCGCGTTCGTTCCTGCGCTTCGGGACGTGGATCGGCGGTGATCGGGACGGAAACCCGTCCGTCACGGCGAGCGTGACCGTCCTCGCCGCCGAGCTCGCGGCCGATCACGGCCTGCGCGGGCTCGAGGCGGTGGCCCGGCGGCTGTCGAGCTCGATCGGCGTCTCCGCGACGGCGCCGGACGCCGTCGGCGAGCGCATCGCAGCGCGGCTCGACGAGGACGCCGACGAGCTGGGCGACGTCGATCGCGCGCTCCGTCGGCGCTTTCCCAGCGAGCCGTACCGACGCCGGCTCGCGGCGATCGCCGAGCGGCTTCGGCGGACCCGAGCGCTTGCCGTCGATGGGGCGACGGGTCTGCCGACGCGCGGCGCGTACCGCGACGTGGCCGACCTCGCCGGCGACCTCCGGGACCTGTCGGACGCACTCCGCGAGGACGGGCTTGGCCGGGTCGCGGACGGTGAGCTGCTCGACCTGCGTCGTCAGGTCGATGCCTTCGGGTTCCATCTGGCGTCGATCGAGCTCCGGCAGCACGCCGAGGTGCACGCGGAGGCGCTCGCGTTGTTCGCGGCGATCGACCGAACGAACGGCGCCCGCAGGGCTCACGGCCGCGCCCTTGACGAGCCGCTCAGGTCGTCGCCCGGCGTCACCGCCGCCGAGGTGCTCGCGACCTTCCGGGCCATGGCAGCGATCCAGGCCCGCTTCGGTGAGGACGCGTGCCGCCAGTTCATCGTCAGCTTCACGCGCTCGCCGGACGACATCTCGGCGGTCCTCACGCTGGCCGAACGAGCCGGACGACCGTGGCCGCCGGCGGCGGCCACGGGGGGGTTCGCCGCGGCACGCCCCGAGGTCGACGTCGTCCCGCTCCTCGAAACCTCCGATGCGCTCGAGGGCGCGGGCGAACTCCTCGAGGCGCTCTTCTCGGACGGCGCGTACCGGGCGCACCTCGCACGACGCGGCCGTCGCCAGGAGGTCATGCTCGGCTACTCGGACTCGAACAAGGAGGTCGGCTACGTCGCCGCGAACTGGCTCCTCTACCGGGCGCAGGAGGCACTCGTCGAGGTGGCCCGGCGGCACGACGTCGAGCTGACGCTCTTCCATGGCCGCGGAGGCGCGATCGGGCGGGGCGGGGGTCCGGCCAGGCGGGCGATCCTCGCCCTCGCGCCCGGCGCGCTCGACGGCGGGCTCAAGCTGACCGAGCAGGGCGAAGTGATCGCCGCCCGCTACGGCGATCCGGACATCGCACTGCGCGAGATCGAGCAGATGGCGGCCGCGAGCCTCCTGGCCCGCGCGTCGGACGAACAGGCGCCGCCGGCCGCTCGCGGAGTCATGGACGTCGTGGCGGCCGCCGCGCGTCGCGCGTACCGAACGCTCGTCTGGGAGGACCCGGCGTTTTCGGCCTTCTTCGCCGCCGCGACGCCGATCGCGGCGATCTCGGCCCTGCGACTCGGTTCGCGGCCGGCGGCCCGGCCGGGTCGTCGATCCCCGACACCCTCGGCCGCAGAGCCCTCTCCCGATACGCAGTCTCCCGACCCGGCGCCGCCTATCTCGGCACTCCGCGCGATCCCGTGGGTCTTCGCCTGGTCGCAGACGCGGATGGAGCTGCCCGGCTGGTACGGCCTCGGGGCCGGCATCGAGGCGTACCTCGCCGCCGAGCCGCACGGCCTCGCCGTCCTCCGCCGCCTCTATCGTGAGTGGTCGCCGTTCGGCTCGATCGTCGACAACAGCGAGCTGGCCCTCGCCCGCGTCGAGCTCGCGGTGGGCCGACGGTACGCGGCGATCGCCCGCGACGCTCTGCCGGAAGGCCGTGAGGCAGACCGGATCTGGGCCTCGATCGAGGCCGAGTACGAGCGCTCGGTCGCCGCCGTCGCCGCCATCACCGGACGGCGGCAGCTGCTGGCGGACGTGCCGGTCGTCCGCGCCGCGATCGATCGCCGGAACCCCGACGTCGCGCTGCTGTCGGCGATCCAGGTCTCGCTCCTCGCGAAGCTCCGCGCGGTCGATCGACAGCCGGACGATCGCGTCACCGGGGAGCGACGTGACCGGCTCAGGCGACTCGTCCAGCTCACCCTCAACGGGGTCGCGGCAGGGCTCCAGACGACGGGCTGAGACCCGATCGAGCGGTCAGGCCGGCTCGTCGCCACGCAGCCGCGCGGTGGCATCGTCGGGGACGAGCCGGACGCGACGACCGCCAAGCAGGAGATGGAGCGCGCACGTCTCCTCGATCTCCTCGGCCGTCGCCGACGCCGCCTCGAGATCGATCCCGGCCGCGACGAGGCCATGGTTCGCGAGCAGCAGCGATCGGCTGTCGCGGGCGGCAATGGCCACGGCGTCGCCGAGCGCAGCGTCTCCGGGCGGGACGAACGGCACCAGCCGAAGGCGACCGACGCGCATCGCCTGGTATGCCGTGTACGTCGGGAGCGCATCGTCGGGGGCGAGATCGTCGAGGCATGCCACCGCAACGGCATGGCGCGAATGGAGATGGACGATCGCGCGTGCGTGGGACCGGACGCGGTAGATCGCGACGTGGAGCGGCCACTCCTTCGACGGGTCGTCGCCGCCGATCGGCCGCCCGTCGGCCCCAAGGCGAGCGAGCCGATCCGCGTCGAGGGCGCCGAGCCGGGCGCGCGTCGGGGTGATGAGGAGCGACCCGTCGTCCAGCCGGATGGAGAGATTGCCGCTGGCGCCGTGCGCGAGCCCGCGGGCCGCGAGGCGGGCGCCGACGTCCACCAGCGTCCGTTCGGGCATGTCGCTCATCGCGATGCCGCGGCGGCCCCGACGGCCGCCGGCCGGAAGCGCGCCCGGTAGATCTCGTCGTACGCCGACGCGAGTGCCGCGTCGCTCGCGGCCGCGGCCCGGACCGCGATCCGACGCGCGAACATCTCGTCCGGGGTCGCCAGCCCCGCAGCCACGGCCGCGACGAGCGCAGCGCCCACGGCCACTGCCTCCGGCTCGTCGACGATCTCGAGCGGGGCAGGGGAGAGGGCCGCCTTGACCTCGAGGAGCGCCTCGTTCTCCGTCCCGCCGCCGATCGCCCGGACCCGGCGGATCGGCTCGCCCGAGATTCGCGCCAGCTCGTCCTCCATCCAGCGAACGTGAAACGCCGTCCCCTCGAGCGCGGCCAGCGCGAGGTCGCCGAGGCCGTGCCCCGCCGACAAGCCCTCGAACGACGCAGTCGCCTGCGCGTCCGGGTCCGGCGCCGTTCGGCCCCGAAGCGTCGGTCGTGCCACGATCCCCGACGGTCGGCCGCGCGCGGACGCGACGAGCGCCTGGAGCACGGCATGTCGCTCGTCGCCGTCGGTCTCGATCGGCAGGCCGCCGAACGCGCCCAGGAACCAGTCGACGAACGCGCCGCTCGTCTGGAGCCCGGCCATGAGCGTCGAGCGATCCGGGAGGACGTGCGCGCCGACCGAGAAGCCGGCGTCGCAGACCGCGGGGCGGAGCACCGGGTCGCGGGTGATCATCAGCAACGCTTCCGCGGTGCCCATCGAGTCGAGGACGTCGCCCGACTCGACGACACCTGCCGCGAGCCCGCCCACGACGTGGTCGTGCCCGGCGACGGCGACCGGCACGCCGGCTGGCACGTCGAGGCGCGCGCCCGCCGACGCCGCGACGGTTGCAGCGGGCTGCGTCCACGGAGCGGCGGCCGGCATCTGGTCGGCTCGCATCCCGACGAGCGCGAGAAGCTCGGCGTCCCAGCCCGCGGCCCGGAGGTCCCACGCCATCGACCGGCAGGCGAGCGTCACGGAGGTCGTGACCGACGAGCGAGGCTCGGCCAAGCAGCCCGCGACGAGGTCGGCGACGAACCGCCAGCCGGTCATCCGCTTCATGATCGACGGCCGCTCCCGGCGCAGCCAGGCGAGCTTTGCGAGCGTGACCTTGGCCTCGGGCCGAAGGCCGGTCCGCGCGAAGAGCTCGTTCGGCCCGACCTCCGCGCCGAGACGAACGGCCAGGGAACGCGGCCGGGGGTCGAACCAGGCGAGGACGTCGTCCAGCGGTCGTCCGTCGGCGTCGACCGGCGCCCCGGCCTCGGCGACCGAGGCGATACCGATCGCCGCGACCTCGCCCCGCGCGACCTCGCTTGCTGCCGTCGGTCGCCTCGCCAGCGCGACCGCGTCGCGGACGACGGACTCGACGGTCGCGAGCAGCGCCTCGATCGGGTGGACGGTCCCGCCGTCGCCGTCTGGCCGCGACGGCGTCGGCCGCCTCGCGACCGCCCGAACGCTCGCGTCGAGGCCGACGACGACCGCCTTCGTGTTCGTCGACCCGACGTCGATCCCGACGACGAGCGGCGACCCTCGGCTCAGGGCCGTTCCGCCGCGAGGGCCTCGCGCCATGGGCGCCCGAGGCGATCGGCGATCGTGGCGAGGGCCTCGAAGCGTGGGCGGGCGATGTGCTCGAGGCGCTCGCACAGGTCCAGTCGGCCACCTGGGCCGATCGAGTCGGTCCACACCGCACGGCCGGCGAGGAAGCCGGAGGCGCCGCCGCGGCACGCCGCCTCCACGGCCGTCGGGAAGTCGTCCGGCTCGACCCCCTGGCTCAGGACGACCCACGGGCCGGCGACGCGCTTGCCGATCGCGTCGCAGGCGACGGTGATGGCGTCGGGATCTCCGCGGCCGTGGAGCGGCACCTCTGCCTTGTAGAGGTCGGCGCCGAGCGATCCGAGCGCCTCAGCGGCTTCGAGGATGGCCGGTTCGCGGTCCCAGCCGTCAGGGTCGCCGGCCGGCCGGGTGACGGGTTCGAGGACCGACAGCAACCCGGCGTGCCGACAGCGATCGACGAATCGGCGGGCGAGGTCGACCACGGCCGCGCCGCCCGCGCCACCGCGCCACAGGACGAGGAGCTTCAGCGCGACGGCACCGGCCGCGCGGACCTCATCCGGGCGAATTCGCTCGTCGAGCGCCGTGTCCTCGACCGCCGCGCCGGGCTCCTGCGTCAGCGCGTCCGCGGCGACGATGAGCCCGCAGCGCGGGTCGAGGACGCCCGCCGCGAGCACCGGGTCGAGCCCGAAGTCCACGTCGAGCAGGACCGCCGAGGCGACCGGCGTGACGACGCGCGCGACGTCGACCTTGAACGATCGCAGCT
>DASSHA010000150.1:0-9452 GCA_035693145.1 Candidatus Limnocylindrales bacterium
CGATCCGGAGGAATCGCTGACGCGCGGAATGGTGAACCTCCTGCCGTACTACGGCACCTTGCACTGGGACCCGGTCATCGATGTGATCTGGGGATCACCGGCGGACGCGGCCGCGCGGGTCGTCGCCTACGGAGCAGGCTCGCTCGAGACCTTTGTGTTTGTTCCCTCCGCCCTCGACGTCGACCAGCTGGATCGACTGCGCGAGGTCGTCGACCTAGCGGAAGAACTGCTGCGAGACGAGAACTAGGCCCGCATCATCCGCGCTCAGCGACCGAGGCTGATGACCCGAGTCCAGCCGACGAGCGCGCGTGGCGTCGAGGGCGCCGCCACGAACCGAGGAGCTCCGGGCATTCGCCCGTGTCGCGTCACGGCAGCGAGCGGGAGCAGTCGCGAGCGTCGGAGACGCAACCTCGGGTCCGACAGGCGCCGCGCGCCGTCGAGGGATGCGACCGAGCGAGGGGCGAGGCGGCGAACGGACGACTCCACGGGGCGATCACTCCGCTGCAGGTGTCAGGTGGCGGACCTCTGACCCCTCGCCGCGCGAGGATGTGACGCGATCATGCGTCCCGAGCTCGGCCCGCGGCGGCCTCGTCGGGTACCATCCCGGGTCGCTGCGCGTCCGGACCACGCGTCGACGGCCGGCAGCGAATCCGGTGGGTCGGTTGGGCAGGTGGTGAGCCCAAGGGTCTGTAAAACCCTCGCCTTCGGCTGTGGCAGTTCGATTCTGCCCCGGCCCACCAATCTCGCGAGCTAGTCCTCCAGCGCCGCCCCGAGGAGGCGCTCGACGATGACGCAGTCGCGCCACTCCCCGTCGAGCCGCGCGTGGCGACGATACGTCCCGACCTCGCGGAAGCCGACACGGCGCAGGAGCTCGCGGCTGGCCGTGTTCTGCGGGAAGACCCGCGAGACGAGCTTCCAGAAGTCGGCCCTCGTCGCCTCGTCGATCAGCGCCTCCATTGCCAGGCGCCCGGCGCCCTCACGGCGATGCGTGGCATCGGTGTAGACGCTGAACTCGGCGACGCCTCGGTACGCCTCGCGCGGCCGGTACTCGAATGTTGCGGCGAAGGCGACGATCTCGCCGCCGCGGGTCGCGACGACGACCGGATGGCGCCCGTCGAACCAGGCGAGCACGTCGCCCTTCGAACGCGGTGACGTTTCGAACGTCGCCTCGTGCGACTCGATCCCGGCGTTGTAGATCCGGGCGTTCGCCGCGGCATCCGACGGTGCGGCGGCGCGCGTCTCGAGCGGAGCCGGTTCGGTCGGCGGCGGCTCCTTCGCGGCCGGCGACCGAGGCTTCCCACGTCGCGGATCCGTCGGTCGCGCGCGACCTTTCAAAGGGGATTCCGGCGCGGGTCCCTCGCGAGCCGCGACAACGACGTTCTTCGCTTCGGCCAGCGTGCCGAACGGTCCGCGAACGAGCGGAAGGCCGAGCTCGTTCGTCTGCTCCTCGTCCACGACGACCCACGAACCGGCGGACTCCTGCTCGACCGCGAAGCGTCCGTCGCCGCTGACGTACCGGCCGGCGGACTCGCGCTTCAGAGCCGTCGGGTCGGCGGTCTTGGGCTTCGGCACCCGGCGAGACTATCGCGGAGCCGTTGACATGGAATTCATCAACTGTAGAATTCACCACGTGTTGAACGACCGGGGTCCCGCAATCCGGGCGATCGATCTGGTCAAGCGGTTCGGCTCGATCGACGCTGTCGACGGGATGACGTTCGACCTCGCGCCTGGCCGGATCTACGGGCTCCTGGGACCGAACGGATCCGGCAAGACAACGCTCATCCGGCTGTTGACGGGGCTCGGCAGCCCGACATCGGGTCGGGCCGAGGTCCTCGGCGTCGCGATGCCGTCGCGATCGAACCTCGCGAGGATCGGCTACATGACCCAGAGCGACGGCATCTACCCGGCGCTCACGGTTGCCGAGAACGTCGCGTTCTTCGGTGCCGAGTACGGCGTCCGGGACCGAACCGGCGGAGACGAGGCCCTCGAGCTCGTCGACCTCGCCGGCCGCCGCGACGCGCTCGCCGGCACGCTCTCCGGCGGCCAGCGGCGGCGGCTGTCGCTCGCCTGCGCGCTCGTCCACCGGCCGGCCGTCCTCTTCCTCGACGAGCCGACGGTCGGTGTCGATCCGCTCCTGCGCGTCCAGTTCTGGGCCCATTTCCGGGCGCTCGTGGCGGCCGGCGCGACGATCCTCGTGTCCAGCCATGTCATGGACGAGGCCGACCGCTGCGACGAGCTCCTGTTCGTCCGCGCGGGTCGCGTGCTCGCCCGCGGTTCCGGAGACGAGCTGCGGCGCCAGGCCGGCAAGGACGATCTCGAGGAAGCGTTCCTCCGCTTCGCCGGCGAGGAGGCGATCGCGTGAGCGCGAGGCGCGTCGAGGCGCTCGTTCGGCGGATCGTCCAGGAGATCCGTCGCGACCATCCGTCGCTCGCGTTGCTGTTCGTCGCTCCGATCGTCATCACGGGGCTCGTCGCGTTCATCCTCCGGGGCAGCGCGACGCCGGCCGTCGACGCTCGCATCGTCAACGAGGTCGGTCCGCAGGCGGCGGCGATCGTCGACGCCGTCACGACCCAGCTGCGATCGCAGGGTGCGAAAGCCGAGGTCGTCGCCGACGAATCGACTGCCCGGCGAGCGGTCGACGACGGCTCGGCGACGGTCGCGCTGATCCTGCCGGCCGACCTGATCGGGGCGATCGCGGGTGGCGAAGCGCCGCATGTCCGCGTGTTGACTCGCGGGCTGGACCCGACCGCCGAGGGGGTTCAGGTCGGCCTTGTCAGCCGCGCACTCGTCTCGGCCGCAACAGGGGCGCTCGGCGTGCGGGCACCGAACGTCGAGCACGAGACCCTGTACGGGACGGCGTCGTCCGACCCCGTCGCGCCCTATGCGCCGGCGATCGTCGGCTTCTTCGCGTACTTCTTCGTCTACATCCTGACCGGCGTCAGCTTCCTCCGTGAACGGACGGGCGGGACGCTCGAGCGGCTGCTCGCGACGCCCGTCGCGCGCGGCGAGATCGTCGCCGGCTACGCGCTCGGGTTCGGCCTGTTCGCGACGCTCCAGGTCGCGATCCTGCTCGCATGGGCCCTCGGGAGCGCGCGGTTGGGACCGCTCGGTCCCGTCCCGGCGTTCTCGATCGGGCTCGGAATCGGGCTCGCGGGCAGTCCCCTCCTCGCGTTCGTGGTCGTGCTGCTTCTCGCGCTCGGAGCGGTCAGCCTCGGCATCTTCCTCTCGACGTTCGCCCGGACCGAGCTCCAGATCATCCAGTTCATCCCGATCGTCCTCGCCCCGCAGTTCCTCCTGTCGGGCGTCATCTTTCCGGTAGCCAGCCTGCCCGAGGTCCTCCGGCCCCTGACCGCGATCATGCCGCTGACGTACGCGGTCGACGGGCTTCGCCAGGTCTTCGTGCGGGGCGCCGACCTCGCGGCCGGCGCGCTCCAGCTCGACCTCGCGGTCCTCGCGATCGTCGCGCTCTTCTTCGCGATCATCGCGTCGCTGACGATCCGGCGCGAGATCGTCTGAGGGTGGCGCGAACCGGCCGGCGGCCCGGCGCCTCGGAGACGCGGTCGCGGATCCTCGCCGCGGCGCGTGAGAGCTTCGGGGAGCATGGATACGACGGCGCCTCCATCCGCGACGTCGCCGCACGGGCGCAGGTCGATCCGGCGCTCATCCACCACTACTTCGGATCGAAGCAGCAGCTCTTCGTCGCGGCGATGGAGTGGCCGATCGACCCGGCGGTCGCGCTGCCCCGACTCGCCGAGGGCGACATCGCTGGCCTGGGCGACCGGGTCGCCCGCTTCGTCGTCGACCTGTGGGAGGATCCCGGGTTCCAACCGGTCGTCGTCGGGCTCATCCGATCGGCGGCGTCGGATCCCGTCGCCGCGCGGATGCTCCGCGAGCTGATCGTGGCGGGCCCGTTCCGCGCGCTCAGCGACATCGTCGGCGGCCCGGACGCGGAGCTCCGAGCGACCCTCGCCGGATCGCAGCTGGTCGGGTTCGCGATGGCCCGCTACATCATCCGCGTCGAACCGCTGGCGTCGGCGGATCGCGCGACCGTCATCGCGGCGCTCGGGCCCACGCTGCAGCGCTACCTGGCGCCGTCGAGTGGCTCCGAATCGTCCGAGCCCGACGCGACCCCGGTCCGGCGCCAGTCGGCATAGCGCGCGACGAGGCCGTCGTCGTCGACGACGAGCTCCGCTTCGAAGGTTCCGCTCGTGTAGCGATAGGTGAACTCGTCGAGTCGGGTGTAGGTCTGGGCGGCCTTCTCGACGGTGAGCCCCGGAAACAGGAGCCACGCCGCCTTGATCTCCTTCGACCGGCCGACGCCCAGGTTCAGGCGGCGGATCGGCAGCGTGTTCGTCGAGGGGCTGATCCCGAGGTCCACGTCCGTGCAGCCCTTGAGCGTCCGGACCCTCCTGCCGTCGACGGTCCAGTTGCCCTTGGTGTCCCGGGTCAGCGTGACGGTCCGGAGGTCGAAGCCGTGCCACTGGCGGACGTGGACACCGGTCGTGGGTCCGTCGGGCTCTGCGAAGACGCGATATTCCACCCGAAGAGGGACGCCGCCCTGTGACCCGATCACGGTCCCGACGAGGCTCAGGCCCGCGTCGCGGACGACGAGCGTGCACCACTCGTCGGCCTCGACCTCGTCGCTCCGCCGCCACGACACCCTGCGGGTCGTCATGATCCGACCCGCTCGTCGCGACCGGCGGGGGCGCCGATCTCGTCGAGGGCCGCGTGAAGCTCGAAGCTGTGCTCGCGAAGCCAGCGGCGCCACGTGGCGTGGTCCGGTCGGCGGGATGCGACGAGCGCCCAGAACTTCGGGCCATGGCCGAAGACGCGGAGGTGGGCGAGCTCGTGGACGACGACGGTCTCGAGCGCCTCGGGCGGTGCGAGGACGAGCCGCCAGCTGAACGACAGTGCCCCGGACCGCGACGCGCTCCCCCATCGGCTCCGCGTGTCGCGGATCGTCACCCGTGAGGGCGTGACCTCGAGGGCACCGGCGTGGCGCGCGATCTCGCGCTCGATCGAGCGGCGGGCACGGGCACGGAACGAATCGGCGAGCACCGCGGAGAGGTCACGCCGATCGGCCGCGCCGAGACGAACGACGAGGACGTCGGCGCCCGAACCATTCGGTGCCGGCTCTCGCGAGACGGTCGATCGGCGGCTGGCGGACGCTTCGGCTGGAACGATGGCGAGGCGGTGCAGCTCGCCCCGATACCGGACGAGTGCGCCGTCGCGGAGGCCGCCACGCGCCTCGAGGGTCGTTCGCTCGCGGACCTGGCGATCGAGATGTCGCCGCAGCCAGGCCTCGCGCTCGGCGAGGAACCGTTCGATCGCCGGCTCCGGACGCGACCATCCACGCCGCGTGGCGACCGGGACGCTCACGACGGCGCCACTGCGACGGTCGATCGTCACACGCAACCCGCGGCTGCGCGCCGAGCGGCGCAAGAGATACCGGATTGATCCCCCGGGCAACGAGGCGACCCGCTCCTCGACCTCCATCCGGCCATCCTGCCAGACCTGCGACCGTGCCCGCCGGCCGATCGTCACGACACACGCCCCGCGAGCGTCTCGCGTCGAGCATGGGAGGGATCCTGGATGCGACGTGACCGTCCGTGGTCGGCGATCCTCGTCGTCCTCGCTTCGGTCGCCCTCGTCGCCGTCGGCGTCGGCGGCCGACTCGCTGGGCACCCGCCGGCGACCGCCCCCACGCTGCCGAGCCTCCCACCGACGACCGAGCCAACGCAGATCGTCTTCGTCCCGCCGTCCCCGAGCGCCGCTCCGACGCCAGTTCGGACGCCCTTTCCGGCCGCTTACACGCTCCCCGCCCTGGCCCACGACCGGACGGCGACGATCGACGTGCTCGGTCGGCCCGGCCGAACGTCCGGCCTGTGGACGCAGCCACTTGGTCCCGTGCCCGGCGGGGAAGTCGACCTCGAGCTCGTCTGCGCCGGACCGGGGTCGCTCCAGGTCGGCGTGCTCGACGGCGGGCCGAGCACCGAGGACCCCTGCGACGGTGCCATCCGACTCGGGGAACTCGAACTGCCATCGCATCCGGCGAACCTGTACGCGACCTCGAGCGGCCTCGCCGCGTGGCACGTCATCGCGAGGGTTGGCCGGATGTCGCCGCTTCCGACGCCGTCGTCGGCGATCGCGCTCGCGCCCGGCGCCCCCCGTCCAGCGGCGATCGGCTCGTTCGACGAGGCGATCACCGTCGTGCAGCTCGGTTCGGCCGACGGCCCCTCCACCGGCCTGCTCGTACGCGGCCTCCGGCCCGACGGGCGTACCCGCGACATCGCGACGATCGCCGCCTCCGCGTTCCCGGTTGATTCCGAGCCCGAGCTGCTGGAGGCGCGTGCGGTCGCCAGCGGGCGTGGCTACCTCGCGGTCCCGTTCGCACGCGGTGACGACTCCCAGTCAGCGTTCGCGGCCGTTTTCGACCTCGTCGATCCCTCGGCGACGGCGACGATCGTCGGCAACCGCATCTCGGGCTTCGCCTGGAGCCCCGATGGCGGCCTGGCAGTCCCGTCTGCCAACGGCTTCGACCTTTACGCGCCCGTGAACGGCTCGGTCGTGCACGTCGCCGCTCCGGAGGGCGTGGCCGTTACCGGTTTGGGGACGGGCCCCGGCATCGTCTGGACGATCGCGAATGAGATCGTCGCAAGGCAGACGATCGGCAGCCGGTCACAACGCGGCGTTCTGTCCCTCGATGGGCGGTTCGCGACCGGTGTGCCAACGATCGCGTTCGCGCCGAGCGGGCTGGAGCGCGGCGTCTCGGCGGATGGACGGGTTGCGACCGAGGGGTGCGACAGCTCCGGTCCCGGCGTGTCCGGAGGCTGTGCCCTCGTCGTGGAGCACGAGGGCCACGAGGACCTCGTGCGCTGGACCGGTGGCCTCGATCCGGCGCCCCTCACGGAGCCCCTGTGGTCGGCCGCCGGCGACGCACTGTGGCTCCTGGCCGACGATCAGGACAGCCGCGGCGGCCCGCATCACCTCGTCATCGCGCGATCCGCCACGCCGACCACGAGCCGAGTCGTTGCCCGACTGACGACGTTCGCGCCTCCGGACGGCAGCATCACGATCGTCGGGGCGACCGGTCATGACGAGATCCTCGCGCTCGACCTCGCGGCAGGCGCGACGATGCTCGTCGACACGCGGACCGGCCGGACCGTCGTCACCGACGGGACGTTCGCGGGCTGGGCGGATAGCCGCGAGTTCGTCTACCCGGCCGCCGCTCGCTGACCCATTGCGCTCCGCGAGGACGGCGGCACAATGGCGCGGTTGCGGCGCGGAGGGCGAGGGGCTCGCGACGCCGCGGCTTCGGAGGATGGAGGCGCGCCATGGACGTCGCACTCGTCGGCTTCATCGGCGGATTTGTCTACGGCGGCTGGAACACCGGATTCCTCAAGCGCCTGATCGGGATCGCGTTCATGGCGATCTCGTTCGTCGCCAGCGCCTACTTCCGCTACCCGATCGGCGCGATCGCGCGGACGTTCTTCCCGAACGCCCCGGTGGACTACGCCGACCTCGTCGGCTACACGATCGCGTTTCCGGCGATCCTGGTCGGACTGCATCTGGTGAGTCACGCCGCGCTCGGCCGGGTCCGGATGTCCGGCATCACCCAGGAGATGGACCGCGGCCTGGGCGCGCTGTTCGGCGGGATCGAGGCGGTCCTCATCCTGTCGGCCGGCATCGTCATCCTCGACGCCTATTTCGGCACCGGATCGTCGCTCTCGAAGAACCTCGGCTTCGGCCCACTGCGCGACCTCACCGCCAGCCTCAACTCGTCCGAAACGGTCAAGCTCCTCCGTGGCAGCAGCGTCCCGGTCGTGCTCGGTCTCGTCGGGCCATTCCTCCCGCACGACGTCACGACACTGCTCCCGACGGGCCTGCCAGGGCGCCTGCCGTTCCCGACACCGAAGCACTGACGGGTTCGGGCCGTCCGGGCCCGCTGATATACTCCGCGCTCCGGCGTGGGGCTATAGCTCAGCTGGGAGAGCGTCTGAATGGCATTCAGAAGGTCAGGGGTTCGAATCCCCTTAGCTCCACCAACGCTCTAGACGCCGACCACCCACGACCCCCTGCCGGTGCGGCGGGGGGTCGACTGATTCCGGCGGCGACGCCGCCGCGCAGCAGGACGACGAGACCGAACGTGACGACGACGTCGAACAGCAGGACCGAACCCCGGCGACGGGAGCGCGTCGAGCGCTATGACGCGCCGGGTATCGAGGCACGCTGGCAGGCGCGCTGGACCGAGCTCGGCCTGTACGACACGGACCTGGACGACACGTCGCGGCCCCGCTTCTACCTGCTGACGATGTACCCGTATCCGTCTGGCGATCTCCACATCGGCCACTGGTACATCGTCACGCCAACGGACGCGATCGCCCGCTTCCACCGGATGCACGGCGAGAACGTGTTCCTGCCGATCGGGTTCGACGCGTTCGGCCTGCCGGCGGAGAACGCCGCGATCGCCCGTGGCGTGAACCCGCGCGAGTGGACGATGCGGAACGTCGAGAACATGCGCCGCCAGTTCCGGACGATGGGCGCGACGTTCGACTGGGATTCGCAGGTCGTCACGTGCGAGCCCGACTTCTACCGCTGGAACCAGTGGCTGTTCCTGCGCTTCCTCGAGGCCGGCCTCGCCTATCGGGCGAAGTCAGCCGTCGACTGGTGCCCGAACGATGGAACGCTGGCCCGGGAGCAGGTCGAGGGAACGGACCGGCACTGCTGGCGCTGCGGTGCGCGCGTCGAGAAGCGGGACCTCGAGCAGTGGTACCTGCGGATCACGAACTACAGCCGCGAGCTGCTGGACTTCGAGGGCCTCGACTTCCCCGAGCCGATAAAGATCGCCCAGACGAACTGGATCGGCGAGTCGTCCGGCGCAGAGATCGACTTCACGACGGCCGCCTCGCCGCATCATCGTGGCGGCGAGACGCTGCGCGTCTTCACGACGCGGCCCGACACGCTGTTCGGCGCGACCTTCATGGTCCTCGCGCCCGAACATCCGCTCGTCGCGTCGCTCACGGCTCCGGAGCGCGCCGACGAGGTCGCGGCGTACGTCGAAGCCGCCCGACGGCGAACCGAGATCGAGCGCCTGTCGACCGACCGCGAGAAGACCGGTGTCGCGCTCGGTTCCGATGCGATCAATCCAGTCAACGGCGAGCGGATCCCGATCTGGATCGCCGACTACGTCCTCGCCGGCTACGGCACGGGCGCGATCATGGCGGTGCCCGCACACGACGAGCGTGACTTCGCCTTCGCTCGGCGGCATGGCCTGCCCATCCGCCAGGTCATCGTCCCGGAGGGAGTGGAACCCGGGGACGCGCTCGAGACCGCATACGTCGAGCATTCGACCGGCGAGCGGATGATCAACTCCGGCCGGTTCGACGGGATGCTCGCCGCCGATGCCTGGCGCGAGATCGTCGACTGGCTCGAGAAGGAGGGCAAGGGCCGAT
>DASSHA010000151.1:0-29776 GCA_035693145.1 Candidatus Limnocylindrales bacterium
GGCGCTGATGAAAACCGTCGCGTCGAGCCCCAACGGGTAGCGGTCGATGTAGTAGAAGTGGTTCTTGCGGGCGTGCATCTCGAAGCCGGCCCGCAGGGCGGCGTTGAACAGGGTCGTGGAGCACGAACAGATGCCGCCGGCGAGGGCCCCCTGCGGCTCGGTGTGGCCGTCGATGATCGCGCCACCCTGCTTGAACCCGCGGGCCCTGGTGACCGGCCCGACCGCCTTCCAGAAGTCGAACGTCGCGCCCGGGGCGACCACCGTGCCGTCGATGAACTGGGCCGGCAGCCAGATGTTGGCGCCGAATCCGTTGTTCACCGTGATCGGGAACGGCGTCGTCCACGAGGAGATCTTCTTCATCAATGGCGCCGTCTTGCGCGCTTCGTCGGTGCCGAACGCCGGCTTCGTGACGGTGAAGGCGAGCTCGACGGGCGCGTTCGGCGTACCGCTCGCGCGGGCGTTCAAGGCCTGGGCGACGAGCGACGTCGTCGCGGTCACGTCGACCGCGCGCCCGTCGCGACCGCCGGTCACACCGACGATCGCGCTGCCCTTGCCGACCAGAAACGTCGCGTTCGTCGCCGCCTGGTTCGCCTTCTTCGCGATCGTCTTGATCGAGCTGTCCACCTTCGCGCGATCGATCGTCGGCGCGTATCGGCCGTCCGGCAAGACCGCAAATCCGAGCCATGAACGGACCGTCGCCGCCGAAACCTTCCAGCTGTCCTTGCCGGCCGCGAGCGTCACGTCGGCGACCATCCTCTCCGCGGCCGCCTTGCCCTCGGCGGCGTGTGCATCGTCCACACTCGGCTCGGCCGTCGTCACGGGGACGTCGACCGCGCGGCCATCGCGACCGGCTGTGACACCGACGATGGCGCTGCCCTTGCCGACCAGGAACCTCGCGTTCGTCGCCGTCTGGTTCGCCTTCTTCGCGATCGCCTTGATCGCGCTGTCGACCTTCGTGCCGTCGATCGTCGGGGCGTACCGGCCGTCCGGCATGACGGCGAATCCGAGCCATGAACGGACGGTCGACGCCGCGACCTTCCAGTGGTCCTTGCCAGCCGCGAGCGTCACGTCGGCGACCATCTTCTCGGCGGCCGCCATGCCCTCGACGGCGTGCGCGTCGTCGACGGCCGGCGGCATCGGCGTCACGGGCACCTCGACTCGAACCGTCGACGCCGCGTCGGTCGCGCCGAGCGCGGCGACGAGCGACGCCGCGAGGGCCGCGCCGTCGATCGATCGACCGACCTTCGCCTCGATCAGATCGAAGCCCGTCTTCGAGACCGCCACGGCTGCGTTCGCGGGGGGCCGCTGGAGCGGCGAGACGAGCGCGGTGACGCGAGCCGACAGCCGGTCCGGATCGAGCGTCACCCGTGGATCCAGGACGACGCCCGTGAACGCCGTTCGCGCCTCGGCGACGGTTCGCTCGATCGGCGACCCGCTGCGCCCCACCGCGAGCGCGTTCGCGACCATCGCATCCACGTCCGGCCGACGGCCGATGTCCGCGTACGAGAAGCGGAGGTCGCCGGTTGGAGCGGTGAGGACGATCGAGCCAGTCCCGAACGAGGCATAGGCGTCGGCGAGCCGAGCCGTCGCCTCTGCCCGCGTCAGGCCTGCGACGTCGACGTCGCCGATCCGAACACCGGGCAGGATCCGCCCGGCGTAGCTCGCGCCGTACGCGTAGATCGCTGCGACGCCGATACCGAGCGCGACGACAAGCCCGAGGACGAACGCCACGACGAAGCGTGGGCGCCCGGAGGACGCGAGCGCCCCGACGCGCGCCGGCAGGTCGGGACCGACGTCGGTCGCGACAGTCTCGGGCGAGGTGGTCATGTGCGGATCCTAGTGGGCCGTTCGGGAGGACACCGTGCCCCGGACCGGTGGCCCGGGATGGGCCGATCGTTCGGGGGTGACTCGACCCAGACGAAGAGCGCAGCGTCGGCGTGACGCGTGACGCGTGACGCGCCCGAGCGGAGCGCCGCGCCGCGGATCGCGCCAAGGCGCGGTCACAGGTTTCGCGGTAGCACCACGACTCGTCGGTTCGGCTCCTCCCCGATCGACTGGGTCGTGACGGCGGGGTGGTCCCGCAGCGAGAGGTGGACCCAGCGGCGTTCGAGGGCGGGCATCGGCTCGAGCTGGAGCATCTTGCCCGTGTCGCCGACGCGCTCGGCCGCACGGATCGCGAGCTCGCGGAGCTGGCGCTCGCGCCGGCCGCGATAGTCCTCGACGTCGACGAGGACGCGGGTCCACTCGCCCATCTGCTTGCTCAGCATCAGGTTGACGATGTGCTGGAGGGCCGAGAGCCGTTCGCCCTTCCGCCCGATCAGGGCACCCAGCGATTCGCGCTCGTCGCCCTCGGCGACGACGTTCAGACGGCTCGTCTCGCCGGCCATCACCTGAACGTTGATCGTGAAGCCGAGGTGCGTCATCAGCTGCTCGAGGATCGCCTTGCCTGCGGCCAGCGCCTCCGGGCTCGCTTCAGCGGCCTGGAGCTCCGCCCGCTCGGCCGCGAGCGACGCTCGCTGGTTGTTGAGCGCCGCTTCGTCAGCGCCGCCGACCGGGGTCAGGTCGTCCGGCCGCGAGACGGGTCGCTCCCGACGCGGGCCGCGGCCACGCACGTCGTCGCGTCGTGCGGGCCCGCGCTCCGGGCGCCGGTCCGCGTTCGGCGTCCGCTCCGGCCGGTCCTCGCGCGCCGGCCGGGGCTCGGCGCGACCATCGGGCGTCCGGACGGCATCGGGGCGGCCAGCTGCGCCGCCCGGCGCCGCGGCCTCCATCGGGGTGCCACGACCGCGATCGCCGCCGTAGCCGCCCGGGCGACCACGGTCACGGTCGCCACGCCCGAAGCCCCGGCCGCGGTCCCGGTCGTGGTCCCGGTCGCCAAAGCCTCCTTCGGGACGCGGCGGCCGCGGCGGCAGGGGCTGCGCGGCGGCCGCCTCACGCTTCGGGGCTGCGCCACCGAGGGCGGACCGCGGCGCGGCGACGATCCGGGCCGGCTCCGCGCCCATGCCAAGGACGCCGCGGCTGCCGGCCGTGAGGATCTCGAAGTCGAGGCCATCGAGACCGACCCCGAATTCCTCGCGCGCCTCGCGGAGCGCCTCCTCGACCGTCTTGCCGGTGAATTCCTTGTATGCACTCATCGTCAGCGTCGTCTCCCTCGTCTGCCCTGGCGTCCGCGCTGACGGACGGTTCGGGCAGCCGACGCCGCTCGTTCGTCCGCTGATCGTGCGCGGCTCTCCTCGGGCTTCTTCTTGTCGTCACGCCGTGGCTCCGGCGCGGACACCGGGAAGCGCGGCGTGTGGTTGCGCGCGAATTCCGGATACCAGCCGAAGATCGGGAACATCGAACCCCAGCCCAGGATGAGGTACTGCTGGATGATCTGGTAGATAGTGCCCCCGATCCAGTAAAGGAACAGGCCGGCGGGCAGGATGCTTCCGTAGACGAGCGAGATCAGCGGCACGAACATGAGCGTCTGGCGCTGCGTCCGCGCGCTGGGGTCGTCGTTCGCCTCGGCCGGCGGCAGCGTCATCCGGGACGCGACCAGCTGGAACAGCGACGAGATGATCGCCAGCGCGCTCAGGCCGGAGAAGAGGGACCCGGGCGAGCCAAGGAAGACCTCGGGCTGCGACCAGTCGACTCCGAACGCCTTCGTCGGAAGGCACGGGACCACGTGGCCGAGAGCATCGAACATCGGGGTCGCCGAGCAGTGGAGGTCGAGCAGGCTGACGCCCCCGACCTGGAGCATCGCCTGCGGGTTGAAGTTCGTGAGCCCGGCGCTGAACACCGAGTACATCGGGATCAGGAAGATGAACTGGAGCACGAGCGGCAGACAGCCGCCGGCCGGGTTCACGCCCCGCGCCTTGTAAAACTCCTGCTCCGCCGCCATTCGCTCCGCGCGGTCCTTGTGCCGTCGCCGGAGCTCCTTCAGCTCCGGGCCCAGGAGCTGCATCCGGCGCTGGTTGACGAGCTGTCGCCGGTAGAGCGGGATGAGCACCGTCCGGATGATCAGCGTGAGGATGATGATCGCGATCGCGATGTTCTCGCCGACGACGTGGTCGAGCAGCACGAGGGCGATGAAGAGGAGCTGGAAGACAGGGGTGAAGGCCCAGGCAAGGAAGGAGAACGGATCGGCGCCCGGGTTCGCCGGCTTCAGAGGGATCGCGGCCGGCGGCGTTGGCGTGGGTTCCGGACTGGCCGACGCGGCGGCGCTGGCGGCCGCCGAGACGCCTGGTGCGGCACTGCCGGGGACGGGGGTCGGCGAGGCGGCCGCGGCGCAGGCGGCGACGACGACGAGGACAACGATCGCCGCCACGAACGGGACGAGATCGACCCGCCGCACGCGAAACGGGAGTTTGCGGTTCAGGCTGGTCACACGACGGGGTCGTAGCCGCCGGGACTCCACGGATGACATCGCGCGATCCGCCGCAGCCCCATCCAGCTCCCGCGGAACAGACCGTACTTCCCGATCGCCTGCTCGGCATAGCGGGAGCACGTCGGCTGGTAGCGGCAGCTCGAGGGGAGCCAGAAGAAGACGCCGCGGTACAGCCTGATCAGCAGGATCCCCAGCCGACTCACGTACCCGTCCGACCTCCCAGCACGCCGGTCCGCTCGAGCAGCCGACGAAGTGTTCCGACCATCGTCTCGTGATCGGCGTCGATGATCGCCGGCCGAGCGATGATGAGGACGTCCCAGCCGGGCTGGAACGACGGCGCCATCGCCCTCAGCGCCTCGCGAAGCCTGCGTCGCACCCGGTTGCGAACGACCGCGCTGCCGAGTCGACGGCCGGTCGAGAGCGCGAACCGCGTCGCCTCGAGATCCGTCCGCCGGGCCTTCGCGACCATCAGCGGGTGCGATCGCGCCACCCCCTCGCGCTGGAGTGCCGTGAAATCGTCCGGTCGGGAGAGCACGACGAGCCGCGTCCGAGGCGGACGACAGCGTGTCGTCAGGCGGTCAGCCGCTTGCGACCCTTCGCCCGACGAGCCGCAAGGACACGTCGGCCGGGGTTCGTCTTCATCCGAGCCCGGAATCCGTGTTCCTTCGCGCGGTGTCGCTTCTTGGGCTGATAGGTCTGCTTCATTGGGCCTGCGTCTGACTCTCGCGATTCGGCCTGCGCGAACCGACCGTCGGTCCCCAGAGGCACGCAGACGCGCCGGCGCTACGAGAGCACATGGCGCGTCCGTCGTCGCGCGGATGATAGGCGGCCGGAAAATCGAGTGTCAAACGAACAACCGAGGCGGGGACGTGCCGGCGACGAATCGGCTCCGTACGGGGTCCTCGGCCGAAGGCGATTCTCCGCGGGACGCCGACGTGCGCCCTGACGGATACTCCCCGGGAGTATCGCCTTCGGAACGCGAGATTGCCTTGCGACGGCTGCTGGCGCGGTGTATCTTCTGCCAGCCTTCGGCGCGAAGACGCCCCGGGCGATCCGTCCGGCAGCACAACGGCTCGGCGATGGCGGTCCTTCGAGATTCGGTCCCCCGACCTCGCGGTCCCTGGTTGCGCCTACCCATCGACAGTCCGACAGAGCAGGTTTCGTCCCATCGATGGATGCGAAGCACGTCTGGCGCGCAGCACTCGGAGAGCTCCAGGTCTCCCTGTCGCCGGCCAACTACGAGACGTGGCTTCGTGACACCCAGCTCCTCGACGTCGACGACAACCGGTTCCGGATCGCGGTCCCGAACGGGTTCGCCAAGGACTGGCTCGAGACCCGCTACCGGTCGCTGATCTCGCAGACGCTGGCCCGCATCGTGGGCTACAGCGTCCAGGTCGAGTTCTCCGTGGTTCCGATGGCGGAGACGCCCGGGTCGAACGGCACGAACGGGTCGCACCCCGGAGACCGTCCGAACGGCGATCGTTCGTCGACGGCGCAGACCGTCCGTGTCGAGCCGACCCGCGTCGGTGCGCCGGACGGGGCGAGCTCGGGCCTCAACCCCCGCTACATGTTCGCGAACTTCATCGTCGGCTCCTCCAACCGCCTCGGCCATGCCGCGAGCCTGTCCGTGGCAGAGCGACCCGGCCACGCGTACAACCCACTGTTCCTCTATGGCGGGGTCGGGCTCGGGAAGACGCACCTGATGCATGCCGTTGGAAACCAGGTCATCGCCAAGTTCCCGCGCAAGAAGGTCGTCTACGCGACCTCCGAGCGATTCACCAACGAGTTCATCACGTCGATCCAGCAGGGCAAGATCGACGAATTCCGCGCTCGCTACCGCAGGATCGACCTCCTCCTCATCGACGACATCCAGTTCATCGCCGACAAGGAGCGGACGCAGGAAGAGTTCTTCCACACGTTCAATGCGATCCACGAGGACGGCAAGCAGATCGTGCTCACGTCGGACCGCCCGCCGAAGGCGATCCAGGCGCTGGAGGAGCGACTGCGGAGCCGTTTCGAGTGGGGGTTGATCGCCGACCTCACGGCGCCTGACCTCGAGACACGGATCGCGATCCTGCGTGCGAAGGCGGAGGAAGGCGCCGTCTCGATCACGCCGGATGTCATCGAGTTCATCGCCCGCAAGATCGTGAGCAACATCCGCGAGCTCGAGGGAGCGCTCAACCGGATCGTCGCCTACGCCAGCATGGGCGGGCTGCCGATCACGATCGAGCTGGCACAGGCCGTGCTCTCGAACGTCCTCTACAACCCCAAGAAGCGCCAGGTGACGCCCGAACGGATCGCCCAGGCGGTCGCGGACTACTACGGCCTCGACATGGACGCGCTCCGCGGCCAGAAGCGTGACCGGGCCATCGTCCTGCCGCGGCAGATCGCGATGTTCCTCATGCGCGAGGAGACCGACGCCTCGCTGCTCCGCATCGGCGCAGAGCTCGGTGGCCGGGACCACTCGACCGTCCTCCACGCCTGCGACAAGATCAACCGCGAGTCCGCCGCCAACGACGAGCTCCGGCGGGAGATCTCGGCCGTCCGCGAGCTGATCTACGCCGACTGAACCATTCGGCGCCTGACGGCGTATCGGGCTCGCCGCCCGCCGCTCACCCCTTGCGGGACCTCCGCCCAGTCTTGCGTGCGCCTTGCAGGGCGGTGGATAAGGCCTCCGAAACGGTGGACAAGGGCGTCGCGCGGTGGATGAGTGCACCACCCGCGACGCTCCGGCTCGCCGAGGCCAGGGATCCAAATCGCCCCTGTCAACATCGCATCCGCCCGATGTCGACACCGGTACGCCCTGCGTCCACCGTCCAGGCCCGGGCATCCACCCGACCGGCCTGCACGACCGAGCACGACGACCCCCGCCGTCCACACCATGATGATGATGACGACGAGTGAGAAGATAGGAAGACAATCCCGTCCCGATCCACGGTCCGGCCTGCGCGCCACAGAAACCCGCCACCCTCGATCGCGTCGCGCACCGACCGTCCGAACCCTGGGAGTAGACGAGCCGTGAAGCTGTCGGTCATGCAGGAGAACCTCGCTCGCGGCCTGTCGGTCGTGAGCCGTGCCGTCTCCACGCGAAGCACCCTGCCGGTGCTCGCCAACGTCCTGCTCCGCACCGAGGACGGCGGGCTGAAGCTGACGGCCACCAACCTCGAGATCGGAATCACGTACTGGGTTCCGGGCAAGATCGAGACCGACGGCTCGCTGACGGTCCCGGCACGCCTGCTGACCGATCTCGTCAACAGCCTCCCGTCGTCCGAGCGCGTCGATCTCGAGCTCCAGGCGGCCGACATGCTCCACATCCGGTGCGGCCGGTTCGCGACGCACGTCAAGGGCATCGACGCGGACGAGTTCCCGGCGATCCAGACTGCGGGCGACCGCCCGACGACACGGATCAGCCAGAAGGTGCTCCGCCAGGCACTCGAGGAGACAACCTTCGCGGCGGCGACGGACGAGGCGCGGCCGATCCTGACCGGCGTCCTCGCACGGTTCGAGGGGGAACGGCTGACGCTCGCGGCGGCCGACAACTACCGGATCGCCGTCAAGACGCTGACCACGCTCGACCCGGTGCCCGAGACGAGCGTGGTCGTGCCGGCGCGAGCACTCGTCGAGCTCGTGCGCGTGCTGGCCGACACCGACGACCCCGTCGACGTCGTCCTCGCCCAGGCCCGCAACCAGATCCTCTTCCACGTCGAGGGCGTCGACCTCGTCAGTCGGCTCATCGACGGTCAGTTCCCCAACTACCAGCAGGTCCTGCCGACCTCGCACGCGACGCGTGCCGTCCTGGAGCGCGACGAGCTGCTGCGAGCCGTCCGTCCGGCCGCGCTCATCGCGAGCAGCTCGGCCAACATCGTCAAGCTCGCGATCGCATCGAATGGCTCGACCGGCGTGACGGTGACGGCGAACGCGGACGTCGGCGACTACTCGGGCGATGTCGAGGCGGCGGTCGAGGGCGACGGCACGACGATCGCCTTCAACGCCCGCTACCTCGCCGACGTCCTGACGAACGTCGACGCCGAGCAGTTCGCGCTCGAGCTGAACGGACCGCTTTCACCCGGGGTCTTCCGGCCCATCGGCGACGACGACTACGTGCACGTCGTCATGCCGGTCCGGACGACCTCCTGATCCGTCAGCTCTCGGTCGAGGGATTCCGGGGCTACGACAGGCTCGACGCCGAGTTCGGGCCCGGCCCGCAGCTCGTGTGGGGACCGAACGCCGCCGGCAAGACGAGCCTCCTGGAGGCGATCGTCGTGCTGGCCTGGGGGCGGTCGCAGCGGACGTCGACGGACGCCGAGCTCATCCGCTGGGGTGTCGACGTTGCGCGTGTCGAGGGCGTCGTCGACGACGGCGGTCGAGAGGAGCGCGTCGAGGTCGCGCTCGCGCGTTCAGGCGCCGGGGCGCGCAAGCGGATACGAGTCAACGGGGTGGCTCGGCGGGCGGTCAACCTGATCGGCCTGCTCCGGGTCGTGATGTTCGCGCCGGAGGAGATGCTCCTCGTCGTCGGATCGCCGTCGCTCCGTCGCGAGGCGATCGATCGGCTGGCATCCCAGCAGACGCCGCTCTACGCGGCCGCCCTGACAGCCTACGGTCGCGCGCTTCAGCAGCGGAATGCGCTGCTGCGGGCGATGCGGGAGGCCGGGGAGCCCGATCGCGCCGCGCTCCGGGACCAGCTGCGATTGTGGGACGCACCGCTCCTGGAGGCCGGCGGAACGATCGTCGAGCAGCGTCTCCGGCTGCTCGAGGCGCTCGACGAGCCGATCGCGCGGGCCCATGCTGAGATCGCGCCGGACGAGGCGGCGGCCGGGCGGCTCGCGGTGCGCTACGCGACGAATGCGCCTGCGCTGCCCGGCGAGACACCGCGCGACGCGCTGCGGCGGCGGCTCGCTGAGACCGTCGACAAGGAGGCCTGGAACGGGACGACCCTGGTTGGTCCGCACCGCGACGACGTGGTCTTCGAGCTCGGTGGCCGTGACCTCGCGCATTTCGCCTCGCGCGGACAGCAACGAACCGCGATCCTCGCCTTCAAGCTCGCCGAGCTCGACGTGCTGACAACCCAGGACGGCCGCCCACCGCTGCTCCTGCTCGACGATGTCTTCAGCGAGCTCGATCCCGAGCGTCGGGCGCACCTCGTCCGACGGATCGCCGCGCTCCCGCAGGCGTTCGTGACGACGACGACGCTCGACGACCTCGATCCGTCCCTCCTCACGGCTGCGACGTCCTGGCAGATCCGGGCGGACGCCGGGCGTCCTCCCACCCTCCAGCGATCGATCTCGTCGTGAGCGACCAGGCGCGACGCCGCCGGCCGATGCAACGCATCGGCGAGCTCCTCCCGGACACCGCCCGCAGGCTCGGCCTCGAGGACGAGCTCCGGCTCGCGCGGGCGGCGTCGACGTGGCGCGCGATCGTGGCCGAACGCGTGCCGGCGGCCGCCGGCCGCTCGCGGGTCGTCGATCTCGTGGGGTCGGCGCTCGTCGTCGACGCCGACGCCCCGATCGTCGCGCAGGAGCTGCGGCTGCGGTCGATCGAGCTTTTGGAGGCCTTCGCGGCTGCCCCGGCGGGCGCCCGTGCCACGGAGCTTCGGGTCCAGGTGCGGCGCGTATAATCCCGGCCACCTGCCAGCCGTCGGCCGGCGAGGCGCACCGGTCATGCCGGAATCGTCACCGTCTGGTGTGGCTCGTCCGTCGATTCCGCGCCGTTCCCGATCCGGCGCGAGCCGAACACGAGAGACCGCATGGCCGCACGGCTCCAGATGAAGCTCGGCGTCGTCCCGGCGCCGGACCGCCTCCTCGATTCGCCCGACACCGTCGTGGTCGTCGAGCCGAGCGTCGGCGCGGTCGGGCGCTCGAAGGGGAGCCTCTACCTGCTCGTCACGTCGGCCATCCCGGGCAACCGCGCCCGGGACGCGACGCGGCTGGTCGCCGAGACGATCCGCGACGAGTACTACTACGACGAGTCGGCCGGCGTCCGGATCTGCCTGGCAAAGGCGATCGGGCTCGCGAACAAGAAGCTGGGCCATGTCCGCGACCGGTACGGGCTCGGCCAGGACCCGATACGCGGACCGGTCGGCATCGGGATCGCCGTCGTCCGCGTCAACGAGCTGTACGTCGTGACGGTCGGGCCGGCGGAGGCCTACCTCATCCGTGGCGCGCGGCTTTCGACGCTGCCCGACCCCGATCGGGCGCGCGGCCTCCCGACCCAGGATCTCGAGCCCGAGGTCTGGCGCGGTGAGATGGCCGTGGGTGATTCACTCGTCCTCGTCAGCCCGAACGTCGTCAGCAAGCTCGGCGTGGACGAGCTGAAGGACGCGCTCGTCACGCTCCATCCCCAATCGGCGATGGAACATCTCCACGACCGCTTCAGTGCGGCCGACGGGCACGGGTCCGACGCGGCGATCGCGATCGAAGCGACCGAGGTCGCGCCGACGCACCGGACGAAGACCCTCGTCCCCGTTCGCCCGCCCGAGCCGCTCGCCGGAACGCCGGACCACTCGCCGATTCCACTCGCCGACGAGGTCGCCAGCGGCGTCGTCGCGATGCAGGCGGGCGCCGTCCGGGCGCGGAGCGCGGCAGGCGGGGCATTCGGCCGGCTCATCGTCCGCCTCCAGGATCTCCTGCCGCACCGCGGCACCGCCGGCGGGCAGCTGACCGCCTACTCGGCGCGCCGCGACCGGCAGCGACGCGCTGCGGTCGCCCTGCTCGCCTTCGTGGCCGTCGCCTTCACGCTCGGGACGTTCGTCTGGGTCGCTGCCGGCTCGAAGCCGCGTCAGCAGGTGAGCTCGTTCGTCACGGGTCAGCGGGCACTCGACCAGGCGAAGGCGGAGGTCGACCAGGTCTTCGGGGTCGGGATCGATCTCGTCGCCGACGATCCGCGCAAGGCCCATGACCTCCTCGTCGACGCGTGGGCGAAGCTCCAGGCGGCCGAGGCGTCCGGGATCCCGACGGCGAGCACGAGCCGACTGCGCGGGCAGGTCACGGCCGGGATCGACCAGCTCGCGAAGATGGTCGACGTCATCGGGCGGATCCGGTTCACCTTTCCGACCAAGCCGGCGGTCGATCTCCAGACCCTCGTCCTCGGCCCGGACGGCGCGGCGTTCGTCCTCGACCACGCGACGAAAGCCGTCTACCGGATCGACCTCGCAGCGGACCCCAAGACGGTCAAGGCGCAGGTCATCTTCAAGTCCGGAACGAAGACGCGGGCGGGGACGCCCGCGGAGCCGCGATTCCTCTCGACCGGCGGTCCTGACCTCCTCATGCTCGACGCGAAGAACGTGCTCTGGCGCTGGCGCCCGGCCGACAAGAAGGGCCGCGGGACGGTGGCGAAGATCCCGGTCAAGGACTCGGCGGGCTGGGGGTCGGACGTCCGCGCGATCGGGACGTACCTGCGGAACCCGAGCCTCGGTCTCTACAACCTCTACGTCGTCGACCCGTCGGCGCAGCAGATCCTGAGCTACCCGCCGGCGGCCGACGGCGGCGGCTACCCCGCCGGGCCGAGCCCGTGGCTCTCGGCCCAGCGGGACGTGTCCGGCTTCGACAGCCTCTACATCGACGGCGACCTGTACGTCGTCGATCACGGCCAGGTCGTGCGCTACGTCGCCGGAAAGTCCGGCGACTGGACCCCGAAGGCGCCGGACGACACGCTCCTGCGACCGACGCCCGACTATTCCGAGATCGGCTCGTCGGCGCCGCGGAAGCAGGGCACGATCTACGCCTACGACCGCCCGAACCAGCGTCTCGTCGCGCTCGACAAGAGCTCGGGCGACGTCATCCGGCAGTACCGCATCGCTCCCGATTCCTCGCTGCCCGGGTTCGGCGACATGCGATCGTTCGTCGTGGTGCCCGGGGCTGACGAGCTGCCCGACACGATCGTCTGGGTCGATGCCAACCGCATCCTGTCGGCAACGCTCAACCCGGTCGGAGCGGCCGGCGGCCCGGGCGCGTCGGGCTCGCCGGGACCCGCGGCGTCGGGTTCACCGAGCCGGTCGCCGTCGGCGTCCGGCAGACCGTCCGGCTCACCGGGCGCGAGCGCTCCCTGATCCATCGGCCGGGGGGATAATCCGGCCATGCCGGACGGGCTGATCGAGGTGGTTGTCGAAAGCGTGCGTGTCCACATGCCGTCGAGCCGGCATGTCGTCATCCTGAAGGAGACGGGGCGCGAGCGATACCTGCCGATCTGGATCGGGCCGTGGGAGGCGAGTGCGATCGCCATGCGGCTGCAGGGCCTGACGCCCGAACGGCCGCTCACCCACGACCTCTTCGCCTCGACCCTGGAGGAGCTCGGCGTGCGGATCGAGCAGGTCGTCATCTCGTCGCTGGCCGAGGAGACGTTCCACGCCCGCCTGACGCTGAGCCTCGACGGACGCGCGATCGAGATGGACGCTCGCCCGTCCGATGCGCTCGCCCTCGCCGTCCGCACGGGGGTTCGAATCCTGGCGGCCGAGGACGTGCTCGACCAGGCCGGGCTGGGCGGCGACGTCGACGATGGCGACGAGGACCCGCTCGAGCGAGCCGGCGTCGAAGGACGGCCACCGGATCCCCGCCTCGAGGTGTTCCGCGACTTCGTGAACTCGCTCGAGACCGACTTCGGCGAGGGCGGCGGCCGCGAGCGCTGAGCGGCCGAGCGCTGCGCCCCGAGGTCGCGGGGCGACGATCGGCGCCGGCCTAGGTTGCCTCGCCCGCGAGGATCGGCGCGCCACGGTGGAGCGCGCGCCCCCGGTTCACCCAGAGCCGGAGGCGAAGCAGCCAGAAGTCACGGACGGCGCGCCAGACGACGCTCGGCCGCGCGCCCGTGGCTGACCCGGCGGTGCGGGGATGGTGCGGGACGCCGACCTCGACGATCCGGCGGTTCGCCGCCTGGAGCTTGATGAGCAGCTCGGCCGAGAAGAACGCTCCTCCCGACTCCACCCGCAGCCCTTCGAGCGCCGTCCGCCGGAACAGCTTGCAGGCGCAGTCGATGTCCCGAACCCGCAGCCCGAAGAAGATCCGGTTCGCGAGCCGGTAGAGCCGCGCGTAGATCGTTCGGATGAGCGGGTCGGCGCGCTGGATCCGGTAGCCCGCGACGACGTCCACGTCGGGACCGAGGACGTCGAGAAGGCGGCCGAGGTCCGCGACGCGGAACTGGCGGTCGCCGTCGGTAAAGCAGACGAGCTCGTGGCGGGCCGCGCGGAGGCCCGAGCGGAGCGCGGCCCCATAACCGAGGTTCGTCTCGTGGTGGACGACGCGAACGACGTCCGGATGCGCGCTGGCGAGCCGATCGGCGATCGAGGGGGTCGCGTCGCGCGACCCGTCGTCGACGACGATGACCTCGAACTCGCCGGCGAGGGCCGGCAACGCCTCGAGCGCCTCGACGACGAGGGCCTCGAGGTTCTCGGCCTCGTTGTGCGCCGGAAAGAAGTACGACAGCCGCGCGACGCTCATCCGCCGCGCCGCCCGAGGATCTCGTGGACCGGCTGCGCGAGCGGCAGATGGAGGCCCCGCAACTCGTGCCGTTCGGTCATCGCCGCGCGGTCGGCGGGATCGAACCGGATGGCGTACACCGGCCATCGCCCCAGGTTCGTGTCGATCACGTCGATGAAGCTCCCCAGGTGCTCGTCGAGGAGGGTTCGGTCGTCGACGATGGTGAGGTCACGACGGCGACCGTCGACGTGCTGTGCGTACCATAGCGGGGCCGAGAGGTTCCACCAGCTCACGGCGACGGCGCCGTTCCGAAAGCCGATGTCCGGGGTCGAGCGCGCGGGCGAGCCAGCGTCGGCGAGGCGATCGTCGCTCGAATCGGTGGCCAGCCGCGCGCAGATGCCGAGCCAGCATGGAACCGGTCGCCGAGCCGCGGTCGCGTCGCTCACCAGCCGAGCGTGACGCCCCAGACGACGCCCCACCAGTTGACGATGACCGAAAGGCCCACGAGGCCCAGGACGAACCAGCGGAGCCCGCCCAACCGCTCGATTCCGATCGCCACGACGAGCAGCAGGAACGGCGCGAAGTCGTTCGAGAAGCGATAGCCGAACTGGACCCAGCCTTGGCTGAAGTGCATGAGGTTGGCGAGCGCGATCAGCCCGACCGCCGCGAGGGCCCCCGTCACGAGACGCCCGCGACGACTGTGCACCATGGTCAGCGCGAGGAGCCAGCCGGGGCTCGTCCACAGCAGCCCCATCCCGTCGTCGCGCGGGATCACGAGCGGGCATGACGGGTCGAAGAGCGCCCGGCCCGCGGAGCCCGGGTCGCAGGCGGGCAGGATGCGGGGCAGGTTCGTGAGCATGAGGACGAGGTTCTGTGGCACGTACCGTGGGTCCTCGATCGCCCAGTCGAGGTGGTACTGGAGGTACGGATAGAGCGGCGGATAGAAGCGGATCTCCGTCGCCCAGATGGCCTCGTACGCCGGGTTGAAGGCGTGGCCGCTGGTCACGAGGTTGTAGATGCCGAGGGCGGTCAGCGGGATCGCCGCACCGACGGCAGCCGACGCAGCCCGTCGTCTCCACGTGCCCGCCCCGACGAGAAACAGGAACGGGAGGCCGAGGCCGACGGTGAGCCGCGCCGTGGCGGCCAGCCCGAGCAGGAAGCCGGCCGCGACCTGACGACGATCCAGCAGGCCTCGCGGGCGGCTGCCGGGGGCCGAGGAAAGGGCCGAGGGCGGGGGTGGCACCGCCACCGCGTCGGCGCCATCCATCGCGGCCGCCGCGATCGCCCGTGGGTCCCCGTCGAGCGCGACCGCGATCGAACCGAAGGTGAGCCCGACGGCCACGAGGTGGGCGAGGTACCAGGTCGTGCCGAGCATCGCCGTGTACCAGAAGACGGTGCCGAAGCCGAAGAACAACGTCGCCAGGACACGGACGGATGGCCCGATCCGCAGACGCCCGAGGACCCAGAAGGCGAGACCCACGTCGAGCGCGCCGATGACGGCGCCGAGGAGCTGGGCGTCCGTCGCGAGGCCGAACGCGGCGACGAACGGGACGAGCACGACCGCGGGGAGTGGCGGGAACGGCAGGAGCGCGCGCCCGACCGGGATCCCGTTCGAGCCGTCGCCGGCGAGGACGTCCTGGAAGTACTCGTTCGAATGCGGCAGCCCGGTGTCCGGTCCGACGGGGTACGGGATCGTCGCCTGGCCGTCGAGCCAGGCGGACGCCTGCCACACGAAGTGGTTGTAGAAGTTGCCGCGGTTCGGGTTGCTCGCGACGTAGACGACGAGCGCGAACAGCACGAGCCCGACCCCCACGACGAGGGTCAGGTGATCGGCGATCGCTTCGCTTCGCGCTCGGCTGTCGCCGGCGGACGCGGCCGACGGACCGTGTACGATCCTGCGGTCCACCTCAAGGCTCGTGCAGGAGGCCGCTCCCGTTGACTGGCCTGGCCAGGGAGATGCCCGACCGAGGCACGAGCGGAGCGGCCAGGACGTTCGAGACGGGAAGGGCGGCCGCCGCGCTCGCGCTCGTGCTCGGCGCCGGGCTGGCCCTCCGCCTGATCATCGCATACCAGCTGCCGGGGTCCGGGTTCGAGGTCGACCTCAATGCCTTCCGGTTCTGGGCCGGCAACCTCGCCGACCAGGGCCCGTTCGGCTTCTACGATCGCCCGTTCTTCCACGACTACACCCCGGGCTACCTCTACCTCCTGTGGGCCGTCGGGATCGTGGGCAACGCGCTCGGCGGCATCGGTGACCTCATCAAGGTCCCCGCGATCCTCGCCGATCTCGCGCTCGGCTACCTCGCCCATTCGCTCGTCCTCGAGCTGACCGGCAACCGGCGGCGGGCCTTGCTCGCCGCGGCGATCGTCGTGTTCAACCCGATCACCTGGTTCGACAGCGTCGTCTGGGGGCAGGTGGATTCGGTCGGCGTCGTGTTCCTCCTCCTCGGTCTCCGCGAGCTCTGGCGAGACCGGCCCGAGCGGGCCGCGCTGTGGGCGACGGTGGCGGCGGTCGTGAAGCCACAGCTCGGGATCCTCGTCCCGCTCGTCGCGATCGTCGTCATCCGTCGCGCGCTCGCCGGGCAGCCGGTCGACGAGGCCGGCGTGGAGGCCTCGCCGGAGCCCGGGCCGCGCTACCCCTGGTGGCGGATCGTCACGACCGCGACGGTCGGTCTGCTGACGGCGATCCTCCTTTCGGCGCCGTTCGGGCTGTCATTCCCGGGCCTGCTCCAGCAGGTTGCCGACACCGCCGGGGGCTATCCGTGGCTGACCGTGAACGCCTACAACCCCTGGGCGCTCGTCTCGCACGACGGGGTGGGGCTGGCCGCGAGCGGGCAGTGGCTGTGCGACGCGATCACGGCGACCCCCGGCGGCTCGAGCGCGGGCACGCCATGTCCGCCTGGCATGGAGACGCTCGTCGGGCCGGTCTGGGCGGTGGCCGTCGGCGGTGCGCTGCTCGTGGCGGCGGTGCTCGCGGTCGTCGCCGTCACCTGGCTCCGAACGGACCGGCGGACGATCCTCGTCGGGCTCGTCGTGCTGTCGTTCGCGTTCTTCATCCTCCCGACGCGCGTCCACGAGCGCTACCTCTTCCCGTTCGTCGCCCTCGGCGCCGTCCTCGCAGCCGTCTCGATCCGCTGGCGTGCCGCGTACGTCGTCTCGTCGTTGGCGACGTTCCTCAACCTCTACGTCGTCCTCACGACCCTCTATCCGGACAATCCCCAGATCGCGGACTGGCTCCAGATCGGCGGGGCGATCCGGTCGCCCGCCGGCGTGGCCGTGGTTGCGCTGCTCAACACCGCCGTCTTCGCGTGGGCCATCCTCCAGCTCCGGCCCGCCGGGCGCGCCACGTTCGCGCGCGACGTGGATGACGCGATCCTCGAGGCTCGGGACGCGGCCGCGGCGCAGGGGCGAACCGCGACAGACAGCTCGAGCACCGGTGCTGTCACGGCGGGAGGGGACCTGCCCATCCCCACGCTCGCGGCGACGCAGCCGCCCGAGCTGGAGGAGGACGAGCTGCCGGGGCTCTGGGCCTGGGTCCGTGCCCGGCTGACCGAGCCCGGGATTCGTGCCGATCGCTCGCGGGTCCTCGCCGGCGAGCCCGGCGGACGGTTCGACCGGCTGGACATCTGGCTCGTGCTCGTGCTCGTCGTCGCCTCGCTCGTGCTTCGGACGTGGCGGCTGGCGGAGCCGTACCAGATGCACTTCGACGAGGTCTACCACGCGAGGACCGCGACGGAGTTCCTTCAGAAGTGGCGATATGGGATGGACCACGACATCTACGAGTGGACGCATCCGCACATCGCGAAGTACGCGATGGCGGCGGGGATCGTCCTCTTCGGCGACGACGAGGTGAGCGCGACGGGCGATCTGGAGGTCCCCGTCGTCGACGCCGTCATCGAGCCTCGGCGCGACGATCCCGGGTTCGATCGGGCAGGTGACCGACTCTACGTCGCGACCGGGACCGACGTCCGAGCGTACGACCTCGCGACGCGACGGCTCACGGCGACGATCACCGGATCGAACGCGACCGCGGTTGCGTTCGACGACGACACCGGATCCCTGTTCGTCGGCGCGGCCGACGGCTCGATCCGCGAGCTCGCCACGGCCGTGACGCTCGACGGTGTCGCCGCCGGTTCCGGTCCCGCGACGGTCGCCACGACGCCACTCGCGACGATCTCGGGGCCGGTGAACCGTCTCGTCGCGTCCGGGGATGGCTCGTGGCTCGTCGCGGCCTCCGGCGACGCCGCCAGCGTGGTGGACCCCGACACCGGGACGGTGACCGGCACGGCCACGGTCGCGGGCCTCGCCGACGTTGCCCCTGCCGGCACCAGCGACACGCTCGTGGCCCGGCCGGCGGACGTGCCCGACCCGTCGGCGGCGGCGTCCGAGCTCGCGCAGCTCCTCGGCGGAAGCCCGGGTACCTACGAGAAGGAGCTCTCGGCCGATACGGACCAGGTCGTGGTGGGGGCTGCTATCGACGCATCGAACCGGCCGTCGATCGATGCTGCGATCTCGGACGGGACGCTCGCCGGCTTCTCGGTCGAGGGACGGCCGCGGATCGTCGCGGCCGGCACGGGCGGGCTCACGTTCCTGTCGCCGACCGGCCGGACGATCTCCCAGATCACCACCGACGGCGCGGCGACGGGCCTCGCCTACGTCTCGAACCTCGACACGCCGCGCCTGTATGTCGCCGACGGCCACCAGCTGACGATCGTCTCGCTCGGGACGAACGGGTCCGAGACGCCGACGATCGACTCGCGGCTGCCGATGCCCGGCGCGGTCACGCGGACCTATTGGGATCCCGCGACGCTGATGATCCACGCCCTGGGTCGAACGGCCGACGGGAGCGCGTCGACCGTCTATGTCGTCGAGCCGCACGGCAACGCCGTCTACGCGGACGCGCGCCTGCCCTTCACGCCGGTCGCCACGGCGCTCGACATCGCCCCCGACTTCCCGACCAGCGACCGCGAGCAGCTGCTGGCGTTCGACGGGGGTGGCCGGACCGCGGCCGTCGACCTTGGCGAGAACGCGTTCGGTTGGCGGCTGCCGGGCGTCATCGCCGGAGCCCTGACCGCGGGGCTGTTGTACCTGCTCGCGCGGCTGCTGTTCCGGCGTCGCTCGATCGCCGTCCTGACCGCCGTGTTCGTCCTCGCCGACGGGATGTTCTTCGTCATGGCGAGGATCGGGATGAACGACGCGTATGTCGGCCTGTTCCTCGTGGCCGCCTATCTCGTCTTCG
The DNA here is from genome assembly GCA_035693145.1 of Candidatus Limnocylindrales bacterium. Lineage (GTDB taxonomy): Bacteria > Chloroflexota > Limnocylindria > Limnocylindrales > CSP1-4 > DASSHA01. The sequence goes on from DASSHA010000151.1 coordinate 19,004, forward strand.
CCGGACTGTGGCTCGAGCGCTGGCGCTGGCGCGGCGCCTTCTGGATCGGCATGCCCGTCCTCGGCGTCCTGCTCGGCCTCGGACTCGCCTCGAAGTGGGTCGCCGCATACGCGATCGGCGCCCTCGGGATCCTGTACCTCGCGCGATCCGCGCTGGGCCGGGTGATCCTCATCGCGGGCATGCTCGCGGCGACGACCGCGCTCGGCTACCTCGCGATCGGCGTCCCGGCGGCCAAGGCGAGCGGCCCGAACCTCGCGTTCATGATCATCATGGTCGGGCTTACGGCGCTCGCGGTCGCGGTTGCGGTGCTGCGGCCGATCGCCTGGTCACGCGACGAGACCCGCTTCGCGATCGGCACACCTGTGGTCGCGGGCGCCGCCCTGATCGCCGTGGCGGCGGTGCGTGGCTTCCCGGTCGTCCACGTCGGATCGCTCGCACTGCCGGTCGCGGTGCTCGGCGTCCTCGGCGTCGTCGTCGGTCTCGGGGTGTGGCTCGTCTTCCGGGTTGCGGCTGCGTTCGGGTTCGGTCCGTTTGCCATGCCTCCGCCGCCCGGCGATCCGGCGGCGGCGCTCGAGCCGGCGGCCCCGGCCGCCGATGGCTGGCTCCGACCCGGCTGGCGCTTCGGACTGCCCCTGGTGTGGACGGCGGTGTGCCTCCTCGCGGTCCCACTGGCGGTCTACGTCGTCTCGTATCTGCCGTGGGCGGCCATCGACGGACACCAGATCGTGCCCGGCTTCCCGGCGGGACATGGCGGCCAGACGCTCGCCGACCTGACGAAGCAGATGTACGACTACCACAACGACCTGCGCGCGGGTCATGCGGCCTCTTCGCCCTGGTGGGCGTGGCCGCTCGACCTCAAGCCCGTCTGGTTCTACCAGGGCAGCTTCGCCGGCGGGACCGCGGCCTCGATCTACGACGCCGGGAACGTCGTCCTGTGGTGGCTGTCGATCCCCGCCCTCGCGTTCGTCGCCTGGCAGTCGTACCGCCGACGGAGCCTCGCGCTCGCGCTCATCGGGATCGGGTTCGCCTGTCAATGGATCGCCTGGGCGCGGATCGATCGCGCGACGTTCCAGTACCACTACTACACGAGCCTGCCCTTCGTCGTCCTCGCCCTGGCCTATTTCGTCGCCGAGCTCTGGCACGGGCCCTCGCCGCGGACATGGCTGCTCGCACGTCTCGCGTCCGCGGCCGTCATCGTCGGGCCCATGGCGCTGTGGGTCTTCAAGGCGCCGCTGTGCGGCTTCGTCGGCGTCGAACGCGCGTCACCGGGCTCGCTCGCGTGCGTCGGCAGCCCGGGCAACCTCGTGGTCACGGCCCGCAGCGCCGGCCTTGCCGGCGTGCTCGTCGTCGCTCTCGTTCTCATCGGCCGCGAGCTCGTCATCCGCGACGGCGGCTCCGTCGAACGGCACGCGACGGGCGGCTGGCTCGGGAGGATCGTGCTGATCGCCGCAGCCGCAGGGATCGGCATTGCGGCGACGACGATCCTGGACCCCACGACGCCGATCGTCTCGCTCCAGGGGTTCCGTCCTGAGCTCGTCGCGTTCCTGATGCTCATCCCGCTCGGAGCTCTGGCCTGGGTGGTCGTCACGGCCCGGGACGCGCGCCGCTTCGCGGTCGGCCTCGTCGCCGCCATCGTCGGCTGGTTCGTCATCCTCTATCCGAACATCTCGGCGTTGCCGCTGCCGACGTCGCTCGTCAACGCGTACCAGGGGCTCCTGCCGACCTACCTGTACCCGTTCCAGTTCCCCGTGAACACGGACGCCGTCCCGCCGCCGGTCAGGCTCTTCGCGCTCGGACCACTGCTGCTGTTCGTCGGGCTCGTCGTGTTCTGCGGAGTCCTCGCGTATGCCGCCTGGGTCTGGCGGCTCGCGGCGGCGGAACGAACCCCTCAGGGCGACGACGAGGTGCCACGAGCGCCCGACGAGCCGCCGCTCGGCGGGACGCGCGTCGACGGCACGGGCCTCGCGTCGAGCAGTCAGCCGGGGATCTGACCGCCGATCGTCGCCGGGACGCCGTCGGCACCCGGGCGGGCTGCGTCCGACGGCATCCCGCTGCCCGCCGCGACGCCGCCGTCGAGTCCTCCGCCGGCGGCCGGATGTGCGCGCGCCGGCGCCGGGACCGGCGCGTGGAAGTCGCGCGGCAGCGAGCCCTGCGCGGCAAGCCGGCGGATGACGAAGCCGTAGTAGTCATCGACCTTCGCGGTCACGCGCTCCCAGCTGAACCCCTGCGCGCGTTCCACGCCGGCGGCGCTCAGGCGGGCGCGCAGCAATGGATCGGCGAGGACACGCGCCAGGGCTGCAGCCAGGCGGCGATGGTCGCGCGGCGGCACGAGGAGCGCCTCGACGTCGCGCCGGACGACCCCCTTGTACCCGTGGATGTCGCTTGCGACGATCGGCGTCCCGGCCGCCATCGCCTCGAGGAGGACGATGCCGAACGACTCGCGTCCGGTCGCGGGCGCGGCATAGACGTCGGCGGTCTTGAACAGCTGGGCCTTCTCGTCGTCCGTTACCCGGCCGAGGAACTCGACGCCGCCGAGCCGCCGGGTCGCGACGTAGCGACGCGCCTCACGCTCGAGCGGGCCGGAGCCGACGACGAGGAGCCGGCAGTCGCAACCGGTCTTGCGGAGGATCCGGTACGCCTTGAGAAGCTCGACGATGCCCTTGCGCGGCTCGAGGCGGCCAACGAACAGGATGTTCCGTGTGCCGTCCTGCCAGCGCGCGATCGGGACCGCCCGCTGGTAGCGCTCGACGTCGACGCCGTTCGGGATGACCTTGTAGTCACCCGGAAAGTAGCGGTCGATGAAATGGCGCGCCGCGGCCGACACGGCGATCCGACCGTCGAGCCGGTCGGCGTAGCCGCGCAGGACGCGGCTGCCGAACTCGTAGGACGGCGAGAATCCGGCGTAGGCGTGGAACGTCGCGACGTTCACACTCCGGCTCTCCCGTAGCAACAGGAGCGATAGGAACGGAACGAACGGCTCGTGGAAGTGGAGCAGGTCGAAGCGTTCCTGTTCGAGCACAGCCCGAACCTGCGATGGGAAGCGCGGCGAGAACGTCACGGTCCCGACCGACCCGTTGGCCGGCACCGAGAAGCCCATCCCGATCCGGATGACGTCACCCTCCGACGACCGCTGCGGACCATGGCTCGAGGTCAGGATCCGGACGTCGTGGCCGCGAAGGCGCAGGTTCTCGTAGAGGTACCGGACGTGCTGGGTGACGCCGCCGGGCAGGGGGTAGATGTACGGCGAGACGAGGCCGATCTTCACCGCTCGTCGGCCTCGCCGTCCGGCACCGGGGCCTCGTCCACGCGGCGAGGGTACCCGAGGTCGCGACCGCCGCCGCGGCCCAGCCGTGCGGAGGCGGACGCGCGAGCGTCGCCGCCGTACTTGCGGAGCTGGCGGCCGAACGTCGCGACCTGCGACCCCGCCGGATGGAAGCGTCCGTGGGCGCTCGTCTCGCCCGCCGCGATCGCGGCCCGCAGGTCCGCGCCGGTGACGCCCGCGAACTCGGTCCAGCCCCGCGCCACCTGCTCCGCGGCGTGGGCGTCGCTGTTGCCGACGGCGGCGAGGTCGTGCCGGGCGGCGAACTCCGACGCCCGGTGCCGTGCGACACGGCCGAAGAACGTGGGGTTGAACGTCTCGAGCGCGTCCGGTCGGACGGCCGGGTCGCGGGACGCCAGCAGCCGCCTGAGGGTCCAGCCCTGGGCGCAGAGCGGGTACGGGACGAGGGGGTGGGCAGGGATCGCGACACCACCCTGCTCGTGGACGGCGGCGATCGACCAGCCGAGGCCGCGCAGCGGCGGGATCCGGCGTTCGAGCCAGAGTCCGAGGAGATGGCCGCCCAGGGTCGTGATCTCTTCGCCGACGACGACCTCGATCGGGATGGCGCGCTCTGCCACCATGGCGCGGGCGGCCTGTGCGGCATCGATCCGCTCGTGATCGGTGACGGCGACGACGTCGAGGCCCGCGGCGAGCGCCGCGGCGAGGATCTCCTCGATCCCCGACACACCGTCCGAAGCCCGCGAGTGGACGTGGAGGTCCGCGCGACCCAATCGGCGTCCAGCCCTCACGCGAGGTCGTCGAGGTCGGGCCAGATCGGCGCGAAGACCGCCCACCACTGCTCCGGTGCGTCGCTGATCAGGCGCTCGAATGCGCGTGCCTCCGACTCGAGGACGGCGACGACCCGTTCGCGCCTCGGCCCCGGCGGTGGGGTCTCGAGCGCCTCGAGCCGCCCGCGATAGCGGCCGCTGCCGACCCTGCGAACCGCCGCGACGTAGATCGGCGAGCCGGATTCGAGCGCGAGCAGCGCGGGCCCGGCGGGGAGGCTCGTCGGAGCCCCGAACAGCTGCGTCCGAATTCCCCCGCCCGTCAGGTCCCGGTCGCCGACGAGACCGACGGGGTGACCGTGCGCGAGCGCCCTCGACAGCTCCCGGCGCGCTTCCCGGAGTCCGACGATCCGGATTCCTGCCGCGCCGCGCGTCCTGACGAACCAGCGGTTGAGGCGGTCGTCCGCGAGCTCCTCCATCGGCGCGACGGCGTCGCGGCCGACGCGTTCGGCGAACAGGACCGCCGGTAGCTCGATCGCGCCGAAATGGAGGCCGACGAAGACGGCGGGCGGCGAGGCCGCGAACGCCTCCTCGACGGTGTCGGGCGTCTCGATGATCAGTCGGTTGCGCAGGTACGCGGCGTCGAGGATCGGCGTCCGGGCGACCTCGACGTAGTAGCGGGCGTGGTGGCGAAACGCCAGCCGAACGAGGCGCTCGAGGGCGCGCTCGTCGGCGGACGCTCGACGCGCCGGCGGCGTGCCGAGGTCGTTGGCCGCCAGCCAGCGACACACCCGGCCGAGGTTCCGTCGAGCGCGTTCGCGGCGCGCCCTCGCGACGCGATAGGCAACCGCCCCGGCGACGTCGGCAAGGCGGAACGCGAGGTCTTCGGGCAGCCTCTCGACGAGGCCGGCCACGAGCTCGATCGACCGGGCGCGAAGCCACCGTCCCGTCCGACCGGCCGCCCTCGACGCCTTCGCCGTCACGCCGCGACGCCGAGCATCTCCGCCGCACGCCGCTCCAGCGCTGCCGATTCCGCGGGATCCGCCGGCCACAGCGGCTTGAAGCTGTACCACTGCTCGGGCGCCGCGCCGATCGTCCGCTCGAGCGCAGCCGCGATCGCCTGCGTTGCGCGCTGGATGTCGGCGGGGGCGGAGGAGGCGACCTCGATCACCTCGTCGGCGGAGACGACCATCCGGTCGCCGACGCGCCGGACGGTGATCGGAACGATCGGCACATGCGTCTTCGCCGCCAGCGTCGCCGGTCCGGCGGGCAGGCACGTCCAGGCATCGAACAACCGGACGGGGATGCCATCGTCGCGATAGCCCCAGTCGACGAGCAGGGCGAGGATCTCGTGGCGGCGCAGGAAGCCGAACAGCTCCCGCAGGTTGCGCCACGGGATGATGGTCAGGCCCCACGCCTCGCGCTGCCGCCTGAGGAGGTCGAACAGCTCGGGAAACGCCGTGTCGTCGGCGACGACGCCGATCGGGAAGCCGCGATGGGCGATTCCGGCGGCGACCGCCTCATTGCTGCCGACGTGCGCGGCCGTGAGGATGAGCCCACGCCCGGACGTGCTCCACCGGGCGAGGACGTCCTCGATGCCGAGAAGGTCGACCCGCGCGGCGTACGTCTCGTCCGGCTCGGCCGGCAGCCGCATGAGCTCGACGAGGTAGCGACCGTACGTGGCATAGGCGGCGAGGGCGAGACGGCGGACGGCGCGATCTGTCGGTGGCCGCCCGAGGACGTGCCCGAAGTTCGCATTCGACCACCGCCGTTTCGCCGGCCAGCCGACGTACGTCGCCTGGAAGACACGTCCGAGGACGTTCGCGGCGGCGCGCTGCGGCAGGTGGCGGAGCGACCAGGCGGCCGCGCGGTAGGCGTTCACCGCGGTCCGCTCGACGAGGCGGGTCCGGGCGTTCGCGACCCGCGAACCGCCGCGCGCCGTCCGAGCGGCTCGGCGGTGTGGCGCGTCGAGCCGCCGGGTGGCGCGTCCGGCGTCGGCTTCGCGGGCCGTCACCGGGCCGCCGTTGCCGTTGACGTAGCCGTCGGTGCCGCTCTCTTGGCTGTTGCCGGCCCGGGCGCCGAGCGTGGCTCGGGCGCGGCCACGGCGCGCCGCACCGGCGCTTCGAGCTCGTCCGTCGCGCCCACGAGCGTCTCCGAGTCCTCGCCGCGGATGAATGCTTCGAGCCGCTCGCGAGCGATGTCGTCGGCGATCTGGCGCGGCGGACTCTTCATGAAGTACGCCGAGGGTGCCACGAGCGTCCCCCGCAGGCCGCGGTCGAGTCCGAGCTTGAGGCACCGGATGGCGTCGGTGATGACGCCCGCGGAGTTCGGTGAGTCCCAGACTTCCAGCTTCAGCTCCGCGTTGAGCGGCACGTCGCCGTATGTCGTGCCCTCGATCCGGATGTGGCACCACTTCCGGTCCTTGAGCCACGGCACGTAGTCCGACGGGCCGACATGGACGTCCTCGTCGGCGATCGGGTAGTCGAGCATCGAGGTGACGGCGTTCGTCTTGCTGATCTTCTTCGACTCGAGCCGCTCGCGCTCGAGCATGTTGAGGAAGTCGGTGTTGCCCCCGAAGTTCAGCTGGTAGGTCCGGTCGACACGGACGCCGCGGTCCATGAACAGCCGGGTCAGCACGCGATGCGTGATCGTCGCGCCGACCTGGCTCTTGATGTCGTCGCCGATGACCGGCAGGCCCTCCTCCGCGAAGCGCCGCTGCCAGTACGGCTCACGGCCGATGAAGACCGGGATCGCGTTGACGAACCCGACACCGGCCTTGAGCGCCTGCTCGACGTACCACTTGGTGGCCTCCTCGCTGCCGACGGGCAGGTACGAGACGACGACGTCGACCTCGCGCTCACGGAGGATGCGGACGATGTCCGCCGTCGGGCCGGGCGCCTTCTCGATGACCTCGGAGAGGTACTTCCCGATCCCGTCGTGGGTCATTCCGCGCTCGACGGTCACGCCGGTCTTCGGCACCTCGGCGAAGCGATAGGTGTTGTTCTGGCCGGCCCAGATCGCCTCCGACAGGTCCTTCCCGACCTTCGTGCGGTCGACGTCGAACGCCGCCACGAACTCGATGTCGCGGATGTGGTAGCCGCCGAGGTTGACGTGCATGAGCCCCGGGACGAGCTCGTCGTCCTTTGCGTTCTCGTAGTAGGTGCGGCCCTGGACGAGGCTGCTCGCGCAGTTGCCGACGCCGACGATCGCGACGCGGATCTTGCGGTCGGTTCGATGGCCGTTCCCGTTGGGATGAGTGTTTCCCTGCGCGTCGGCGCGGCCGGTCGTGCTGTCTGCCATGGGTCTCCTACGACTCCTGCTGTTCGAGCGACTGCTCACGGACGTAGACGATTCGCTGGACGACGGTGATCGCGGACGTGACCGCGACGATGGCGAGACTCACGAACAGCGCCCACGAGCCATCGGACGTGGCGATCCACTGGCCCGGCCACGCGACGGCGTCCGCTGCGCCCGAGAGGCCGCCGAGCAACCCTGTGAGGATCAGCCCGGCTGCCTCGAGCACGAGCCGCTCCGGCCGGGGCGAGATCCCGACCTCGCCCTTCAGGCCGACGGCCTCTGCCCGTGCGCGGGCGTAGGTGACGACCGATGCGAACGCGAGCGCGAGCGTCGCGATGCCGGCACCGACGACGTATCCGGCGGCGGCGCAACCGATCGCGACCCCGGCCAGGAGGAGGTTCTCGCCGGTTCGGTCGAGCGTGGAATCGAGGAAGGCGCCGAAGCGCGAGACCCTGCCCGTCGCCCGCGCGACCGCACCATCGAACAGGTCGAAGATGCCGAACGCGAGGAGCAGCACGCCGGCCGCGAGCCACCACTGGAGAGCCGCCGCGAGCGCCGCCGCGCAGACACCGACGAAGCCGCCGACCGTGAGGGCGTTCGGGCTGATCCCCGCCCGCCCCATCGCCGCGCCGATCGGGGCGATGGCCGCCCGGATCCGATTTCGGGTCTCGGTCGATACGAACGAGCGCTCGCTCATGCCGTCACCTGCGCCCCCGCTCGATCGAGGCCGAGGACCGCGCGTTCCCGGGCGCCGACTTCGGTCCACGCCTCCGGCCGCAGGGAGCAGATTCGTTCGCGGCCCTTTCGGCGGGTGACGACGATGCCCGCGGCGCGCAGCCGCCCCAGGTGCCAGGAAACCAGCGGTTGCGACAGGCCCACATGCTCGATGAGATCGCTGACCGAGGCGGGGCCGGCAGCCAGTCGGCGGACGATGCGGAGCCGGTTCACGTCCGCGAGTGCCTTGTGGAACGCACGCACGTCGCGCAGCTCCTCCGGTTGGTCGAGGGCCGAGGCGATGGTCGATCGGATTCGGGCGGGGGTCGGCAAGGGCCGCGATCCTCGGGAAGATCAATCGCGCTTTATATCAAGCGACGTTGATGCTATCCCGTCAGCCCGTGCTGTCAACCGGCGGGCCCGGATGAGGCCGTCCCGGCACCCCGTCGATCAGGTCCTCGACCCCGAGCCCGTCGGCGACGAGGGCGTCGGCGATGAGCCGGCGATGGCAGCGCCACCAGACCGTCTCGGAGCACATGATCGCGATCTGCTCGCCGGCCCGCGCCCGATTCTCGAGCGTGACGAGTGCGTGCCTGAATTCGGGCGTCTCCATGTACGCCTCGTAGGCGGCGAACGCCGGCGTGCGCCAGCGGCTGGCGGCGATCGTCGCCCGATCTGCCGTTCGGCGGCCACCGAGGGCCTCGCCCCACCACTCGTAGCGGATCCCGAGTGGCGGCAGGTCGGCGGCCAACCGCTCGCGTGAGAGATTCGGCTGGCGGCGCCCCGCGGGGTAGCGCCGGACGTCGATCAACGTCTCGACGCCCGCGGCGCGCAGGAGCGCGGCCAGCTCCTCGGTGGTCCGCCTGCCGTGGCCGATCGTTCGAATCGTGGCTGCCTGCATGCGTCCTCGCGAACGGCTCGATCCTGCCAGAGCCGTCGGCGACCCTACACTCCGGATCGATGAACCGCCCAACGGCGCTCGTGCTGCTCGGCGCGCTGGGGCTCGCCGTCTTCCTCGCCGGGCTCGAGCTCATGATCACGGCCGTCGCGCTTCCGACGCTGCTGCTCGACCTCGCCCGCGGACCGGATGCCCTCACCCAGCTGCGCCGCGCGTCATGGATCATCAACGGCTACTTCATCGTGACCGTCGTGACGATGCCGCTCGCCGGGCGGCTCGCCGACGCCTGGGGTTCGCGCCGGCTCGTGCTCGCCGGCATCGTCGTGTTCGTGATCGGCTCCGCGCTCTCGGGGCGCGCACAGTCCATTGACGAGCTCGTCGCCTCGCGGCTTCTCCAGGCGCTCGGTGGCGGCATCCTCATTCCCGTCGCCACGTCGGCGGCCTCGCACCTGTTCGCGGGCGCCGCGCGTCCCCGGGCGCTCGGCGTGATCGGGGGCCTGACGTTCCTCGGCATGGCCGCCGGACCGTTCCTCGGGGCGACGATCCTGCTGACGCTCCATCCGGCGACCGCGCTCGCCTCGGCCGGGATCGAGGACGGTCCGCTCGTCGATGCGCTGTCACCAGCCTGGCGCTGGGTCTTCTACGTGAACGTGCCGGCCGGCCTCGTCGCGCTCGTCCTCGTGTGGGCGTCGACGACCGGCTGGGACACGCCCCGGCGGCCGGCTCGAGTCGATCTCGCCGGCGCGGTCCTGTTCACGGTCGTCCTCGGCGCCGCGCTCGCCGGAGTGACCCTCCTCGGCGCCCGCGAGACGCCGATCCCGGGGATCGGCTCGACAGCGCTCAGCCTCGGCCTCCTGGCGCTCGCCGCGCTCGCGGCCGTCGCCCTGGTGCTCGCCGGGCTGCGGCGGGACGATCCATTCCTCGACCCCCGAGTGTTCCGCACACCCGCCCTCGCGTCCGCGGCCCTCGTCTCGCTGCTGACCGGCTACGGGTTCGCGACCGCGATCGCGGGCGGCGCGGTGTTCGTCGATCGCGTCCTGTACGGCGGGCCGGACCGCCAGGCAATCGCGCTCGGCGGGCTGGCCGGCGCGACCGCGCTCGGAGCGATCGCCTCAGGTCTGCTCGTGAAGCTCGTCTCGCTGCGGGCCGTGGCGCTCGTCGGGATCGTCGCGTCCGTCGCGGCCCTCGTGGTCGTCTCGGCGTCCGGGACGGGAACGGCGATCCTGCCGCTCGCGGCGGCACTCGCCCTGTTCGGGCTCGGGTTCGGGCTGACCGTCACGCCGCGCTCGACGGCGGCGGTCGAGGCGGTCGGCGAGCGCGCCTTCGGCGTCGCGTCCGCGGCGGTCACGGTCGCGCGGATGATCGGGATGGCGATCGGCTTCGCGGTCCTGACGGCGTACGGCTCGACGACGATCGAGCGACTCTACGATCAGGTCTATGCGACACCCGATTCGTACAAGGCGTTCGTCCCCGCCGACCTCCGTGACCGGGAGCTCCGCGACGGCCTCGTCGTCGATGCGCTCGAGCGCTGGGCCGCGAGCGAAGCGGCTCGGGTGATCGGGCCGATCTTCGTCGGCGCGGCCGCCGTCACGGCGCTGGCCGCCATTCCCGCGCTTGCACTCGGCGGGGCCGAACGCCGCGCGGAGGCGCGAGCCCCGACGTCCGGGCGCGGCCGCGACGACGAGCCGGAAGTGACCATCAGCCTGTGACCGAACCGACGACGACCGAACCGACGACGACCGAACGCGAGGCGGCCGCACCGGCGAACGGTGCGGCGCCGAACCGCCACGACCAGAACGACGGGACGGCCGGCGAGGTCC